>CAVHXL010000048.1:0-12259 GCA_963639885.1 bacterium | reverse complement strand
TGTTGCCGAGGGCGTTGCCGCCGAGAGCGATGACGACGCTCGGCCCGTTACCTTTCTGATATGGCATAGAATTACCTCCTCGGTTGATGCAATCAATTTATTTCGATACTTCACGGCGTGTTCCAAGGACGCAAGACGCTGCCTGGTCCAGGAAGTCCTACCCGATACTTTGCATTCGCGGCAGCTATGACATTCGAGCCAATCGCCACAGTTGCCAAAAACTATTCTTTACCAGCCGATTCGGCTCCAAACTTCTCGTCAGGCTTCGGGAATCCGCCAATGCCCTTCTTGACCAGTAATAACTTTCCCAAAACGTAATACGCAAGCGCGCTAAAGATGCATACGGCCGTCGTTGCATTGCAATACCTGAAGAAGTCATGAGGTATGCACAGGAATGGGTCGAAGATCAGCAGATAGAGCACAATGGATGCAGCGAAAACGCCGATCGCAACCCAATTGAAGCCGCCCCAGAAGTAATATTTGGAGCTCTTGCCATTGTTGTACGCATCGCGAATGGAGATGTGCTTTTTCCTGAACGCATAGTAGTCAACCAACTGCATCATCGCAATAGGAGCGCAACTCATACTGGAAATGCCCAGAATAATATAGAAGTTGTTGTACAGCGGTTCAGCCCAAATCATGCCTATAAAAGCGATGACGGTAATCAGGCCAGTGCACTTGCCCCAAGGAATCTTCACGAAGGTCTTCACCTGCTTGATTCCGATTCCAAGGTTGTACAGCATGACGGAACATGCGGTAATGTCGGCGCCGATCACCAGCACCAAAGCAGCAGTTCCAAGACCCAACCCGCCCATCGGAATCATCCACGCGGTCGGATCGGAGCTATTCACCAGCAGAGACGCTGCAACACCCATTACGGTACCCAAGGTCGCAGCGAAAACCAAGCCGATGACGTTTGGCCAAAAAGCCGCTTTCGTAGTCTTGCATAGCTTCGCCACACCACCCATATTAGGCCACCAGGAGAAGCCTGCACCCATGCTCAACTCAAACACCACCAGGAAATTCAACCATGGATCGTCAAATGGAGCCAACGGCTGAGCAGACAGGACGGTATCCCAGCCATAGTTCATGCTGACCACCGCAAACAAGAAAATCAAAATGATGATGAAAATGGGAGCCACGAAGTTGTTTAGCTTCTTTAGAAGCACCGGACCCTTCCAGGCAACCATCCAGCAAACCGCGCCAGCAACCACCGAGAGGATAAACACGGGAACACCTGTAGTGATGTCCATTCCCGTGAAGCCAAGTACGATATTGCCGACAGCCTTTGCCACCATCATGCAAAGGATAATCAACCATGCGATGACGAATATCGACATCAGAATCAAGAACACCTTCGTACCCCTACCGCCAAGGATGCCTCTTACCGAAGTGTATGCGTCAACCCCGTATTTACCGGAAATCACCTGCGTCGCAAGAGACATCAGCAGCACGGCGACGATGTTTCCGGCAATAGAGCCGACCAATGCCGTCGGAACATCTACGTATAGCGCCAGAGATCCGCCTGTGATGAAGCACCATGCAGCACACGCAAAACCGGTGATAACTACCGTATAGTCTTTGAAGCCATAAAGCCGCTCGCTTTTCAGAACAGGCATGGACTCGCTTTGAGCCTCGCTATTGACATCTGTTTCAGCCATAATGCACCTCCCCTTAGAAATACATGACCGCATACCAGGCAACAGGCAACACGCCCAGCACAACGAACATCGCAGCTATCAAAATGTTGTCGGTTCTATCCAATCCCGGAATAAGTTCGCCCGCACGTTCCTGAGCCTCAATTTCCGCGATACGCTCGAACAGTTCCCCTTCGTGATCCTCGTCGAAGTTCGTGTTCCCGCTGAGTTCAGCTTTAATTTGCTCTACATCGCTCATGGACTACGCCCTCCTTTATCTATCGGAGTCTGGATTCCGCTAAACGCTCAAGAGAGCTATTGACCCCGCGCTCGGAGTACCCGAAAGCGCGCATCACATAGATCCCTTAACGCTTCGCAATATGCCGGGAAGGGCGCAGCTCACCTTGATCGAAACCTACGCCCTTTCCATTTCCGGATTGTCTCAACCTAATCATTTGCGCAATGGACCTTAGGTTTTACACGCCGGTACTCGCTTGAGAACGGTTAGCTACGCCCTAGGCAGAAGGCTCCTGCTGCGTAATGCAGTGGATGTTGCCACCGCCATAGACAACCTGACGAGAATCAACACCTACGCATTTGAAGACCCCTTCGCCCCAAGTTTCGTCGTAGATCTTCTGCAGGGTTTCCACAGCAAGCGCGTCATTGGCATCACCGTATTGGGGCACAATGCAGCCATGATTCGTTACCAGATAGTTCATATAGGAAGCAATCTGCGGCTCGTCCTGCGCGGTACGCGGGTTTACCAAGTCGATGGAGTTCGCCTCTTCATCGGACATGAAACAGGGCTTTTCGGGCATCGGAAGCTTATACACCTTCAGCTTGCGCCCCTTTGCGTCTACAGCATTGATCAGCGTGTCATAAATCTCATGGCACTGACGATAGAACGGATAGTCCGGATCGTCGGTCCAGATGCAGGCCACAACACCCGGAGCAATAAAAGTCGCGCAATCGTCGATGTGTCCGTTAGTAACGGCGGGGTCAATGCCCTCCTTGACCCAGATGACCTTCTCGACGCCCAGGTACTCTTCGAGCTCTTTCGTCATGTACGCACGCAGTTCCTCGCTGAAGGGTTCGCACTTGCGCGGATACAGCGGCCAATCGCCAGCGTCGGGTTCATCTGCCACCAAAACGGAAGCAGTTCGGCCAGCAGAAAGCAGGCAGGAATCAGTAACGATGAGGGTCCCCTCGCCGTCGACAGTGATGGAACCACCCTCAAGAATCACCTTGTCGGGGCGATAGGTGCGGACGCCCACGTAATCCGCCATCTTGCGTGCAATCTTGGCGTCCTTGTCCCAAGGGAAGTACAGACCGTCGACCAAACCGCCATATGCATTGAAGTGCCAGTCCGTCGCAGCTTTGCCACCCTTGCCGTCAACCAGGAAGGTGGCACCGGTGTCACGGAACCATGCATCATTGATGCTCATCTCCATGACGGTGACCCGCTCGTTATCCTTGAAGACGGCCTTGCAGTTGTCGTAATCCGCCTCGTTGCAGCACATCACGACAGGCGTAAATTCGGAAATTGCGTTCGCGATGCCGGCATAAGTACGCTGGGCAGGCACGGCGCCGAATGCAAACGTATCGGGGCGGTTCGGCCAACCCATGAAAACACGATCTTGCGGAGCGAACTCGGCCGGCATGTAGAAACCATCGGCCTTAGGGGTCGATTCAGATTCGGTGATTTGACGCATTTCAGTACCTCCAATGAATACGAAGGGCTGCATGGTCGCTGCCGACCATGCAGCCCTTTGCGAAAACATGACGGGGTCGCGCTCGACTGACGGGTTCCATACCAGCGTCAGCCGGGCGGAATCAAAACCTTAGAAGTCGTAGTTGTGAATACGCGGGGTCATCAAATCCTCGACCTTACCGCGATAGTAGTTCTCCAGATACTCGCTGGTATTGCGGCGAAGCGGCCACAAAATGTATACCAGAATGCCACGCTGAGCATAGAGGCGATTCTCACCCAGGGGCAGCAGGGCGGATTGCGGTCCATCCCACACCGCGTCGGTCATCTCCCAATTGCGATTACCGGGCAGATAATGCATAACCCAGGCAGATTTCGGAGCATGCGCCATAAGCTCCTCGTTGATCTGGTACTTCGGGTAAAAGACCTTGAACGCCTCTTCCTCGGAAACGCCGAACTTGTGATAGTTCACAACACCGGTATAGAAGAAGTCAGTTTCGGGAGCGTACTTATACGGATCCTCGGTGCAGATAATCTCGCCGTTACCATCCTCTGCTGCTTGGGCACGGCACTTAGCCAGCATCTCATCGGAAGGCCAGAACTTCTTCGGCCCGGCGCAAATCACGCGAATACCCAGGCGGGGGAACAGCGAAAGATGATCCATGAACACGCAATCGAAACCGTCGGCTCCATCACCCAGCCACATGAAGGTGCAATCGGAAAGCTTCTTGCCCTTGGGCTTGCGCTCGATCATCGTGATGAGGTCAGCGATGACCTGTGTAGGATGATGCTGCTCCTGGCTACCAAAGCCATCGGACTGGAACTCGGCACAAGACATGCCGCTGATAACCGGCACAGTGGAGTTGGCAACAACCTCGTCGATAACGCGCTGAGAAAGGCTACGAATCATGATGGCGTCGGCCATAGAGGAAATAATTGCCGCCGTTTCGGCAATGTCCTCCTGACCAGATCCGGCGTGCAGGGAGCTACCATCGAGGAACATTGCGTGGCCGCCGAGCTGCTGCATAGCGGTTTCGAAGCTCACGCGGGTACGAGTCGACTGCTGGTCGAACATCATGGCAAGGGAGACGTTCTTCAGCAGCGGCAGACGAACGCCCTTCTCCTCCATCTCCTTCAGCAGCAGGCAAACATCAAGCAGCTCGTTGATCTGGTCCACGCTCCAGTCGCTCAGACGGTTCATGTCCATGTAGTGCTCGTGCTTCATAACCCTCACTCCTTCTTCCTTGCCTTTCGCCTTCCGGCGATCTCTTGTCTTTGAACCCCTTGTCCTTGGGATCCGGTGATTCAGACTTTACGAAGAAGCAGGTATAACCCTCAATCGGGCGACGGCACCATTTCCGAAAAGCAGGCGAAGGAGTCAATTGCCCTACCTCAAAAGGTCATAACGGGGTTAGTGCCATGGTTATATAGAGCCATGGCACTAACCCTCTTTCCAGCAGTCAAGAACCGTGCGGGCCATAGCGGCGGCCACGATGCTGGCTGCCCGCTTGCGCCCCTGATGCGATTGCTCTGCCAATCATAGATTTGCTCAGGGCCTGCCCGTCCCATGTTTGGGACAGCGCTTCTGCATACCTTCCAGAGCATCCTGGGACTCTTCAACGCCGGCCAGTAGAACTCGGTAGTGGATGACCGCCAAGGCCAGCGGCCCAAACCCCCTTTAGCAAATTTCTTCAACTATTACAGTTCATGCTTTGATGCTAAAAGAGACGGACAATCCCCCTCCAGGAAAGGGAGCCTGGAGTTTCCAACACCGTGACGAGGGAAGCCCCACACGAGGCAGCGGCACACAGAGATGCTCAGCGAGCTCCGCTCCGCCTGGAATGATGTTGAGGGCATCTTCAAGAAGAACCCAACCGAAGAACCCGGCCGGGTTGATGGGTTGGGTTGATGGGTTGTTGCCAACCAACCATTAGCCGACGATACCCTAGCGCTTCTGAGCCGAAGATGCTATACTTCGGGACGCATCTGCTTGTGGTGTTCGCACTATACATCCCGATGCGTATAGGTTATAAGCAAGGTCTTCTTCATTGACGCTAGGTGGGATTCCCACTATTAGCCAATTTGTCGAAGGCCTTCTTATATTTCAGGAAATCATAAATCCTGATAAGTCTCTTCAGCTCGCTATTGCCGTTGATGATCTTGCGGTCAACGCTGATGAGCGACCTCAGATAATCGAGCAGATCATCTAAATCGACCTCATCCTCTTCTAGAAGAACGAGCTTTTTATATGCATCCTTGGGCCCTTCTTTTTGAACGACCATTTGAACGGTTAAATCTTCAACGTCAAGATGATAATTACACTTGGCCCTTCGCAGACTATTGTTGAGGAAGTCGTCGAGATCCCTTTTTCTCTCAATTTCCCTAGAAATCCTTGGGTCAAAAAGCTCCCCCGAGTAAGCGCTCAGGTACTTGTACATAGGCAAACCTCCTGAATTGGTGCCAAGCAAATCAGGAAGATACTCCTCGACGGCGAGCTTCGGAGCAACATGCTCGTCATCGAACACGACGTCACGATATAGGAGTTCTGCCTTAACCATATGCCCATGACCGGCCGTCCCGTTCGCAACCCCTACACCCAGCAGGAACGACTTTCCCTCGGGTATTCGCTCCAAATCGCTAAAGCCAGTCTCGACAACAAGCGACCCACTCGGCTCCCCGCCACCGTCAACCATCTCATAGATACTCTTCCGAAGCTCGCGAATCACCTTCGGGGAGAAAGAGCGCCTGGATTGCCCGATCGCCTCGTACACTATGCTGAAATCGCCAACCGCAACCTTCGTCATGCTTATCTCGCCGATACCGGGATAGGAAATGGAATGCGTCGAAATCCCCTCCCCGTCGCGCGTGACGAACACGAACCTATCCCGAAGCAACGGTAAATGTCTTGGCCCGAGGCAATGCGCTATTGATTTAAGTATGCTTTGTATATCAGGGTCGCTAAGCGAATAGCCTATGAATATAATCGGATATTCCATGAATATAGTCAGAAGCTTTGCAGCGAGATAGTCTTGCGTGTCGGCAAGCATTTTATAGTCTGATTCATCGAGAATCATCGTCTCGGGACTATTTATGGAACCGTGTATTTTATAAATCTCACCAACCTCGAATATTCTCTGAAATATGAGGTCATCTTGCCCAACGAACACCTTAAACTCAGGAAAAATAGATTCGAGCAGATTGTCGTAGTTAGTAGTAATGACGCCCGAAATGCGCCATCTACCAACCTCCCGCAAAACATCAAGCTCAGATATCAACGATTCCGCTCGAAACGATCCGAGCCTCTCCGACGCCATAATTTTCAGCACAGACTTGCGGGCGCGGATGTCGTCGGCGTAAGTTTCCCTAAACGAGGCAAAACGATCGTCTTCGAGAACAGCTATCCTCAAATCTCTGTCTAGCATAGAGGCAACGGCCGGCAAATCACCATACAAAGAATCGCCTTCGCAACGAGCAAGATACGCATCGAAGAGAAAAGCGTCGTTTGACAACCGCGAACAAAGATGCCTGAGCAACCCCTCCCAGTTATCAGCGCCCATGTACCTGCGAGAAAACCCAGAGCCGACAAAAAGATAAGGACTCCGTCCTGCCCTGTTAATCAGTTGCGTGATAGTCGCCTTTATCGATTCACTCCCCAATGTTACCCCTCTCCCATCTACCGCACCTTCCAACCCTAGATGCCAAGTAACGATAGCGCTAGTACTATGCTAACACGTTCTCTTCGGGCAAAAGGCCTAGCCGCGACATCAGCACCACGATGGTCGTTAGCTCAGCAAACAAGCTCCACCGGGAGCGCACCCGGCTTCTTCTCGACAGAGAGGCAACAGGGCTCGCAAAGCCCTCGATAGCGCACACGACCATTTCGTCCACAACGCCACGAGTTCAGCAATCGAAAGGTCGCAGCCACCGACTCGCCGAGCGGCGCTACGCGGCGAAGCCAACGATGATCTGCACCCAATACACCCCGGCCGAGTGGCACGACAGGCTCGGCGGCGAGGTGCAAACCGGCGACATGATCGACCGCCTGATACACAGCTCGATAAAGATCGACCTCGGCGACGCCAACGTGTGAAAGCCGCTCGTCGAGAGGAAGCAGCGATGCGCGGCCGCGAAACGGGCGACACGCAAACGGCGAAACGGACGGTGCTCGCGCCGCGAAATAATCACCGAGTCCTAATCGCGCACCGCAGCGAAGACGAAGCAAGAAATGGAACCGCTGTACGACACGACGAGGAAGACGAAGGCAAGCCCGCTGGCCAAGGCAAAGCAGCTACTAAAGTTAAGCCCTTAAACAACCTCTATAGGCTTGTTTGCCGAGCATTCCCGAGCGAAGCTCTCGATGCTCGGGAACAAAGCAGCCCCGGTAATTCCGCGAGCATCCAAGTATGCCAAAGCCTCCTTTTTCACTTTCTGATTAACGAGGGTGAGCTTAACTTCCGCATCGTGTGACTGATGAGTAAAGATAGTCGGCTCCGCCAAGGTGCCCCCCAGTGCAGTCATTATGAACGCACCGTGCTGAGCGGCAATTCTCTTGTCGTAGGGCGCTGGCTCGACCAGAAGAAGCCGTTCGTCCTCGCACTGGGACAGCAGTTTGCCCCAATCACACGAATCCGCACTAGGGCCTGCCAGCTTAATGCGATTGTCCGGGTTGACCCGATATGCCAGGACAATTCCCGTCCTCGAAGGATGGCTTGCGCACGCAAAATACAAGGCAACGCGCCAATCCGTGGTCACGTCGAGCAATCGCGTGGCGCCGCCATAATGCTGCAGTCGAGCCATAAACTCGACAACGGAATCATTGCCTTCGATAAGACCTTGCTGCTTGGCATCAGCAAGAATGCGCTCCTCGGCAGCCACGATCAAACTCTCACTGATCTGGCTATCGATAAAACCAGATTGCCTGAGCCTCCTATACAACGTGGGGATGGCGGGCCACACAAAATAGGCTTGCCCTCGCCAAACCGTCCCCTCGGATGTATCACGAAGCAATCCAATCAGCTCATCAAGCGAGCGAGGCGCATCAAGGCCGGTCAAGGCATCCATATCATGATCGAGATAGTTCAAATGGGACATATTCGCCCTTTCAGCGCAGCATTATCTTCGTTTCGTCTTTCGTCTCCTGCATCACAGGCCTCTCGCATTCCTGAAGTATCGACCCCGATTATAGCCTTCATTCCACTGCGCAGAGGGCACTCGACCAGACAGCCTTAAGGCGCTCGCTAGACTGAATTTCCGCACTGAGCGATTCGGGCCCAAGAGTGTCCACCGCGCCAATCAGCCAAGGACCCAATAGCTTTTCAGTAACTCCTCGAAAGCCGCCTTGTCCCGCGCGATGAGGAAATCCCAGAGATCATTCCCCGTTCATAAGGCAACGGTTTAAGGAGTCGACTGCGACTTTGCGGGCCGGAAGAAAGTCAACGATGCGTTCGCGCCCCTCTTCTCTGCGCAAAATCACTGCATAGCGCTCCTCAAAGCTTGCAGTTGAGAAGCGCTATGCGCTTATCCCTATGCTCTGGAATAGCCATCCAGCATCTCCTCCGATGTTGACAGGCCGGCGCGGCGCCCGCGCGCGTCCGGCAACGCGGCGAGGTCGGCGGATCCATCACAAGATGTCGGCCCCGCATTCCCCATCGACGATCCGAAAGCTGACGTCTGCCGGGAATACGGGCTTATCGAAGCCGCCGGCGACAAGTACGCGAGCTCACTCGTCAAGGTCCTCGGGTAACAAGCAGACACCTTCAACCCCATCCTCAAGAAAGACGGCGAAAGAGGTGCCCACCTTGTTCACGCCGGCACTGGCACTGGCAACATGCTTCACAACGGGTTCCTCCGCTACAAGCCACCTTCTATGAAATGGATTCGAGCCGATAGTGCAAGCAGACGATTGGGACATTAATGGGACATGTCCCAACCTTAATAGGACATGTCCCATTAATGTCCCAACCAGCATCTCAAAGGCCCTCGGTTCGCTATTCGCCGCCAACATGAACCGAGCAAAGGCGCTCGGTGTTTGGATCCGGCTTTCTCGCCACGCAAGAATGCACCCCGTCGACATGTTCGTTGAGCTCCGGCCTGACCTTTTGCCACATTGGATCGAGAATGAAATCGATACCCTCGCGCCGAGCAAACTTGGCAGCCGGGACAAAGTCGCTATCGCCCGCTATAAGAACAATCTGCGTGGCCAGCCTTTTCGTAGCTATCGATGCGATATCAAGACCGATACGCATGTCGACGCCCTTCTGGACGAGATTGAGCTCGAAATCGCTCTCCTCGATCTGGCTAAAGTCTATCTCTCCCCTGCAGAGCGCTTTGACCGTTTTGTCCCTGAGCCGATACCCGGATTCCCTTTCTTGCAAATCGCCAAGCCTAATCGCCATTTTGCGCTTACCGGCAAGCTCGGAAATAAACATTGTGGACCACGCATAAACATCCGTCTTCCCCATATTGATAGTCTTTTGGAGAAACGGGTGGTAAAGGTTTTGGCCAATGGGCGGGCAGTCGTAATAGAAGATTCTATAGAGATGATTGACGGGCGCATCCTTTCCGCGCCTCAGGTGGCGCCGGCAATACTCCACCAATTCCGAAGCACGGTCTTCGGGCGACTTGTCCCCAAAAAGGTTATAGGCTCGGCGCCGGTAGAATCCGCCATCCACGAGAATGGCCGTCGTCTCGGTAAAGCAATCATGCGCCATGAGCACTCCTCCTCAGAAATAAATAGCCCCCTGGGTTCGAGCATTGCCTGATTCCGGCACGTCTACTTCCAAGGGGACGCTGTTGAACGATTGTAGCAGATTCCAGACCGGGCCCACATCGCGAGCGAGGGCCGCGTCGATATCTGACCAGAAAAGACAAACGCTCACGGAAGCGGTTGACCCAATGGTCACATCAAGCGCGAAGTCGATAAGCCGCTGCATGTCGCCGAAACTGACGGGAATCTCGCCGCAAAAGCCTGCCCGTACAGAAAGCCGCAATGCTCGGCCAGTCGAGAAAGAGCAACTTTCTCGACGCGCTCCGCAATGTCAATAGGCAGCCCGCAACGCAATCCGTTTGCATCAACTATGTCAACCATAAGTCACCTCGAATTAGTCGTAATCCGGCAGTCGGCATTCGCATCAGCTTGTGCATTTCTTCCGCCCGAGCCGCGTTTCTGCAGGCAGAGCCGACACAAGACCGCCAGAAGAAGCTTTATTGTCCGAGAGCATCCTTTACGGCCCGGTAATCCCAGACGAGGCGCCCGCCGTCGTTTTTGATCATGGCCGCATGCCTTCCCTCGTACCGAACAGACTCTGGGCATAACGACCTCGCCACGCGAGTGCCGTTGTACAACACAACGATGTCTATACCGGCATCCACGGCTTTATCACACTCGTAAGCAATAAAGCTTCGATAATCAACACTATGACCTCGAGCGCAACTTTGCGTATAAGAGTTATAGCTTCTGCAATGCTGGCAACCACCCTTCGTCAGATCGTCTGTTTTCTGGCCAACCACAAGCACGAACTGCTTTGACCGGTCCATTCTGTCCTTGAGTGACTTCTTTATGCTGCAAGGCAAGCTCGAGTCACGCGACTGGTGCAACTCGTGAGCGTCTGGGAAGGAAAGGCCCCAATGCTTGCTGTCATTCCATTTATACAGCTGGTCAACCGCATTCTTATCATGATCCCAATCCGCAGCGATGTAGGTTCTCGTCCTATAAGCCATCTTTCTCTCCAATCCCCTTTTTCCATGCACCTGCATAGTCTTCGACTTCATAAAGCTTCATCCGCTTAGCCGTCTCCTCCGTCAGCACAATCTGAACACCTTCCCTGAAACACTGCCCCGAGGACCGCAAGGTGCAAAGCATGCATCGAAGCAGATCGTCGTTCGAGGGCTTTCCGCCTTCGAACCTCGTAATGCCCGACCCCAAGAGGGGCAGCACCACTTTCTTACCCGCATACATCCTGTTCAAATCTGCCCACATGTTGAACAGGCATCCCTCGTACTGCCCATGCCGAAAATGAGCACGATTCATCTCATCCATGTGCGTGAAGGCCAAGAGTGCATAGTCGCCATAGGTTTTAACGGTTCCAAGCGGATAACGCAGACGACCACCGTCAACCTTTGGTTCTCCGACAATGCTAGGCTGCCTCTCGCCAACAGTCCGCTGAAGGGTTTCCCAATCTGCATGCTGTTCAATGAATTTGCCATTAAGAGAGCCCTTGGAAATAACCTTGTTATCAACTTTCGTATCGAAATATTCGTTAAAGGGTATAACCTTGATTCCGTCAGCTTTAAACAGGTCGTCAACGACAACCTCTACCCTGTTTCCTCCAATCTGGATGCGCAAACCATTCCTGCTATAACGAGCAAACCTGATAAACGCTGCAAGTAAAGTGAGCGCAGCCAAGAAACCAACAATCCAAGCAAGTCTCGTCAACCAGCTAGACCCCTCACCGCAGAAATCAGTCATCGTTACTCCTGCAACACTAGCGACTGTAGAGACAGCGCCAGCAAAGGCAAACGTCTGCAGAAACGATCTCCTTAGGAGAGACCATGGCACCTTGCGAAGAACGTCCATCAGCAAACCCCTCACCATCCTTCGCTTCGCGAAAAGCATAACCACCGACTATGCTTGGCGTTCCGCTTAATCATCAATCGACCCCAGAACCATTTCCAAAAAGCGCGCAAAGGGGGTCATTTGCCATGATGCAAGTGCGCCATCATAGAGGGTTAGCGCAATGACCCTATAGGATCATTGCGCTAACCCTTTTGGCCATATCTTTCATACGCAAATAATGAAAGATTACCCATTATAATCGCCGGCTTCAATGCCCGTCCGAGCAATAGCGCCAACAACTAGATCTTCCTCCACACCATCTTGTCCACCACGCCGGTGTAGCTCTGCACGATCTTGACC
>CAVHXL010000047.1:0-12392 GCA_963639885.1 bacterium | reverse complement strand
CGACGGAATGCCCTTCAAGCGTAGCATGATGTCGGTGTTCTCGTACATCGATGCCGCCACGATCACGCCGTCAGCCACACGACCCGCCTGCACCGCCTTGGCGTAGCGGTAGCGCCCGTTCGCGCCGGAGAAGCTGCCCAGTGCGTCGGTTGCCAAGCTGTGCAGCTCAGCGCGGTCGCGTGAGAACGGCGAGGCCGCGCCCAGCGCGTCGGACACCTGCTGCATCCACCTTGCGTAACGGTCCAGCTGCTCGTGCCACGCCTCTTGCGGAAGCGTTTTCTGCTCGGCGCCGAACAGCGGATTCTCCTTCACCGCCTGACTTACCTCAAGCGGACCGGTCGCGAGCGCGGCGGGCGACGCGTGGCCGTGCGCCCCGCACCCGTCGTCGTCCGCATGGTCATGCGAACCGTCGCATGCGCCGACGGTTGCGCAGGTTGCGGAACTTGCGCAAACACCGCAGCCGGACGCCAGATTCTGCACGTCGACGGCGGTGAGCGCTTGGTCGGGATCGCCCGCGGCAGCGGGCATCGGGTCGGGCAAGCCGGGAACCGCGGTTGTACCCGTCTCACCCATCATGGGCATCAGCCCACCGGTAACCTTCTGGTGTTTCGCCTCGTCGCAGCCGTCTTCCCAGATGAACCAGAGGTATTCGGCGAAGGGGGCGCGGCGGATGCGATAGCCCTCCGATTCCAGTTGCTCCCACATGCCGCCCACCAGCTCGTCGCCGATGACGAGCGGCCATTCGCCCACGATCGCGAGGGTTTTTGCGGGCGCGGTGGTTGCGAGGGTATGAGATTCCGGAGCGTCCGCGGGTCGGGTAGTCAAGCTTTCGCTCGACTCCGCAGGCGCATTCCACGGCGCGTTCGCCACGCCGTCAGCGGTCGGGGCAGATTCCACCGCGCTGCCGTCGGCGGTCGGGGCAGATTCCACCGCGCTGCCGTCGGCGGTCGGGGCGGGATCCCGCGAGTCGGACACGATGCCGTCGGAGACCGGGACGGACTCCACCGCGATGCCGTCGGCGACCGGGGCAGATTCCGCCGCTAGCTTCGCGGCGGCCAACACGTCTTCCAGTGTCAGGTTCGGCTTCAGCAGCTGCTGGCATAGGGCTGGACGCGCTTGCGGATTGGCGGCTTGAAGCACGTCACCGGCGAGCATATGCAGGAAAAGCCCATCCGCGTCCTCAAGATTGCACGGCAGAAGCTCCACGTCGGGCGCCACCACGCGCACATCCCCATAGCCCTTCGAATCGAGCACGCTGCGAATCACGCGGTCGAACTGCCCGTCGGCCTCGCCGCCCTGCGACGACGGCATCAGCAGCTGCCGAATAGGAGCCGAATTCTGCGCAGCTCCACTCTCTTCCCCATCCGGGGCTTCAACTTCTGACGGCGATTCATCCTCAGCCCTCATGTCGCCTGTGCGCAAAGCCGAAGCCGAGAGCGCTCCGGCGCCATCAGACCCCGGAGCCGAAGCCAGCCCACTCTCGACCGCATCGCCTTCCCGCACGGCCGCGAGCGCAACGCCGAGCAGGCTTGTGAACGTGTAGTACTCCTTGCTGGTGGTCTCCTTGCGACCGAGCTTTAGCGTCTCGGGCGTCGGAACCAACTCGCGCACCGAAATGCCCTGGTCGCGCAGCCATTGCGCCGCAAGCGGGCCGTACGGGCCGAACGACGGCAGCCCCGCGACCTCGTCTGCGCGCACGGGTTCGCACGCCGTGTTCACCACGCGCACCGACGTCGGCGTGCCGCGCAAATCGGACGCCTCGTAGCGCTCGATCGCGTTCAAAAACGCCTCCACGCGCGTCTCGACGCCCACCTTCGAATAATGCTCGTCCATCTCGATGGCCAAATACGGCTTGCTGCCCATTTCCTCGGCGAAAAGGTGGCTGATCATGGTGTCGGGCCCGCAGCCATGGTTCGTCAGATACACGGCGAACAGGCGCGGATCGCGGCGCACGAGCTTCGCGCCTGAGAGGATATGCTGCCCAAACGGCCACACCACGCCGGGGTAGTCGGCGGAAATGCCCAGGTCATGCGCATGCAGATGGCTCACCGTGATAACCTTCTGGCCACGGTCGAGCAGCAGGTCGGGGATGCCCATGTTCAGCGCCGGGTCGACGATGCCGTAGTTGCGCGTGATGATGACGATAACGCGCTCGCCGGGTTTCAGGCTCGAGAGCAGCTCATCGCCGAGCTCCTCGGTCTTGCGCGTGAACTCGGTGACGGCGAATCCGCCGGCAAGCATCGCGCGCGCGGTTTCCTGCGGCGTGCGCCCAAGCTGCGCGCCCACCTCCAGCATGACCTCGGCCATCGCGCCCTGCCCGAAATCAAGGTTCATCTGGGGGCTGAGCAGCGTGATGCCGTGGCCCTCGTAGTCGAGTTCCTTCGCCACGATCTCGGGAATGGACTGCATGTAAGGACATGCGTAATTGTGCGGCACGGTCGATTTCAAGTGGCGGATGGTATGCACGTGCGGCATGAACACGTAGTCCACGCCGGCATCGAGCAGCTGCGCCATGTGCCCATGCACGAGCTTGACCGGGTAGCACGTCTCGCCCTGGGCGCTCGCCTGCGCAAGGCGCACCGTTTCCTCGTCGGAGGCGTCGGTGAGGTAGACGTTGAAGCCGAGCTTCGTGAAGAACGCGTTGGCCATGGGGAACAGCTTGTGCAGCATGAGCGCCCGCGGGATGCCGACGGTCTTCTTCTGCGGGTCGCGCGTGGGATCGTAGCCTTCCAGGTACATCTCGTCGACCTTGTGGAAGAAGGCGCGATTGGCCGCGATCTCGGCGGGGTCAACCCGCTTGACCTGCCGTGTCTCGCCGCTGAGGTCCCAGCCCTTGAAGTTGCTCGTGACGTCGGAATCGCTTGTTCCATCAGCACTTTCACCGACTTGCACCGGTTTTGCCGCGCCCGCCGGGGCTGCCGGGGCTGCCGGGGCGCCGTCGCCTGAAGGCAACAGCACGCCCTGCGCCTCCGCCGCCAAAAGCGCGGCGCCCACCGCGCCCGACACGGCGAACCAAGGGCTTACCGTCAAATTCTCGCCGGCATATGCGCGAAACGCCGCCACGATGGCGGGATTGTACGCCACGCCGCCCTGCAGCACGATGCGCGCACCGACCGGCTTGGTCCCCACCACCTTGTGCAGATAGTTGCGCACGACCGACAAGCACAGCCCCGCGGCGACCTCGGCTTTGGACGCGCCCTTCGCCAATGCGGCGTTGATGGCCGTCTCCACGAACACCGTGCAGCGCTCTCCCAGGTCAACAGGCGCTGCCGCCGAAAGCGCCAACGGCCCATAGTCGGGAAGCGCGATGCCCAAGCGCCCTGCCTGCTCCTCGACGAAGCTGCCGGTGCCGGCCGCGCACACCTTGTTCATCTGGAAGTCGGACACCTGGCCGCGCGCGAGGCTGATGTACTTGGAATCCTGCCCGCCGATCTCGAACACGGTGTCGACCTGCGGGTCGGCCTGCGCCGCGCCGCGCGCCTGCGCCGTGATCTCGTCGCGCACGGCGTCGGCACCGATAAAGGCACCGATCATGGTGCGCCCGCTGCCGGTGCAGCCGGCAGCCACCACGCGCGCCCTGTCGCCCACGCGCTCGGCGAGCGAGGCAAGCCCGTCGCGCACCGCCTGCTTGGGGTTGCCGCGCGTGCGCAGGTACTGCGCGTCGAGCAGCACGCCGTCCAAGCTCATGAGCACCAGGTTCGTGCTGGTCGAGCCCACGTCGACACCGAGCGCGACGGAAACGGGCTCGCCTTCGCCCAGCGCATCAACCGCCGCCGAGCGCGGCACGGCGGCACCGTCCTGCGCGGGGATGCCCGCCGGGTTCCACGGGGTCGGCGCCAACGCGAAACCGCGATTCGGCGTGCAGTCGGCGGCGGGGAGCTGCGGCAGGCGCACCAGGTCGTCGGCAGCGGCCGCAGTGCTGCCCGCAAGGACGGCCATGAGGTCGACAAGGGTCGGGACGGCGGGGCAAGCGGCAGAAGAGACGCTAGCGGCCAGGCCGCCGCCCGCAGCGCCGCAACCCCCGCAGGCACGCCCTTCCCCACCGTCAGCCGCGGTAAGCGCGGCGCCAAGCGCCTGAGCGCACACCAGCCGCTCATCGGCGACAAGTTCGCCCTCTTCCAGGCCGAACACCTCGCGCACAGCACGCACGACGCCCGCGTTGAGCAACGTCCCGCCCGCAAGCGCCAGCGGTTTTTCGACCGGCAGGTTACGCACGATGGTGGCCTTGAACGCCTTCACCGTCGCATGGCACAAACCCTGCAGGATGTCCTCGACGCACACGCCCTCCTGCTGGCGGTGGATGATGTCGGTTTTCGCGAACACCGAGCAGCGCCCCGACAGGCGCGGCACGCTCGTGGCGCGCGACACCAGCTCGGAATAGCTGTCAAGCGGCAGCCCCAGGCGCTCCATCTGGTCTTCGAAGAAGCTGCCGGTGCCAGCCGCGCAGCTCTCGTTCATGGAGAACTCCGGGGCGGCACCGTCGGCGAAACCCGTCACGAACACGCCCGACTGCGCGCCCATCTGAATAACGCAGCGAGCCTCGGGCGCTGCCGCGCGCACGCCGCGCACAAGCGCCGGAACATCCTCGAGCACGCGCACTCCCGGCAGCAGGGCGGCAACCATGTCGGCGCCGCTACCGGTCACGAAGAAGCCCGCACAGGCTGCCGCCGTGAGCGAAGCGGCACCATCAGCAGCCGACCCGCCAGCCGAGCCCGCGCCGCCCGCGCCCGCGCCAGCCGCCAGCTCGCCAAGCATGTCGTTCAAGCACGGCAGCGGCGAACCCTGATGCGCGCGGCGGCGCACCGAAAGCACGGACCCTGCGGCGTCCACCGCCACGAGCTTCATCGAAGATGCACCGATATCGATACCAACGTAGTACACGCAATTCCCCTTCTCCAGCGGAGGTGTCCACACCCCCGCGAACGTAGCGCCACTTCAACTGCCAAAAAACAGCAGCCGCGCCTCACGCAGCGAGCCCGAAAACCGCTACGCCCGCTGCGCCTTGTAAACCTCGAACTCGCCCAAAAACTCGTCACGATCAAGGCCGCGCACCTGGCACACGTCCTCGAACGTCACCAGGTCAACGATGGGGTTGTCCAGCGAAAACGGGAACCCTTTCGATTGCAGGAACGACTCCAGAAAAGGCTCGTCCCCGCACAGCTGGCGCATCGTCTTGGTCGTATCCATCGCTATTCCTTTCCCGCAACGGGTGATTTTTCCTGATCGGCGAAGCCCGAAAGCCACGCCTCGTTCGCCCCGGCGCCCGCAGCCCCACCATCCTGCACCTCGGCAAGGCTCACGCGCGCAGCACCGAGCAGCCGCGCATCGTCTTCGCCATGCGTCGCCACCAGAAGCGTGCGCCCGGCGCGATGCGCGAGCAGAAACTCGATGACCTTCTCCTTCGTGGCCTGGTCAAGCCCGGTGAACGGCTCATCGAGCACCACCATGCGACTCGGGAAGGCAACCGCGCGCGCAAGCGACACGCGTCGGCGCATGCCGCCGGAAAGCTCCATCGCCGGCTGGTCGAGGCAGTCGGCGGGCAGGATCTCGCGCAGCAGGGCCGCCACGTCGGCGCGGCGGATGCTCGGCGGCAGCACGAGCGCCACATTCTCCACCGGCGTCAGCGTCTCGCACAGGCGGTCTTCCTGGAACATCATGCTGATCTCGCCGGGTTTGATGCCGCGGATTTCGCCGGAATCGGCCGACTCCAGGCCCAATAGCACGCGAAACAGCGTCGTCTTGCCCGATCCGGAAGGCGCCATCAAGCAGCGCACCCCGCCGCCAGGCAGGGAAAATGTCACGCGCCGCAGCACCTCGTTCGCCCCATAGGTCTTGCACACGCGCGTAAATTCCACGTCGGGCACGTCCGTGAGCACCTCCATTGCAGGAAGCTCGCATCGCTTAGACATCGTCGCCCCCCTTCTTGCCCAGCAAGCCGCCGAGCGGGCGGTTCGCGCGCTTGAGCAGCGCCATGAACGCCTTCTCGAACAGCACCGAAGCGATCATGACCACCACGGTCCACGCAAGCAGGTCGGGCGTGTCCAAGAACGTGCGCGCCGTGGCCATTTCCTTGCCGATGGAGGGCTTCGGCGTGGCCAACACTTCGGCCATGATGCCGCTTTTCCAAGTCATCCCCAGCGAAATCTTGGTGCTCGACAGCAGAAACGGCATGAACGCCGGGCGGTACACATACAGAAACGTGCGCCACTTCGACAACCCGTAGACGCGAGCCATCTCAAGCATCTGCTTGTCGACGCTCTCGAAGCCCGTGACCATGTTCGTGTAGATGAGCGGCAGCACGATGAAGAACGCCAGGAACACGGTGAGCGCCTGGTTACCGACCCAGATGAGCAGCAGGATGATGAACGACGCCACCGGGATGGTGCGCAAAAGGCTGATAATAGGGTCGATGAAGTCGCGGAACAGGCGCACGCGGCACGCCACGAGCGCGAGCAGGAACCCGACGACGAACGACAGCAGGAAGCCGAGCGCGATGCGCCCGAAGCTGGCGCCGACGATGGCCCAGAAATTCGGTAGCACCACCAGATCGCCCAAGGCCTCGAGCGTGCGGATGGGACCGGCCAGCACCAGGCGGTTGTCGACGATGCGGTCGAGCACTTCCCACACGATGAGCCAGAACACGATGATGAGCGCCTTGCGCGCAAACGCCTTGCGCGCGGCCACCTTGTCGGCGGCGGCGCGTTGCTCGGCGGCGGCGCGCTCGGCAGCCAAGATGCGCAGCGCCTCGTCCTCTTCCATGAGGCACTGCGTCTGCATCACGCGCACGATCTGGATTTTCTGCACGCCCATCGCCGTGAGCATGCCCATGATCTCCTCGCAGGTGACGCCCTTGGCGGTGGCCGTCTGCATCATGAAACCCATTTGCGAGTCGGCCATGCCGTTTTGGCGGATCATGTTCGCCATCAGGGCGACCTTCTCCTCGGGCATGCCGATTTTCGCGGCGATGGCGGCGAACTGCATGCGCGGCGCATCATCGGCGGCCGAGCCGGGCGCGCCCGCAGCCCCAACCGAGCCCGAACCCGAGCCCGCACCCGCGCCCCCCGCGCCCGCGGACCTCGCACCACCGAGCAGGCTTTTCACTTTCTCGAGCATAACCCTCCCTTCAAACAATCCGGACGCTGCGGCCATCGCAACCCTCGCGGCCCCTGCGTCCCCTACGGCCTAGCGGCCTAGCAACCCTCGCGGCCCTCGCGCACCTTGCGGCCCCTGCAAGCGCGGCGACTATTTCCCGCTCGCCGTGCCGCCGAACGCCTCGATGGCCGCCTGCGCGTCTTCCTTGCTGGCGGATGTGCCATCGTTGCCGGTACCGGCACTCGACTCATGCTTGGTCGCTTCCGCCAGGCCCGCTTGCAGATAGCGCTCGTCGAGCTGGCCCTCGGGCGGCAGGTAGTAGAAATCCTCGCCCGGCATGGCGCCACCAATGGAATCGGGGTTGGCCAGGTACAACTCGTTCAAGAAGCCGGAAAGCGCCGTGCGCATGTCCTCGCCCGTCAGGTTCACCATGGAAATGTAAGGCATGGCGTCGAGCGCAACCGAGTTGTTCAAAAACGTGCCGAGCTCCTCCTGCAGCGCGGCGGCGTCACCCATGTTCGAAAGCGTCCAGGCGACCGACTGTCCGGCCATGTTCAGATACTCGATGACGGCCTGCTCATGCTCCTCGGCGAATTTGCGGTTCACGATGGTCGTCGTGGTGACGGCTTGGCTGCCCGTGTCTGCGAACGCCTTGTCCCATTCCACCGTGATGTCCACCGGGATGTAAAGGGGATTGACCAGGATTTTCGCCAGTGAGACGAAGGGCTGCGGCAGGATGGCCACGCAATTTTCCTGTTGCTGCATCATGTTGAGCACCTCTAGCGGGCTCGACTTGAACTCCAGGTTAAACGTGCCCTCAAGACCGTTCTTCTTCAGCAGTGCCTCGATGGTGTACTCCGGCGTACCGCCCTCGCCGTAGCTGTAGACGGTGCGACCTTTGAGATCCTCAAGGCTGGAAAGCGACGCGTCGTTGGTCATGACGTAGAGCACGCCGAGGTTGTTGATGCTGATGACCTGGTACTCGTTCTTCAGCTCCTTGTTGTTGTACAGGATGGGGCCGATGTTGCTCGGCAGGGTGCAGATGTCGTAGTCGCCCTTGTTGAACAGCGCCGAGAGGCCCACGTAGTCCACGCCGTTGGGCTCGAACGTGAAATTGTTGGTGGTCTTGCCCGCCTGCGCCGTCACGATGAACTGCGACAGGCCCATCGACGGCGGGCCCATGATCAACCCGACGCGCACATCGCACGGGTCGGGCGAGCCGTTCAAGTCGCGCGCGGTGGCGTGCGTGGAGAACGTGGTGCCGTCGCCTACGGCGGCCGCGTCGCCGGAAGCTGCCGAGGAACCCTTCGCGCCCTCGCCCGACGAGCAGCCGGGCAGCACGAGCGCGGAAGCCGCGGCAACCCCCGCCAATGCCGCGAAGCTGCGGCGCGTCATCAACTGATTACTCATTCTCAGCAACCTTTCCTTGGGCAGTCCTCTTCTTTCGCCAGGTACATACGCCGAAGCCGGCTGCGGCCAAAACCACCAGGCAGCCAATGACGACGCCGGCGGCAAGAGCCGGATTCGAGGCGGCAGCCTCGGCGAGGTCATCAACCGCGCTTCGCTCAGAGCCCGCGTTCTTGGCGCCGTTCTCGCCGTTGCCCGCGGTCGTGCCTGATCCGACTTTCGCCGCGCCCTCCGCTGCCGCCGCAAGCGCCGCGTCCTTCGCATCAGTCTGGCTGGAAACGCCGTTCTCGCCGTTTAAGATGGCCTGCGCCTCGGCCGGCAGCTCGCCGCCACCGGATGCGGGTAGGGTCGATCCCAGGTCAACTTCCCAATTGGTGCTCCACGTGTGATCCCACACGCCGTTGAAGATGCCGGCGGCTATGGTGCGCGCAAGCCAGCCGATGGTCACCGACGAAGAGCACGTGCCGGTGAAGGTGGATTGCGAAGCGGAAGGCGTTCCCAAATCGAGCGTCACCGACGAACCCGAGAAGTTCGCCACCGAAGAACCCCACACGTTGTTGATGGTCATCACCTTATCCTGGATTTTCACCGGGACATCCACCGTCGCGTGGCCGGACGAGTCGACCGTCATGGTGGCGTTGGCCTCAACCGGGGTGGAAGGCGGAAATCCGCCGTTGGTCATATGAGGGTTGAGGGGCAGGCCGGTGGTTTCCTTGTCGAACCACAGGTTCGCGGACACCGTATAGGTGCCGGCGGCGATATGCCCGTCGGAGGTGGATGCGATTTCGCTGATGGAACCGGATTCGCTGGCGGCATCTGTGTTGGTGGCGCTGGAGCCGCCGTTGGCGCCTGAGCCGTTATCGTCGCCGGGCACCGGGGTCGGATCGGGGTCCGGGTCCGGATCGGGCACGGGCGTCACGTTGTCGGGCAACGCCTCGGCGGGCAGGCTGCTGTAGTCCACCGACAGCTCGAGGGCGATATCCCCAGCAGGCGCGATGTCCATGGAAAGCGGCACGGCGAAAAGCTTGCTGCCCTTGAAATAGTAGCTCTTCGAGCCGGTCACCAAATCGTCGGTCAGCTTTACGGACACGTGCGAGATGCGCGAGGAACAGGACCCGTAGTTCCAAATGGACGCGTCAGCGGGAGCGGTACGCTCCACACTCACCTCGGAAAGCTCGGGGCACGTGCCTATCTCCTGCGTGGTGAACACCGGGTTGAGGATATCGAGCTCAAGTGTTTTCGTGCCGTCGGAGACAACCACAAGCTGCGCGTTTTTCTTCAGCGGGGTAGTGGGGGTGGTCGCCTGAACACCGATGGGACTATTGCCATCGAGAACCGGGCACTGACCCGCCTTGTCGGTGAAGGGGTTGTTAGGATTGTTGGCGTACACGGTCGCGCCAGGGATGACCGGGTTGTATTCCCCGGGCATGCTCAGGTTCGCCGTGATGGCGTAAGTGCCAGCTTTCAGGGTGCCGGTGGTGGGGTCCTCAACCTTCAGCGTGCCGGCAACGTAGACGAACTCGTAGTTCGCCGCCGCGCCGCCAGCCGGGGTCAGCTCGTAGGCGCCGGCCGTCATCACGGACGGAGCGGTGATCGAAGGAGCCTTGTAGCCGGCGGCGTTAAGCGGGGTCTCGCCTGCGACGAAGCCCTCAACGTCAACACCGAGGGCGGGGTCGGTGCCGACGGATACCGTTTCGCCCGCATAAGAAGCCGTGAGCTGCGCCTTGGAAATGGACCAGAAGAGGGTGATGTCCCCCGTGGCGCCGTCAGACCAAGCGTAGCCATCCTCGAGGGAGACCGTCGCCTCGTAATCGCCAGCGCTGGTAGCGGCGTTGCCGCTCACGGAATATCCCTCGCCGGCCACGACGCCCGTCTGCGCGATGCCCGTGTACACGAGTCCGGTTTGCGCGATGGGCTTGGCGATGAGCTTGGAATCCGAAGCGAGCTGAGACTCATCCGGCGCGGGCGCGGGGCTGGTTGGGTCCGCGAAGCCGTCGGCGGTGCCAGTGGGACCGGCGGAGCCGGCAGAGTCGGCAGCGCCAGCGAAGTCGCAAGAATCGGCAGAGTCGTCAAGCGCTTCGACAGCCGAATGCTCAGCCACGGCGGATTGCTGGCTTTGCTCCTGTGCGGCTGCAGCACCCTCCGTCGCCGTTTCGCTCCCGAACGCCGCATATGCGGGCATGAGCGATGCGGCCAGCACCACGGACAGGAACACGTTGCCGAACGCGGCCCGTTTGCCCAGCGCGTTCTTCAGAGCGTTGACAACCGCCATGCACCTGCCCTCCTTTCCTGATGCCTTGAGCTTCACGGCACATCACCCTTTCTTTGCGGCTCGCTTTTCTTCGAATCTGCAACCCTGAGCGCCGATGCCGCATCCTCGACCCCAACGTTTCACGCGACGGGCACGCCCGTCCAGGCTGAATCCGGGTATGGCAAAACAGACGCGCACCCGCGTTGCAGAGGATTCGGTTGTTGCAATGATTGCGCATCCCCGTCAATGATTGCCGTTCTCCCTGGTTAACAGGGCTCTTCACCAGGCATGTATCATGCGGGTAACTGATTTGACGAGTGCCATTGTAAGCCGTGGCTACCCAAACTACAAGAAAAAAGTTTGAAAGAGCTTCCTTTTATGGAAAAAACTTGCCCTTAGGTAACAAATGTCACCACGCCCCCGATAGCCGGGCTCTGCCAGCGATGCGGCGGACGGCGCAATCGAAGGCTCGCGCCTCACACGAATCGGATCCGATGCCCGTCTATCTCGATGACGCCCTCTTGCTGCAGCGCGCTCAGCTCGCGAATGAGCGACTTTTCCGCGACGCGCAAATACGCCGCCCATGCGGAACGCGAGTGCTGGATCTCCATCCACCCCTGGCCATCGGTGGACAACGTGCGCAAATGCGCAAGAACGCGGTCGCGCAGACGCGGCTCACCCACCACCGAAAGGGTTTGGCTGAGCTTGCCGATCTTCTTCGACATCTCGCTTGACAGGTTTTCGCGCAGGATGAAGACAAACGGGTTTGAGCTCTTATCCAACCCGCTGGCCGGAATGCACAGCAGGCGCGTTCGCTCGAGAGCCCGGATGTTCACCGGCGAATGCTTCAGCGTATGGGGGACCGCCTCGGCGAACGACTCGCCTGGGCCGAACGTGGAAACCTCGCGATCGCAACCACCCTGCGGCATGCTCGCCTGCATGCAGCCCTCAAGCACCACGGGGAAGAAATCAAGCGGTTCGCCGGCACGGCAGAGCACGCAATCCTTCTCGACAACGCGCACGCGCGCATGCAGCTCATCGAGCAGCTCTTCGCGCTCGCGCACGGGTATCTCATCGAAGACCGGGGAGTTCCTCAGCAGCTTGACGTCTTTCCACGCGATTCCCATGAGGCCTTTTCGCCGCCCTTTCAGCCGGAAGTAACATTTGTTACTTTTGTTTACCGTGTCTAATAGTATGGCACATTTTCAGCTGAGTAAGCTACGTGTAATTTTCTCTCGACGATATTTTCCATCGAGAGTTGAAAGAGGGCGACGTGCGGCGGCGCGCGGTGACGGGCGGCAGGGGGCGACGTGCGGCGGCACGCGGTGACAAGCAGCGGGCAGCGGGTGGCACGCAACCCCGACGATGCAGATGGTGGGAAAACCTGGGAGATGGCCGCGAGCGAAGGCTCGCGCCGGGAAACCGGGCGTCTTTAGGGAAGACGCCCGGTTCCATGCAGCATGACGGCATCCGGCGAACGACGCCGCTTCGCCGCTAAAGCCCCTACGCCAGCAATTCCCTGCCGGCGGCCGTAAGCTCGTCAAGCAGCCTGTCGGCAGCCTCGCGCGAAGCATCCTTCGCGAACACGTACAGCTTGATCTTCGGCTCGGTGCCGCTCGGGCGCACGATCACCTTGTTGCCG
>CAVHXL010000046.1:0-12519 GCA_963639885.1 bacterium | reverse complement strand
ACTCGCGCGTCTCAAGGTTGAACGATTCGTTGGCCTGGGCGATCGTGTGGTTTTCCTCTTCGTCAGCCGTCAGGTAGTCGATATCATCGGTCACCTTGCCGTCGACGACGCGACGGTACGGGGTCTCGATGAAGCCGTACGGATTGATGCGGCCGAAGGTTGCAAGAGAGCCGATAAGACCGATGTTCGGTCCTTCAGGCGTCTCGATCGGGCACATGCGTCCGTAGTGGGAGTTATGAACGTCGCGAACCTCGAAGCCTGCACGCTCGCGGGACAGACCGCCCGGGCCGAGTGCGGACAGACGGCGCTTGTGCGTGATGCCTGCGGCAAGGTTCGCCTGGTCCATGAACTGGGACAGCTGCGAAGAGCCGAAGAACTCCTTGATGGCGGCCACGATCGGGCGGATGTTCACGAGCGACTGGGGAGTGATCTCGTCGGGCTCCTGCATGCTCATGCGCTCGCGCACGACGCGCTCCATGCGTGACAGACCGATGCGGAACTGGTTCTGGATGAGCTCGCCGACCGTGCGGATGCGACGATTGCCGAAGTGGTCGATGTCGTCGACCTTGACGGAGTCGTCACCGGCATGCAGGCCGATGATGTAGCGCATCGTGGCCGTGATGTCCTCATCGGTCAGCGTGGAGCACGTGGAATCCTCCTGGCTGAAACCGAGCTTCTTGTTGATCTTATAACGGCCGACCTTCGCCAAATCGTAGCGCTGAGGATTGAAGAACAGGCCCTCGAGCAGCGTGCGAGCGCTGTCGATGGTCGGGGGCTCGCCGGGACGGAAGCGCTTGTACAGCTCGATGAGCGATTCTTCCTTGGTGGTGGCGGGGTCGCGATCGAGGGTGCGCAGCACCATCTCGTCGGAGCCGAGCAGCTCGATGATCTCCTCGCGGGTTTCCGCCAGGCCGAGTGCGCGCACGAGCAGCGTTGCGGGCTGCTTGCGCTTGCGATCGATGCGCACGGACAGGATGTCGCGCTTGTCCGTCTCGAACTCAAGCCACGCGCCGCGCGAAGGGATGACCTTGGCGTTGTACAGGGCTTTGTCGGAGGCCTTATCGCGCTCGGAGCTGAAGTACACACCCGGGGAGCGCACGAGCTGGGAGACGACGACGCGCTCGGTGCCGTTGATGATGAACGTGCCGCGGTTGGTCATGAGCGGGAAGTCGCCCATGAAGACTTCCTGCTCCTTGATCTCGCCCGTCTCACGATTGATGAAGCGGATTTCGACGAACAGGGGCGCCTGATAGCTGACGTCCTTTTCCTTGCACTCGTCGACGGTGTACTTCGGATCGCCGAACTCATGCTTGCCGAACTCGACGCACATGTCCTTCGTGTTGTTCTCGATCGGCGCGATGTCCTGGAATGCTTGATCGAGACCCTCGTTCATGAACCATTTGAAACTTTCGGTTTGAATGGCGATGAGGTTGGGCACGTCCATGACGTCCGGGATTTTCGCAAACGACCGGCGATTGCGATAAAGTACGGTCTGACCAGTGTTTTTGTCTTTGGCCACGAGGCTTTTCCTCCTTCAAGTGCATCCGCGAAACTGCGAAAAAGTTGCAATCTGATAAATTACTATGCAGAAATATGCCCGTCAAGGAAAATTTTTCAAAGGTGTGGAGCTTTTTTGTTGTTTTGCCTTTTCAGCTGGGAAAACTATTTCGGCAAACCTGTGTTTTCCGTCACATCTCGATCGGCTTGAAACCCATTTACAATAATAATCTTTTAGTATGATTTGTTATGTGCTTAAACGCTCATCCCGCACATGACGAACCGCATCCGTTCAGCAATCCGAGGGGACCATCCGGCATGCAACCAAAAGCCCTCAGCGCAGACAATTCAAACAGCTTTCAGCGGACCTGCCCCAAACGGGAAACGGATGCCGCCGCACCGCAAGCTTCCCCGGCAACGAGCGATTCGCGCGCGCATCATGCCTCTCGCCAAGCCGTGATATCCCCTCTTGTCTCCTACATCGCCTCATTCGCTTTCCCCTTCGCGGTGATCGCCCTCTCGTTCGCGTCGCTTGGAATCTGCCCGTTCGGCGATCTGTCGGTCATGCTCTACGACATGCCCGTTCAATACGCGGAATATTTCGGCTGGCTCATCGAGGTGATGCATGGCGACGGGAACCTGTTCTACAGCCAAGCCGCAGGGCTTGGCGGAGGCACTTTCAGCCTGTTCACCTATTATCTATCCAGCCCCTTTAACCTGCTGGCTTTCTTCTTCACGCCCGACAGCGTCCCCTTGCTGTTCAGCGTGCTCTACCTGTTGAAGATTCCCACCTGCTCCCTGACCTGCCTTATCTTCCTGCGAGGCCGGCTTCTTGCGCCGGAGGCCGAAACATGGGGCGAGACGCGCAGGACGGCTGCGCTCGCTCCTGCGCAAGCGCAGATCACCCTCGTCCTCGTCGCCTGCGCCTATGCGCTCACCTCCTACGTCGTCGGCTACGCCACCAACATCATGTGGCTCGACGGCGTCTACATGCTCCCGCTCGCGGCGCTTGGCGTCTGGCGGCTCATTCAGCGTAAGCGATGCCTGGGGCTGTTCGCCGCGGCCGCGGCCTCCATCTTGTTCAACTGGTACACGGGCTACATGGTTTGCCTGTTTTGCGTGCTCTATTTTTTCTACGAGCTTGCATGCCGCAGCTGCCTTAAGGGCAAACGGCTGCGCACCTGCTTTCGCTTCGCGTTCACGCTGGGGCTTGCCGTCGGCGCGGGCATCGTCGTGCTGCTGCCGACGGCGTTATCGCTGCTGGGCGGCAAGGGTGAGAGCGCGGGGCTTTCAAGCCTGCTGACCACCGATATTCTTGCAAGAAACCCGCTGTATGCGTTGAACCTGTTCGGCATCGGCGTCACGCCGGGCATCATCACCTCAGCGAATCGTCCCGCGCTTGCCGTATCGGCGCTCGCGCTCATCGGATTCGGCTTCTTTTTCGCCAATCCCGCCATCTCGAAGCGCACCCGCCTGTGCGCCGGGGCTCTTGCAGCCGTCATGCTGGCCTCCGTCATGATCATCCCGCTCACCACCGTCTGGAGCGGTTTCGTCGCCGAGAGCTCCTACACGAACCGCAATGGTTTCGTCATCTTGTTCGTCATCTGCTTTATCGCCGCGGAAGGCCTGCTCAAACTTCCGAATGCACCCCATCCCGTGAAAAGCGCGCTCGCAAGCGGCGCCACCGTGACCATTCTTTATCTCCTATCAGCCGCATCCTATCGCCTCGCGAAAGGCTCCTGGCTGCCCTCGGCGAGCCTCGTTGAACTCGAAGCGTTTCTGCTGGTCGCCTTCACGGCGCTCGGCGCGATCATTTCCCGCGCTTGCGCCCGGTGCGGCAGCCAAAAGGCGAAGGACGCGAAGCGTTTTCATGGCGCGAGGGCACTCTGCATTGCCGGCGCGTGCGCGATCATCGTCTTCTCGGCGGAGCAAGTACGCGCCACCGATCTGCAGCTTGCCAATTGCCAATACAGCGCTAGCGATTACGCCCAGGACATCGATGAGATCCAGGCCTTCTACTCCCCGCTTTACCAGGCGCAAGACGAAGGCGAATTCGTGCGCGTCGGCAACACCTCCGTTTTTTGGGGCGGCTCGAAGTACAACGGTCCCGACAACATGGCGCTCGTGATGGGGTTGAGCACGTTCGATCACTACACCTCGACGCAGGAATCATCCATTCAAGAACTCCTCGCGCATCTGGGATATAGCAAGGTCACGCCTTTTGGAACCTACTACATGAGCTCGAATCCCGTCGCTGATGCGCTACTGGGCGTCACCTTCATCGCCGACGACGCCCGACCCTTCGGGACAAGCGCCCTTGACGGCACGGAAGCGCTGCGGGACGAATACCACCTTTACCGCAACAACCTAGCGCTTCCTCTCGGCTGGGGCTGCGCGGGCGACGGCAACGTTTCCTGGAGCGGGGACCCGTTCACCAACCAGCAGGCGATGCTCAATGACGCGGCAGGGGAATCTGCACAGATATGGGACGCCGCGAGCGTAGTCGATTCAGGCGAGGACGTAAGCGACGCGGACTCGAAGAGCGGCAAGACGCGCACCGTTACGGCCACCGCCAACGCGGACGGCCCCCTATACGTTTACTTCCCCACGCTCATGGTCAGCGAGCTGTATTACGACGGCGGTATCGCATGCGAGATTAGCGTCGATGGGCAGTTCGTCCAGAGCGTGGGCGGACGGGGATCGTGCAACATCGTTTACCTTGGCGAGGTTTCGAAGGGTCAATCCCTCACGCTGTCCATTCTTCCGAAATATCCAGGGACGTACCAGACCCGCCCTGACGGATCGCAGGCCACCATCGCAAGCCAGCTGTACGAGCCATCGGCGCAAGAGCTGGTGAACGCTCAGGTCCTTAATGAAAACGCCCTTGAAAGCCAGCTGTCGCGCATCGATGCGGAAGGATTCGCCCTTCAAACATACGAGAACGCAGTGGTGAGCGCCACCTTCAACGCGACGCAAGACGAGAAGCTGGTGCTTTCGGTTCCTTACGACAAAGGGTGGAGCGCCACAGTCAACGGCAAGACGGTCGACATCGAGGCCGCATACGGCGGTCTGTCCTCGGTCAACGTCGAGGCAGGCGAAAACGAAATCGAGCTGACCTATACCACCCCCGGCCTGCTGCAGGGAGCCGCCGTGAGCATCGTCTGCGTTACGCTGTTCGGTGTATGGCGCTTTGGCGCGCGCAAGCGTAAAGTAGCCATCGGCAAATAAGTACAGGAAGGATACGCGAACCGATGCCCGCAGCGACCGACTCCTCATCTCCAACGTACGACCTCACGCTGGTCGTGCCCTGCTATAACGAGGTTGACAACATCCCGCTGTTCTTGAAAACGGCGACCGAATGCTTCGATGAAGCCCATGTGAACCTTGAAATCGTGTTCGTCAACGACGGCAGCCAAGACGGAACCGGGGCGCTCCTACGCCGCATCGTGGGTGCATCGCGCGGAAAGCAAGCTGTCCAGGCCATCAACTTCTCACGCAATTTCGGCAAGGAGTCAGCCTTGTACGCCGGCATGGAGGCCGCTCGCGGGAACGTTATCTGCCTGATCGACGCCGACATGCAGCAAACCCCGGCAGATGCGCTGCGGATGTACTCCCTGCTGATGGAAAACCCCGAATACGATTGCGTGGCAGCATGCCAGGTTGAGCGCAAGGAGGGATTCGTCCTGAAGCTGTTCAAGCGTGCTTTCTACCGCACCTTCAACGGCATGGCCGACGACATCTCCATCCCCGCGAACGTCAGCGATTTCCGCGTATTCCGACGCAGCGTCCGCGACGCCCTCATATCGCTTCCAGAGGTTGATCGTTTCAGCAAGGGCCTGTTCGCTTGGATCGGCTTCAATACCTACGAGATGCCCTACGAGGCCGAGCAGCGCGCATCGGGACGCAGCAAATGGTCTTTCCGCAAGCTGATGAACTATGCCATGACGGGCATTTTCGGATTCACTACCTGGCCTTTGAAGGTTGCCATCTGGTTCGGCGTCGCTTGCGCGATCGCCGCTGCCATTTACCTGGTTTCCGTGCTTGGGGAGTTTTTGCTTTACGGAGCAACCACGCCGGGATTCCCCACGCTCGCCTGCCTGATCCTGCTTTTCGGCGGGCTGCAGCTCACGGTGCTGGGAGTCATTGGCGAATACCTGGGACGCGATTACATCGAGAATAAGCACAGGCCGATTTACCTGGCAAAAGAACGGCTCGATAGCACCAAGACGGACGCTCGGGAATAGACTGATAGCGCGCCTGACGAAGCTTTCGAACAGCGGTCTGGTTCCGATCAGCACGCTCGATCGGCTCATCGGCATTGCAGCCCGATTGATTACCTGCCGTCACGCATGGCTTTTAGCGCTTCCACCACATCGGGGCTGATGCGATCGGCCAGAGTTCGCTTATGCGCCACTTTCGGCGTCTCGTCCCGACGGGCATCGTCGTAATACATACCCACTTCGCGAGAGAACCCGTTTGCGGACATGCGGTCGACGCCCAAACCGAACACGGTGTCCTGGATGGTCGCATCGGAGGTAACCACCAGCGCTTCGACATTGCGCACACGCGCGTCATGCGCGAGCTTCTCGATAACCTTATCCGCCGACTGCCCCGCGGGGCTGAACATGATGCGCACTCCCCCGATGGTTTGAACCTCGCCCGTCGAGTAGGAGTTTTGGGCGCCATCGAAAACGATGATGGCGCGGTATTCTCGACCGGCGAAATTCACCACGTCATTGATCAGCTTTTCCCGTGCGGCGTTGAACGCATCGTCGGTGTAATCAGGATGGGCGAACGCATCGCGATAGCGAGCCCCCGAGCGAAGGACGTTGTAGCCGTCAACCAGCAGCAGTTTTTTTCGCTGCTTGGCCATCTTAGGCGCCCGCGCGGTTTTGACGCAGCCACTCATACATGCAAGCGGTAGCCGCCTGGGCGACGTTCAGGCTGGCTACCTCGCCCTCAAGCGGCAACTTGGCCGTGAAGTCGCAATGCTCGAGAACCAAACGCGAAACGCCATCATGCTCGTTGCCAAGCACCAATGCGATCTTCCCTTTGAGGTTTGCTTTCCAGATGATGTCGTCGGAGTGCTCCGTGGCGCCGCACACCCAAAAACCCTCGTCCTTCAGGCGATGCAGGGCCTGCACCAGATTCGAAACCTGGGCCACAGGCATATGGCTGATCGCCCCGGCGGAGCTTTTATAGGTGGAAGCCTCAACGCGCGCGCTGCGCTTATTAGGGATGACCAGGCCCGTTGCCCCCACAGCCTCACAGCTTCGGCTAATAGCCCCCAGATTTCCGGCATCCGTCAAATGGTCGCAAACGACCACGAGGGCGCGGCCATCGTGAACCTCCGCATACTTGTTCGATGCGTCGACGATCTCGCCCATACCCACATAGGCGAACGGGGCCGCTTCAGCCATGACCCCCTGATGACTGCCGCGTGCCGACTTCTCATCAAGCTCCTTTTTCGGAACCTGAATCACCTTGACGCCATGACGCTTCGCCTTGCGCATGATATCCTCGATCATGGGATCGCGCTTCATGAAGTCACCCATGAGGATTCGGCGCATGGGAACTCCCGTGCGAAACGCCTCGATGATCGGACGCTTGCCTTCAATATAATCTGCCATAGTGGACCTGGGCCTTTCGGTTCAAAACAATTTTTGCCATTATAACGCCAAAGGCCCGTGCACAATGCACGGGCCCTCGATGTCCACGCAGGTCGCATGCCTAAAGCAACGAACGTGGCGCTAGCTTACGCTAGCTTACCTGAGTGTAGTACACATCCAAAACGGTTTGATACACGGAGTCCTTGTCGAGATAGTACTCCATATAGGTGTCGCCCTGCACCGCCTCGCCTTTCAACGTGGTGACATCAAGCGAGGTTACGCCCGTTCCAACCACTTTCGTGGCCAGGTACGAAAATTCATTCAAACCTAAATTGGTGATGGAGTAATCGCGTGCCGTATTGAACAGCTCGATCATGGAAGTCACATTACCCTTTGCACGCGTCAGCGCGGTGGAAGCGAACGCCTTGACGTACTGAACCTGACGGTCTTGGCGGTCAAGCGGGCTTGTCAACTCGCTTGTATCGCGCCATTGCACATACGCGAGCGCGTTATCACCATAGAGAATCGTCTGCTCGCCTTCGTTAATGCCCGTGTTCGGAATGGTCTGCAGCGGGTCGATGACAACGCCGCCCACGGAGTCGTTAATGGGACCGACACCCTGAAGGTCAAGTGCTAGATAATACGTCATGGGCATGTTGTACAGGACGCGCGAAACGGCAGTGGTCACGTATTCCGCACTCGTCTCAGCGCCGTCACCATAGGCGAAAGCCAAGCAGAGCTGCTTTTTATCCTGCCCCAAATACGTGGAACCAGCCGCCTTGGTGATATCGACCATGGAGTCACGAGGGACGCCGATAGCGGTCACCTTCCCGGTTTCGGTATCAAATGCCATCACCATGACGGCATCTGCCTGGCCGGCCTGACCCTGGGCTTCCGCTTTCTCTGTTCGATCGTAGCCCATAACGACAACGGAAACCATGTTCTCGTTAAGTTTGTAGGTATGCCCATTGTAAGTGACGGTACGACCCTCATCATAGCTTACCGAATTATCGGCCGTGTCGACGGTTGCGGCCCGAGAAGCCTGGAGCATCGCCTCCTCGCCGGACTTGATGGAGCTATGGATTGCGAAAGCGACACCAGCACCGATTACGGCAAGCACCACCACGACGATGATCGCAATACGGATAGCCCTACGGCGCCTCTTGCGATGACGGCGCTTCTTCCGTACCAGAACCTCATCATTCGAGGCAAAAGAAGATTTCGGAGCGGGTCCAAGCTCTGATGCGATATGGGCGCCGCGTGTTGAAGCGGTCGAAAACGAATCCGAAGTAGTGGCATTGGCTTGTGATGAGTGGTCGCCCCTCGATTGCTTGGAGTCCAAATCCGACGAAGCAGAAAGATTCACACGGTTATTATCACTTGGTTTGCTGGTCACTAATCAACACCCCCGTAACCAAATAGCGCGTATCAGTATGGTAAATGGTATCCGTGCAGGTGCTTAATTGCAGTATCTTGTCGCTCGATTGCAGCTGAACACCATCACGGACGTTCACCACCAACGAAGAGGGATCCAAAACGTAATCGAAATAGGAACGAACAACACTCGCATCGCTGAAGTCGAACGAGTTCAAAATATGACGGTCATCGTACTGATACGCAGAGACGATCTTGTACGTTAGAATATGACCCAATGTGTATATATACATCGTGTCATGCTCGGCAAAGAACCGACTGTCCTCAAAATAGTGCAGCGTTGAGAACATAGAGCCATTAACCAGGTTGTGTCCATACAAGACCGTTACCGGATCCGAGAAGTCGGTCTTGTTCATGCTCTGAGAGTAGATAGCGCCCTCGACGGCATAGTCGCCATCGGCATTGTGATCAAGGTAGTAGTTATCATCATCAACGCTCTGCAAGACCGGAAGGTTAACATCGGTGCCGGGCACATATATCCATGCATAGATGTCAGGATTGTCCGTTTTAAGCGATACTAAGTCGATCGGGTTGTCCGGAAGTTCATTGACAAGCTGGCTACTGCCTTGGTCGGGGACAACAGGCTCAGGGGTGCTCTTTTGCTCCTCGGCCGCCTGTTCCATCTCGGCGGTTTGAGTGAAATAGTAAACAGCTCCCCCGATACCAAGAGCGACAAGCAGGACAAGAAGAACAACCAAGACGATCACGCCGCCCTTTGACTTTTGCTTGGATGCATGAGCCCCGTGCGTGGCAACGGACGAAGGGCGCGCCCCGTTATTATCCGGCGAAGCTGCCATATGATCCTCTTTCAGGGAAATGGATGGTCATGATAGAAAAGGAGCCTGCCATATGGCAGGCTCCCAGCAACTGCTTTCTCAAGCGATTCGCAAAGGCTACTCGGTAACCTTCTTGCGCAGGGCAACAGCGACAACCGCAGCGCCAGCGAAGGCGACAGCGGAACCAGCAGCGGCAACGCCCATGTCAACACCGGTGGTCGGAGACTTGGAAGACTTGTCGGCCGTAGCGGTGGTCTTAGCAGCGCCATCGGACAGAGCGATGGAGAAGTAGGACAAATGATCAACCGTGATGGTAATGGAGCCGTCAGCAGCGACGGTAGCGGTCTTCACCTCGGTGCCAGCCGGATTCTCATGCTGGATGTAGATGGTAGCGGTCTTGCCAGCGTTAGCAGCGCCAACATTGAAAGTCAGCGTGATTTCGCCGTTGAAAGAGGCATCGCCGGTGGTGTAAACATGGAAGTTGGCGATGATGTTGCCGGAGGCGTTGGAGGCCTGCGTGTCGGTACCCTCAACAACCAGGGAGCCATTGCCCAGGGTGCCCTCGCCGGAGACGTACGCAGTCACATTTCCAGAGTTACCGTTACCGGTGATCGCGCTCGGGGACGGAGCCGCCCAAGCCAAGGTGGGCAATGCCAGCATAAGCATTGCGGCGCACACGACAGATGCAATACGCTTCTTCATTACGAGTCCTTTCTCGTTTCGTTTTACTGCGCCGCTGCGCAGCTTTCCCAATGGATACAATTCACAATTCTATCCATTTAGTTCAACCTCTGTCAAACCAAAATGACCGCATTCGCAAAACTTGAAACAAAGCCACCATTTCACGACACGAACGCAGGAAGGACAATCACCAATCGTCCACATGCAACACTTTGGAAATATCTAGCCATCTCCTCGCAGCATTCCGGAGTACTTTCGCCATGCCGCAGCGAACACTTCATAATGCTCAACGCAGTGGGCATCCGACGCCAAAAAGCTGTAAAGCCCCTCTTCGAAAAGCCTCTGAGCCGGCTTGCGCTCCTTGCCGAATCGGCCACCCTTTATGAAATCGGCCGATGCCTGAAGCTTGCAGCCCATTCGCACGAGACTGCGGGCCACATCGATATCTTCCTGAATTGCCCGATAGCGCTCAGGATGGGCGATAACCACCTCGCAGCCAAGACCCTGCAATTCGTAGATCTCACGCTCATACTCGATGAACTCATGCTTAGTCGCATGCGTCGACAATTCGAGCAGCAACACGTTCGAGCCATCGAAGCGCAACTTCGGAGCGGCTTTGAGGCCAAACTGGCGCAGCTTGCGGATATTCACCTCGAAGCCCATGTGCAGCGGGATGCTCGATCGCGATTTCAAGTTGTCGAAAGCATCCCACATCGCGTCGTAGTCGAAATACGGATCGCGGCAATGCGGCGTGCAAACGATTTCCGTCACGCCTGCCTTGTAGGCCGCATGCAGCATTCGGATGCTTTCGCCCATATTATGCGAGCCGTCATCGACTCCTGGCAAGATATGGCAATGCAGATCAAGCAAGACGGCTAGTTTCTGCGTCCAGAAGCGGACCTGCCAGCGTTGGCTTTTGCCGCGCGCGAAGGGCCGCTGCCATGCTTGCCGCCGACGGCACGTGTCGCCTCGGGTGCGAAGACGCGGGGATCCGCAACCGGCGTAGGCGCGGAAGCATCGGTGGTATGATCCCGCTTGCCCTGCTGGTTGTAGTAGGCGTAATAATACTCGGAAGAGGTTGCAGCGCAGAAATTCATGACGACGCCGACGATATTCGCGCCGGCCTTCTCAAGCTGGTCGTAAGCTTGCTTGACCCCCTGACGCTTCACGAAGTTCTCGCGAACCACAAGCGCCGTTGCATCGCAAATGGTGGAGACGATAGCGCCGTCCACGAAGGTGCCGACCGGCGGGGTGTCGTAGATGACGTAGTCGAACATGCTATCGAGCTTGTCCACCAGCTGCGCGAAGCGCTTGGACGCCAAAACGTCAGCCGGATTGGGAATATGCGGCTCAGCATCAAGCAGGTACATATTCTCAACCGACGTGGGAACGAATGCCTGCATAAGCGGCGTTTCCTCGGCAAGCACCGAATAAATGCCCGCCTGCGAACGGACTCCGAGAAGCCCGGCAAGGGTGCGAGAGCGCATATCGCATTCAACGAGCAACACCCTCATCCCGGATGTGGCGATCGCCTTTGCGAGCGCCACCGTGATGGTGGACTTGCCCTCATTGGAGACGGAACTCGTGATGACGATGGAGCGAATCGGGTCATCAACGCTCATGAAGCGAATGTTCGCTAGCAGGGTTTTCGCGGCGTTTTGAGACTCCAGCTTATCGTCGCGCTTGGTGCGTGCCATTTACTTACCTCCCTTGATAGCGGGCATACGGCCGATCACGGGCAGGCCGAGCATCTCCTCGATTTCGTCGGCGTTGCGAACCTTCGTGTTGAGCATGTCCGCGACAACGATGATGGCAATGGCGAGGAACAGACCCGCAAGGAACGCGACGGCGCAGTACATAGGACGATTGGGGCCGGACGGAGCCGACGGCGCGGTTGCCTCGTCGATGACGTTGACGCTCTGGACATCCATGACCTGCTGAGCAACCTTCGAGACATTAGCGGCCATCTTGTTGGCGATGGCTGCCGCCGTTTCGGGGCTCGAGCCGGTAACGGAAAGGGTGATCACGCGCGAGGTGGTCTCACTCGTCACGCTGGTCTTGTAGCCCTTCAGGGCGTTCATGTGCAAATCGTCCGCCGTATCGGAAGCGACGCGGTCCGACTTCAGCAGCGTGGACACGTCGTTTGCGAGCATCTGCGACGCGCTCAGGCTTTGCGAGTTAACCCCGTTGGAGGTGTCGTTGGTGCCGCTAGACTGCTTCGCCAGCACGTACATGCTCGTAGATGCCGTATAGGTGTTGTCCATCAGCGTATAGCTGACCACGCCCATGACGACCGTGCACAAGATAGGCAAGATGATGACGAGCTTCAGGTGTTTGCGCATAAGCTGAAGCAGCTCGAGCAATGTCATGCGTAGTCCTTTTCGTATACATTTGGATATTTAGCTTTGTTAGTATATTCCATATTCACTCATCTTCCCGAAATCGCGATAAAGGGGCACAACCCGTGGAGATTCGCGCATATTCGGAGACTTTTCGACAATGTCCGACGTTGAGATTTGAAT
>CAVHXL010000045.1:0-12580 GCA_963639885.1 bacterium | reverse complement strand
CGCGACAAGATCTCGCGAAAACGGGCGAGGCCCGGCCGCTTAGGGAGCGCCGCCGGGGGCATCCGGCGAGCCCCAAGCCGCCAGGCTTACCGGGCCCGGATCCTACGCCGCCGGCACGCCCGCCGCCGCCCGACGCATTCCCGGGCTCGGCAGGCCCCAAGCTCGGCGCCCCAAGCAGGCGGGCCCCAAGCCCGCCGCCACCGGCACGCCTGCCGCCCCGCAACGCCACCTTCCGCGCGCCGCCCCCCCGTCGCCGTTCGGGCACGAAATTCAGCCGCAACTCCCCCCGAAACTAATTCAGCAAAAGCAAAAAACCGGGATTCCTTCTCCGAGCGCAGCTCTTTTCGCTATGATTGCAACGAGCACGAAGCGCGATGCCCGCCTCCTGCGGGCGAAACCGAACTGAGAAGGAAAACCGGTGGACGGGAAAGCCAGCACGAAACCCAACATCCTTGCTCATAATTCGAGCGGATTCCTGCTCGTGGTCCTGGTTGCCATCACCTCGTTCGTCGTCTTCACCGCCATCCTCACCCAGGTTCTCACCAACAGCGTTCTTGACAATGCCGTATCGGAGCACGTCAATGACTCCGACGCGATATCCGCGGCGGTGGAATGCATCGCCACTCCCGAAGACTTCCAAAACATCAACTCGGCAGCCGACAAAAGCACCGAAGCCTACCAGTCGCTGCAGACGCACTTGAGCGAGTTCCGCAACATCAACTCGCTCAAGTACCTCTACACGGCGAAACGCGCCGAGGACGGCACGCTCATCTACCTCGTTGACGGGCTTAACCCCGATGCCGAGGATTTCAGAAACCCCGGGGATGCCATCGAGGATGAGATGGTCCCCTATATCACGCGCGCGCTCGATGGCGAAAACGTCTACTCGCGCGACCTCGTCGACACCGACTGGGGCCACATTTTCACCGCCTGCTATCCGATCCGCGACGATAGTGGCAACATCGTCGGCGCCGTATGCATCGAGGATGACATGGAGTCGACCTACACGTTCATCGAGGAGCATCGCCGCACGCTCATCAATATGGCGATTGCCGCCATCGTGATCGCGCTGTCCCTGATGACATGCACGTTTTTCTTCATCAAGCACTATCGTGACCGGGAGAAGATCGATCAAGCGCGCCTGGTCGCAAGCTACAAGCAGCTTGAGGAGGCCCTCACCGCCCAGGAAAAGCACTCCGAGATCGTCTCCGCGCTGGCAACCATATACACGACCATCTTCCTGATCGACACGCAAGCCAAGCGCTACGAGATCATCGAGTCCGTCGCGCTGATGCATGCCTCGGTGCCGCGCGAGGGCGATGTCGACAGCGCGATGGAGCATATCCTCAACGCCTTCATAGCCCCGGATATGCGCGATGAGGTGCGCGAGTTCCTCGACGTCAACACCCTGCCGGCTCGCCTCGCCAACGCGAATACGATCATGGCCGAATACCGCAATCCCGAAGGTCGGTGGTTCCAGGCCCGCTTCGTCGTGAAAAAGCGCGAAGGGGACGGCCGTGTCACGCAGGTTCTCTACGCGGCGCGCGACTTCACCGAGGAGAAGAGCCGCGAACTGGCCTTGCGCGACCAACTATCGAAAGCGGCGACGGAAGCCAGGCGGGCAAACCTCTCGAAAACGCAGTTCCTGCGGCGCATGAGCCACGATATACGCACGCCCCTGAACGGCATCATCGGCATGATGCACATCTCCGAGCGTTACTCAGACGACCCGGAGAAACTTGCCGAATGCAGAACCAAGATCCTTCATTCGGCCGATTACCTGCTTGATCTGGTGAACAACGTGCTCGATATCAGCAAGATGGAATCCGGCGCGCTCGTACTCGAGCATAAGCCGTTCAACCTCGTCGACATGCTGCTCAAGACGCTGCCCACCGTCGAGGCCAACGCAAGCGAGAACGGCCTGACCTTCAGCGGAGGCAAGCAGGCGTCGTACCTTGAGCACCATCAGGTCATCGGCAGCCCCCTGCACCTCAACCGCGTGCTCATGAACCTCGCCTCCAACGCCGTCAAATACAACCGCCCCGGCGGGACGGTAGAGCTTTCATGCACCGAGATAGCCAGCGATGACGAAACGGCAACCTACCGCTTCACCTGCGCCGATACAGGATTGGGCATGAGCCGGGAATTTCAGGCGCACGCTTTCGAGCCCTTCTCGCAGGAAGGCAAGGCGACCACCACGACCTTCACCGGCTCCGGCTTGGGACTTTCCATCGTGAAGGATATCGTCGATCTGATGGGCGGCACCATCGAGCTTGAGAGCGAGGAGAACGTCGGCACCACCATCTCGATCACGCTCACGCTTGAGCTTGATCACGAGGCCGACGAAACCTTGGCCGTGGCCGCACAGGTGCCCGCTGTCGACCTTGCCGGCAAGCACGCCCTGCTCGTCGAGGACAACGATCTGAACCGGGAAATCGCTCGGATCATGCTTGAGGACCAGGGATTTACCGTCACCGAAGCGGCCAACGGCAGCGCCGCGCTCAAGGCATTCGCCGCAACGAAACCGGGCGGCATCGATTATATTTTCATGGACGTCATGATGCCCGTGATGGACGGCCTTGAGGCAACGCGGCGCATCCGCTCGCTCAAGCGGCCCGATGCGAAAGCCGTCCCCATCATCGCCATGACGGCGAACGCCTTCGCCGAGGACAGGAACGCCTGCATGCTAGCCGGCATGAACGCGCACATCAGCAAGCCCATCAAGGTCAAGGCGCTCACTGAAGCCATAGCCCAGGTTAAGGCGGGAGCGCAGCTGGACGGATAGCCACCCGACGCGCGAGGCGCCACCGACCTGGCCGCGTTTTGCCCACGCTTGAAGCCGCGGGTTTCGCGAGCCGTTCGTAGCCTGATCGCAGACGGCTCGCGCATGATCGATTCGAGAAAGGGACCGCATGGCACAAGTTGCTCGCAGTAAGCTCAAGCTGCTCTATCTGGCTCAAATCATGGAGAACGAGACGGACGAGAGCCATGGCATCAGCATAGGCGACATCATCGCGAAACTCGCCGAAGTCGACATCGAGGTTGAGCGCAAAACCGTCTACCGCGATCTGGAGTGCCTGAAGCAGTTCGGCTACGACATCATCCGCGAGGACGACCGGCGCCCCGTTCTCTACAAGCTCGCAAGCCGAGACTTCCAAGATCAGGAGCTGTTCCTGCTTGCCGACGCCGTGCAATCCTCTCGCTTCCTCACGCAGAGCAAATGCAACGCGCTCGTGCGGTCGATCGGAAAGCTCGGCAGCAAATACATGGCTGACGGCCTGCGCAAACGCGTTCATGTCGAAAGACGCGTCAAGGGCCACGACAACGAAACGGTCTTCTACGGCATCGACGCCATCCAGCGCGCGATGAACGCCAAGCGCAAGGTCTCGTTCATGTACTACAAATACGACGGCCGAGGAAAGCTCGTGGCGCAGCACGCGGGCAAACCGTATCTGGAGACGCCCGTGCAGCTCATGTACATGAACGATGAGTATTATCTGGTGGTCTGGAACGACAAGCACGAGGAGTTCACCAACTACCGCGTCGATAGGATGCGCGAGATCGAGGTATCCACCACTCCGGCCACGCGCAACGAGAAGATAGCGACCTTCAACGTCGCCGAGTATCAGCAGCGCGTCTTCGATATGTTCACCGGCGAGCCTGTCAACGTGGAGCTCTCGGTCGATCCCTCGGCCGTGAGCGCGGTGATCGACCGGCTCGGAAAGGATGTCGAGATCACCCTCGAGGACGATGGCCGCTCACACGTGCGCACCTGGGTCATGGAAGCGCCGACGTTCTATGGATGGCTGGCCACGCTCGGATGCGCGATACGCATCGAGGCGCCCGACGAGCTTGCCGAGGCGTACCGGAAATACCTGCGAGACATCATCGCAAGCTACGAAAAGTGATTCCTCACGCGACCCCGGCGTAGCGTTTCATGAGCTCGATGAACTGCTCGGAGATCGGATCGATGTCCGCACCGCGAACCGTAACGTACCCTACATGCATACGCTCGCCCGAGCGTACCGGCACCGCGGAAACCGACGACGTCCCCATGTACTCGGCGTGCACCCCGCTCGTGACGGTATACGCATCGGAATGCAGAAGGGCGCTCATCATAAGCCCGCGGTCGCTCACCTGCACGGCCATCTCCGAGGGTGCCCACAGCGGTTCCTCGGCGAAGGCCGACGACTCGTAGATCCCCTGCAAGAACGTGAGCTGCGGGTATGGTGCCAATTGCTCAATCGAGACCGTTTCCTCCCCGGCAAGCGGATGCCCGCAACGCATGAGCGCATGGGGAACCGCCTCGAACAGCTCGTGGAAGACAAGCTTGTTGCGCTCGAGCAAGCGTCCCACCGCCGCCTCGTTGGCTCTCGACAGGAACAGCACCCCCATGTCGAATTCGCACGAGGCGACATCCTCGATAACCCGCATGGTCTGCGTTTCGTTGAGCATCAGCTGGTAGCGCGCGTCCGAAACCCGACCCATCAAATCAACGAAAGCCCGTTCCACGAACGAATAGTGCTGGCACGACACCGCGAAGCGCAGGCGGTCCGACTCGCCCGACCCGTATCGCTCGTCAAGATTGTCCATCTGTTGGACGATTTGCCGCGAGCGCGCCAGAAACTCGATACCGCGCTCAGTCGGTTTCACGCCCAGGCTGCTGCGCTCGAACACCGAGAACCCCAGCTCACGCTCGACAAGCGAGACGGCCTCCGAAAGCGTCGGCTGAGCAACCTTCAGCCGCCTCGACGCAGCGATCATCGAGCCCGCATCGGCGATGGCGTTGCAATAGCGAAGTTGTTGCAGCGTGATCCTCATCGAGGGCGCTCCTCACGTGACGATTAGCGGGCTATTCCCAAGCTTTCCAATCATCGGGCTCATAACCGATCGTGGCTTTCTTGCCGTTTCGCACGATGGGCTCGCGCAGGACCTGCTGATTCTCAAGCACCTTCTCGAACTTTTGATCTGCGGCCAGATACTGCAGCAGAGCCACGGTGTCAGCATCCTTCGCATCTGGGTTGATCAGGCGATCCAGGCCGCCCACAGCCTGGGAAACGCTCGTGAGCTCGCCTTTGCTCAGGCCCTTCTCCTTCAAGTCCACGAACTGGAACGCGATGCGACGCTCCTTGAAGTAGCGCTGCGCCTTCTTGGTGTCGAAGCTTTTCTTCGTTCCGAAAATCTGGATGTTCACGAATGGTCCTCCATAACGCCCAAGGTCGAAACCTTGCTGAATCTAATCGGATGCGCCATCGCTCGCCGAGGGGCGCTCGTGCGCGGCCGCCGTCGAGCGTGCTGCCAGACTTGCCGAGCGCGCCGTCATGATGGAGCGCTTGATGGCGGGCAGATCGCTCGCCGCGAACTCGTAGCTTACCACTTGAGGTTGGTTGCCGGCCGCTGCAGCACGGGCGTCATCCGTCGACGCACGGCTGGCGCCATCCGCGGCGGCAGCCACCTGCTCGACGCGAACGAAAGCGCATTCAACCCGGTCATAGCCCTGCAGCAGAACCGCATAGGCATAGCAGGTCGCCTGCAGCAAGTGCTTCTTATGCAGCCATTGCGTCGTCTCGGACGCATCACCGCCCGTTTTGTAGTCGACGACCAAGGCGAACCCTTCCGGATCCGAAAGCGTGCCGCAAACCTCGTCGGTGGCGAGCAAGTCGATCTCGCCCTCAAGGAACGCCTCGTTGCCGCCAAGCGCGGAAAGGCCGGCGGAAGAGCCGCCCTCGCCAGCCGCGCCCATGTCGACCATGAAGGGGACCTCGGCGCGCAGGCGCGAAAAGCCCGCGACGCGCTTGGCCACATCGCTGGCGAACCATCTATCGAGCGCAACGTCCAGACGCGAAAGGTCCTCATCGGCGGAAAGCCCGACGGCCCTCGCGATACCGCGACGGCGCGACGGGGCCGCCGCGAGCGCCTGCCCCGAAGACCACGCGAGCACCGAAGCTTGCGCGACGCGATGAAACGCCTGGCCGAATGTCGTGGCGGCATCCGCGTCGGAGGCGGGACGCTGGACATGAGCCACATCCGCGCCCAGCGCATCAGCATCGAAGGAACCGTCAAGCGAGGCCTCATCAGCCCAGAAAGCCTGCGAGGCATCCGCAGGCGCGCCCCCCTCGCCCGAGATGGAAGAGCAGCTGAACACGTTTTCCCTGCCGGGATGCCACAGCTGACCACGCTTTGGCAGGTACGGCGGCACCACGGGAACATCGAACAGGCGCGACGCGACAGGGTTGTCAGCGTCCGCGGCAGCGGCGGCGGGGTCGTCCGCGGCAGCGGCGCCCGCACCCGTGGCAGCGCCCGCACCCGCGGCTGCTGCGGCAGCGGCGCCCTCTTCATCAACCGAAAGCGCGTCGAGGGAGGAAAGGCCCAGCTCATCGAAAGCGGCCACCTTCTCGGCGTCCAACGACACCCGCGACACCTGCGCCGGCGCGCTTCCCCCGAAGTCGAAGCCCGAAACGCCGTCCTCGAAAATGCAGCCCTTCCCGGCAAGCGCCTCCTGCACGTCCGCCCAAACGCTCCCCGAGAGCCCCGAGGCATCGTCAGCCTTCGATCGGCCGCGCATCGAGAGGATGACGGCCTCTTTCGCGCGCGTGATGGCGACATAGAGCAAGCGCCGCGTTTCAGCCGCCTCGCCTTCCTGCTCGAATCCCTGGATGGCGGACCTGAAGGCAGCGGGGCTTTCCGTGCGCGTGATGATCTGCGCCAGATCATCGGGCTCGTAATCCTCGTCGAAGGGGGCATAGCCCTTAGCCTTCGACGCCAAGCTCGAGCTGGCCTCGCGCAGACCGGCAAGCGTCGTGCCCCCATCAAGCGACACGAAGGTGCGACCGGAGATGGTGCAGCTTTGCAGGGCGCCCGCGCGGAGCTTGTCGTCGCCGAATTCGGCGATCGCCACGATGGGGAACTCCAGGCCCTTGCTGGCATGCACGGTCATGATGCGCACCGAATCGCCCCCGCCGGCGGAAAGCGCGCCGGGAGCCTCGCGCGCCACCTCGATATCCTCCGCGAGGCAAGACGCCACGCCAGCCGGCCCCAACCCGCTCGAGGTCTCAAGCTCGGCGGCGCGACGAATGACCTTGTACACGTTGCCCGCACGGGACAGCCCCTCCGGACCCGCCTGCTCGAGCCGCGCAAGCCAACCGGAATCGGTGACGATCCCCTGCATTATCTCCGACAGGGGAACCTGCCCAAGCTGCTCGGAGGCACGGTTCATCAGCGTCGCGGCGTTCACCAATGCCGGGGATAGCGGCCCGCCCGCAGCCACCAGGCGCTCCAGGTTGCGGAATCCCTCGTTGAACCGACGGCGGCGCGGGATGGTATGGGTTGAATCCATGCCGGTGGAAAGCTCGATCAAATCGTCGGTGGAAAGGGCGAACATCTCGCTGGAAACAACCTCGAACAGCGCCTTCGAGCACTTCGGGTTCGCAAGCGCCTCGGCCAGGCGCACCACGAGCGCCACCTCGGGCGCACGATTGAAAATGGATCCGCCGGCGACCACGCAAGGAAGGCCGACCGCGCGCATGGCGGCGGCGTAGACATCGGCTTTCGACATCGCCCCGAGCAGAACCACCATCTCGGCGGGATCATGCCCCGCGCGTCGATATGCGGCGAATCGCGCGGCCAGGCGCGCAGCCTGGACACGCAGCGCATCATCGTTCGACACGCCCCGGTACGGGAAAGTCGTCACCTGAACGCCAACACGCGCTCCCGGCCCCGAAAACGGCTGCTTCACGCGCGCTTCGTCACGGCTGGCGTGCAGGGACATGTAATCCTCGCCATAATCGCCGCGAGGGAAAATCCGATCGCAGAGCGATAGGATATCGGCATGGCTGCGGAAGTTGTCGGGCAGCTCTATCACGCCGGATGGGTTCTCCTTGCGCACGGCGGCCAGATGCCTGCGATACACCGAGACGTCGGCGCCGCGGAACCGATAGATGGACTGCTGTGCATCGCCGACGACGCACAGGCGCTCGCCCGCCGCGCCCGAAAGCTTGGAGATCATATCGACCTGCAGCTGGTCGGTATCCTGAAACTCATCGATCATGACCAGCTTGAATCGATCGGCGTAGCAGCTCGCGATCTCGGAGTGCTCGCGCAACGCGCGAGCGGCGAACGTCAGCAGGTCGGAGTTGTCGAGCACGCCCGCCTCGCGCTTGCTTCGCGAGAAAACGTCCGAAACCAACGACGCGATCTCGACGATCGTCTCAAGATGCGGGCGCACGACGCCGGCGCTCGCCTCGGCCACGATGCCCTGATAGCGCGTCGCAAGCTCGGGCACCATCTCGTGATACGACGTCCCCTTGCCGAACCTTTTGCCCGGCATGGGGAACGCGTTCGCCAGATCGATGGCCTCCTGATACGTCAGCGCATCAGATGAGGAAAGCGCACGTTCCACCAACGAGATGGCCTCTTGCGTCAGCGCCAAGAACTCGTCGCGCGTCTTGCCGGGCTTCGTCTCCCCCGCCAGCGCGACCGCGTCACGCGCTGCATCGCACAGCTGCACCAGCAGCTTCTCAGGACCCGCGGAGGCCGGGGGAAGCACCACCGCCCCCATGCCCTCGGGGCTTTCCTGCGCAACGTTCACCAGCTCGCGCACCACGCCCTCAACCGAAACGCCCATCGAGGCGCCTTGGGAGCGCACCTTGAATTCCGAGAACAGCGCGTCGATGCGGCCGGGATCGATGCCGGCCAGTCCGTTGACCATGTCATCGCGCCCGCCGATGACCGCTTCCAGCGCGCTATCGAGCATGGCCTGCGCCCGGCTTTCGCCCACGATCTTGAATTGCGGATCTATACCCAGCTCAAGCGCATGCGCACGCAATATCCGGGAGCACATGCCGTGGATGGTGGAAATCCAAGCGTTGTCAACCTTCAGCGCCTGCTCGGTCATGCCGGCCGCGCGCAGGGCGCCCTTCACGCGAGATTTTATCTCGCCGGCGGCTTTGGTCGTGAACGTGATGGCCAGCACCTCGTCGATGTCGGTGAGGTACCCGCATTCGAGCGCATGAACGATGCGCCTGGTCAACGTATACGTTTTACCGGATCCGGCCCCTGCGGAAACCGCCAGGGGCTTCCCGAGCGTATCAACGCAAGCCTGCTGTCCTGCCGTCAAAGCCATGCTAGCACCTCCTTTCAGGGCACGATCTTACCGGGCACCATTTGCACGCCTCGGCGCTTGCGGGGCGCGGCGCCACATCGCCGGCCAGCATGCGATCGAGCGCTTCGGCGATGGCCTCCTCGGTCTGGTCGAGAAGGTCGACGAAACGCGCCTCGGCGGGAGCGTCTGCGGCAATCGGCCACGAGCATTTTTTAGGCTTCGAACCGGGAACCTGCGCATCGCCCAACGCATGGCCGTCGTAGGCTCCTGCAGCGAACTTCCGCCGCCCATAGCAAACGTATATCGCCCCGACGGGATCGTAGCCAAGCGTCCGACGAACCACTTGCGCGTAAATGAGCGACTGCACCTTGCCCAAGGAGCCTTCCTTGCGCCGCGCAATCGAGTAGGAATCGGAAAGCGACCCCTTGTAGTCGATGACCACGCAGCGTCCATCCGCGTCGACATCGATTCGATCCGCCGTCCCGATCAGCTTCTGGCCCGCATAGTCAACCATGCCTTCACCCGCGACGGCATATTCCAAATGATCCGGATGGAAATCCGGAAGAAGCGTCACCTCGTAATCGAGGTAGCGCATGAGCTTGTCGCAGAGCTCCTCGATCTGACGCCTTTCCAGCTCGCCGGTGGCGATCAGGCGATTCTCCCGCTCCTTCAGATTCGGCTGCAGCGCCTTATGGCGCGCAAGCACGTCGGCCATGATCTTTTGCGCCTGCGGAAGCGAGGCGGACGTCACCTTCGCAAGGCCCGCGTCCTCCCTGAAATGCCGATAGAAGCTGCACAGCGCATTGTGAGCGAAATCGCCCATCTCAAGCGGGCCGAACCCCTCGTCTATATCCTCCAAGCGCAGGCGGCGGTCGGCGAACCACTTGTAAGGGCACTCGAGGTAGCTCTCGATTTGCGAGGGCGATAGGCACGGCTGCTCAACGACCTGGCCCTTGATGACGCGCGGCAGCACGACCAACGCGCGATTCCCACTCGATATGGCGCCGATCTCAGGATAGGCGACGCTTGCGGCGATCTGCTGCGCGCGCGTACCGAGCGAGCGGTTCGCGAACAGGAGATCCTCGCCGCGCGTGAGCATTCCCTCCTGCTGCTGGCCAGGCAACGCGTAAGGGTTGTCGATGTCGTCGAGGTTCGTCGGGTCGGCGCGATAGCAGTCGACGAATTCCTCGAAGACAACGCTCGGATACAGCGGATTCGCGTCGGCATCGTTCAAGCAACGCTCAAGCACCAGGCTCCGATAAGGCAGATGCTCAAGCGCGAAAAACGCGCGGCGCATGCGCGCCAAGGCCGTATCGACGCGCGGCACGCCGAGCTTGGAGAGCAGCGTGCGCGCAGCATCCTCTTTTTCGGCCGCAGGGTACGCGGCGCTCGTCAGGTCGGCCACGACCACGGTTGCGCACGAGCGGCGCCCAAGCATCGCCGCCGTCTGCTGATCGCAAATCAGCAGATCGGGAACGAAACCGGCGGAAACGTCGCCGGCCGCGCCAAGCGCTTCCCGCGCAGCCGGGGCGCACGCCCCCGCTTCACCTTTAACCTTCGGGGCAACCGTGCGGGATATGTCGACGATGACCGACTCGAGCTCCTGCAGGCTGGCCTCAAGCCCAAGGCCCAGGCCGAAAGCAGCTCGCAGAACATCGCGCAGCGCCACCGCGCATCCAAGCTGCTCTCCCTTCCATGCCTCGGAAAAGCCCCCGACGCAATGCATGAGCGAAACGAGGCCATCCGCCACCTCAAGGTCGCCGCTGCCGAGAAATAAGCGTTCGACCAGCGCGAACATACGGCTTTCTTCCCGAAGCTCGATGCAGACCGCCTTGCGCGTACGCATTCGGTCGCCGCGATAAGCCGCATCGTGCTCATAGGCCTTCTTGCGCTTGATGCCGGAAAGCGGCGAGAGCATGAAGTCGGCCAGATCGGCTCGGCACCACGACTCGACGTCCTTCCGAGGGATACCCGGATACTCGGGGGATGCGAAAACCTTGCCGGCCTTCATGGAACCCGACACCGGGTCGTACCCGAAAAACCGCGCCAAGGAGAAGAACGCCCGGCCGAAATCAGTATCGATGAAAGGCCGGCGCGCACGCAGCGCCACGGTAGCGCCCTCGCGCGATAACGTTGCGGAAAGCGCTTCGTATAGCTCGGCAGGATCCTTCGCGGCGACCACCACCCGTGCGGAAGCGGGTCGATCGGAAGCATCGCCTTCATGCAGGCCGTATTCGGCTTCGCCAGCGACCTCGGCGGCTTCGCCAGCCACTTCGCCGGCTGCATCACCGGCCAGCCCGCCGGCTTCTTGCGCCTCAGCGGCTAAACCTCCTGCAACGGGGGCGGCAATGGGGCAATCCGCCTCCCTGCCAGCTGAGCGCGCCATCTCCTCGCGGACGATATCGGCCAACAGCGCAGGCCACGCGTAGGCGCCCGACGGAAACGCGAAACGAACCTCGATGCCGCAAGGGGCGCTAACCGGCCCGTCGCCCCCAGGCGCCGGATGCTCGTCGAGCTCGATCCAGGCGCACGCATCGAAGAACGCACGTTGCTGAGGGGTCAACGGAGGGCAGTTACGCGCCAAGACGCGCAAAGGGCGGCGCGGCAGCAAGCCGGGAAGCATGGCGAGCGCCTGACCAGGTTCGATGAGCCCTTTGCCATCAAGGTGGCGATAGTATGCGCGAATGGCGGCAAGCACCTGGGATTCCTCGAAAGCGAGCACGCCCGCATCATGCGCGACCGCGTCCTCGAAAACCGCAAGGCCCGACGCCTCGCGCACGCATGCCGCTCCCACGCAAGCGATGGCGCTTCGACGAGCAGGGTCCGCCTCCTTCACCACGTCGTCGCAGCGGAACAGCAAGCTGCGCATAAGGGTCGAGACCGGGATGCGTCCATCACCGAAAAGCCCCCACAGATCAGCCGTCCAGGCCGAGAACGTGGTCACCTCGCAGCCGAACGATTCGGCGGAGCGAGCGCGCGCCGCATCTTTGCGCCAAGCGATTGCCTGCTGCATGCTCGGCAGCAGGACGATGTCATAAGCAAGTGATTTATCCATGCAAGCATTCTAACGCGCTTGGCGAAGCTATCTTTATCGCAGGTTGGCGAAAGCCAAGAAACGTTACGCCCACCGCAAGAACCCATCATGCCCGGCGGCGCGCTCCCTCTACGACCGGCCGTTCGCTCGGCCCCGAGACGCGCACCGCAACCCTGAGGGCGCTCCAAGGCAACCACCACCCCTCGGCAGCCGGAACCCCTCGGCAGCCACCACCCGCGCTCGCAAAGCGACCAAACCCCCGCACTCGCAAACCAAAAGGAGGGCCCTCAGCCGAGGACCCTCCACGCTTCGACATCATGTCATAAGATGCGCGAATCCAAAGTCGCCTTATTCGCCGTCGTACATTGCTTTCAGACGCGTGAGGTGCTGGTAGCGCTCGATGGCCGCGGCCTCGTTGCGCTCGAACAGCTCGCCGGCGCGCTCGG
>CAVHXL010000044.1:4612-12747 GCA_963639885.1 bacterium | reverse complement strand
ACATAGTGCTCACCGACGCGACGCAGCCCGTGCGCTGCCTTGGCGTGGTGGTGTGGTACCAGTCCGACAAGGACGAGACGTGACCGCGCCGAGGCTGACGCTCACCGTCTCGCGCATGGAGGGTACCAGCAACGCCAAGTGCCGCCTGTGGCGGCTGCGGCTGTTCGTGGGCGGCAAGCCCGCCAAATCCAAGCGGTTCCACGGCACGTACAGCCAGGCGAAGGTTGCCGGGGAGGAGTTCCGCGCGGAGTACGCCGAGCAGCTGGCATTGACCGGCTACGACCCCGACATGACGTTCGCGGCATACGCCGAGCTGTGGCAGCGCAGGCGCGAGGCATCCGGGGACTTCGAGCGGCAGACGCTTCTCAGAAGCCAGGGCATCATGGAGCGGCTGTGCCGGGTCATCGGAAACGAGAAGGTTAGCGCGCTGACGCGCCCGAAGCTCATAGACGCGCTTTCGCGCATAAAGGCCGGGGAGGTCGGCGGAAAGCAGCTCATGAACTCGACCATGATCGGCTACCACTCCACGCTCAAGATGATCATGGAGGAGGCCGAGCGCGACGAGCTGATAGCCCGAAGCCCGATGCGCACAATCAAGCAGCCCAAATCCGACGCGAAGCCCAAGCAGGCCCTGCCTTACGAGGACTATATGCGCGTGGTGGAGGGCCTTACATCCGAGCACGGCAGCGGCAGCGCGGTCGGGATGGCGCTCATAGCCCTGAACGGCCTGCGCCGCTCCGAGGTGGTCGCGCTCGATTGGGGAAACGACCTCGGGGACGGCCTTGCGGTGCTAGGCTCCATCGAGACGGCCACGGGGACGCGCAAGGGGACGAAAACCAAGAGCGGCGAGCGCGTCATCCCCATGACCGCGAAAACGCGCGAGCTTCTGGACGGCTGGAAGGCCGAGCAGGCCGAGATGCTGGCCGCGCTGGGCATCGAGCAGACGGATGAAACGCCGATGCTCACGACGCGCTCCGGAACCCGCCTGCGCGGGAGCACCCTCTACAGCTGGTGGCGCGATACCGGCTGCCCGCGCTACGGCGTGGACTGCTCCGTTCACGAGCTGCGGCACACGTTTCTCACGTACCTTGCGCAGAGCCAGGACGCCTTCGCCCTCAAGCGCATCGCCGGGTGGTCGCGCATCGCCATGGCCGACACGTACGTTCACGCCGACGATGCGGCAGACCGCGAGGCGATGAAGGCATTCGAGCAGCGGGCGCAGCGGTACACGGGCGGTACAAAAGCGACGCAACGCAAAGCAACGCAAGGCAACGCAGAGCAACGGGAAGGCCGCAGGTGATGGCGGGAATCGCAACGCTACGCAACGCACGGCAACATACAGCAACGCAAAGCGACGAACTATATAGCAACTGAAGGGGAATCCGTGAAACTGCTCGTCATCAACAATCTGGCATCTGGATACGGCGAAGGAGCCGTCTACGATTTCATGCGCAGCTTCTCCGAAGACGGTGACGAGGTATGCGTTCGCTCGACGAACGGCACGACCCCCGTGGAAAGCCTCCTTTCGGACGCCTCCTCCTATGACGCGGTGGTCGCCGCCGGAGGAGACGGCACGGTGGCGACGGTATGCCACCTACTAGCCAACACGCAAATCCCCATCTTGCCCTTTCCCGCCGGTACCGCGAATTTGCTCGCGCTGAATCTTGCGAGCCCGCTTGAGCCCCACGCGCTCGCGAAACTCGTGCGCAGCGGCAAAACACTCGATTTCGACATGGGGCAAATCGATGTCGCGGGGCGCAAGTTCGGCTTCTCCATCATGGCCGGTGCGGGCTACGACGCGGTCATCATGCGCGCGGCCCAGCGCGGCAAGCGATTGCTCGGCCCGATGGCCTACGTGAAGGCGGCCGTCATGAACGCCACGCCGCAGTTGTCGAGATTCTCCATCGAGCTCGACGATAAAACCGTGCATAGCGAAGGCCTCGGCGTGCTTCTGGTGAACTTCTCGAAAATCCAGTTCGACATCGCCGTCACGCACGGCAACCTTCCGCGCGACGGCGAATTCGACGTGGTCATCCTGAAAGCGAAGACCGCATTCGACCTTCTGCCCGCGTTGTTCGCAGGCATTCTCGACCGCGACGGCGAATTCCCCGACCGCACCGATGCACTTGAGATCTACCGGGCCAAAACGGTCACGATCCATGCGGAGCCCCCCATGGAGGTGCAGTACGATGGGGAGGCGACAGGGCTTCAAACGCCCTTCTCCGCACGGATCATGCCGCGTGCCGCCCGCCTCTTCATCTCGGATGAAGGTTACGAGCAGTTCGCGAAATAGCGCTTGCTAGTCGTTCCTCGATGCGGTGGCGGTATCGCCGGCCGCCGCATCACCGACCGTCTGCGTCAACTCAGCCGCGGTTTCGCCGTCCGCCGCGCAACCTTTGCCGTCGCCCTCGGCAATAGACGCCTTCCAGCGTGCGAGGTTGCCGTTATAGCGCATCTGCACGATCTCGAGCACCACCGCGAACACCATAGCGAAGTACACCATCAGCTTCTCCATGTGCATATCAAGCACCTCGATGCCCGAGTTGATGCCCAAACCGTCGAGGAACAGCAAGATGCCGATCACGCCGATGAACACGAGCGCAAGAATCTTCATCTCAGTATGCTTGTTGATGAAGTCGGAGATGGCGTCGATGAACAGCATCATGATGAGCACGGCGAAAACGACCGCCATGATCATGATGATCAGATGCTCGGCCAGACCCACCGCCGTGATAACCGAGTCGATGGAGAACACGACGTCCATCACCATGATGGTGGCGATGGCCTGAACGAGCCCGATGCGGTGACCGGCGGCATGCTCCTCGGACAGCTCGGCCTTCTCCTCGGTCAAGGCAAGCACATCGCGCAGCTCGGCGATGCCCTTGTAGATGAGGTACGCGCCGCCGAAGAACAGCACCATATCGCGCACGCTAAAGCCATGCGAATAGAATCCCAGATCAATCGTGAACAGCGGGGTTGCCATATGAACCAAAAAGCTTGCGAAGCACAAGAAGATGCAGCGGGAGACCATGGCGCCCGCAAGTCCGAGCTTGCGCCCGATGTGCTGCTTTTCCGGTGCGAGCCGGTTTGACGTGATGGAGATGAACACGATATTGTCCACTCCAAGCACCACTTCCAGAAACATCAGCGTGATAAGGCTGATCCACGCTTCCGCAGTGGTGAAAATGGAAAGATCCACAAGCTGCTCCTTCTCGTCTCAAGGCGATGCGACCACTCTCGCCGCCTCCGCCAAATGTCTTGGGGTTTCGCCGAAACGCAGGCATACATGAAAAAAGACTCATGGCGCAACGCCGCGAAACGTTGCGCCATGAGTCTTGCAATCTCAGGTACGCCAGACCGATTATCGGTCACGATGTTGAACGGACCGCAAGCATCGCTTGCCTGCTACTCCCCCATGGGCTTTCAGTAGGCTACCATGAGGCCCAAGCCATCGCAATGCTATACTTTGTAGCGCACACAAACCATCCGGAAACGCCGTAAGCGAGGCCGTCATGAATTTGCTTCACGCAAAACCAGACTACACCGACATCGAGGGCTCCGTCATCTACCTTGACGGGTCCTCTTTGAAGCGCCCCATCGCGATGCCCAGGCAAGCACGACTCATCACGCTCGCGCTCGTCGTGTGCGCCCTTATCATCGGCGTTAAAATGGGGGCGGACGCCATCGGCACCGTCGCCGGGAACAACGCCGCCAACAAAGCAACCCTTGAGCAAAACCTGACCAGGCAAGTAAGCTACAACATCCCTGCCGTCAACACCTTGATCGGCGCGGACAACGAAACGATTCTCGCGAATTTCGAAGCGCAAGGGCTCACCATCTACAATCAAACCGCCGAGGGGGACAACGGCCTCGACGTCGTGAAGCTGCCCGCGGACGTGACGCTTGCCGAAGCGGCGACCATGTACGCCAAGGGCGTATCATCGCTTTCCGCATCGGACGCCGCGCGTCTGCTCAACGGGTCATGGACGCTGAGCATCGACCGCAGCGATTCAGGGCAGTCGATCGCCATCAAATACGCTGATTTCACCGCGAGTTCTCTAGAGGCGGCCATCTCCTCGGCCATCGCGCAAGCCGGCTTCGATGCGTCCACCACGCCCGCTGACGGCACCGGTGTCGACGACATGGGCAACACCTACCAAACCGGCACCATCGACGTGGACGGGAGCACGTACAGCTGGCGCGTTTCAGCCACTGAGCTCTCGAATAAGTACAGCATCTCGGGGCTTCCCGACTCCGCTGTGTTCGTCGGCATCCGGCTGAATGCGTAGGCGAGAAAATGCAAGATACCCCGAAGACGGCCAAACGACGCCAGCGTGAAGAGCGAACCATTTCGCAGATGATCGCCCTGTATTGCGCCGGCAATCACGCGGATGCTCCAAAGGAGGAACACGCCGTCTGCGGCGAACCTCTATGCGAGGAATGCGCGCAGCTTGATGCGTACGCGACCTTGCGTACGAGGCGTTGCCGGAAAATGGAGGTCAAAACAAGCTGCGACGCTTGCGAGAATCACTGCTACAAGCCGAATGAGCGCGAGAAGATTCGCCAGGTCATGCGCTATAGCGGACCGCGGATGCTGGGAAAGCACCCTCTTGCCGCCATTCGGCATCTTCTGGGAAAATAACCAGCTTGAGCGCGGTCTATCCGCGCGGATGGGCAAGCTTATGCACCTCGGCCAGGCGCGAGGATGTCGTATGCGTGTAAACCTGCGTCGTCGAGAGGCTCGCGTGTCCCAAAAGCTCTTGCACGCAACGAAGATCAGCGCCGCCATCCAAAAGATCCGTTGCGAAGGTATGGCGCATGTCATGAGGCGTTATATCGGTAGATAGCCCCGCCTGCGCACATGTGGCCTTGAACATCTTGCGCATCGCGTCGGCACCCATGGGGTTGCCGCGCGTGGACACGAAGAAATACGGGCAATCGCCACGATCGCGCAAAAGCTCGGGTCGACCGAGCAGCGCATAGGTTCTCATGCTTGAAATCGCCAGATCATGCAGCGGCACAATGCGTTGCTTGCTACCTTTGCCATCGAGCTTCACGAGGCCCTCATCGAAGTCGACATTTGCCGAAAGCAGACCGCTTGCTTCCGATATTCGAGCCCCGCAGGCGTAGAGGAACTCAAGTATCGCCTGGTCACGCATTTGAGAAGGCGTTTGCTCGAGCTTGCGGCCGCGCTCGTCGCGCGGCGCATGAACGCTCAAGAGCCTAACCATGTCCTTCGACGGGATAACGTGCGGGAGCTTTTTCGACTGCTTCGGACCGCAAAGCGCACTCGCGGGATCTTCGTTGGTAACCCCTACGATATTAAGCCAGCGGAAAAAAGAGCGAAGCGCGGCAAGCCTGCGATTCACCGTCGTGCGCGCATACTGCGCAGCGGACATCTCGGCCAGATAGCGGCGCAGCTGCTTGTGCGTGGGATGGATCGGATCGACCTTCGACCGCGCCGCCCAGCGAGCATAGTCGCTCAGATCAACCCGATAAGCACGCAGGGTGTTGACGGATGCGTTGCGCTCTGCTCGAAATGCCTCGCAAAATGAGTCGACCAGCTGGGCGACCTTCTCGTCTATGAGTTGGTCCTCAACAAGCCGCTCAGGCACGCTGCGCACCTCCTTCGGCTCGATCGCGGGCAAGAAGGCCCAAGGATGCAAGCTCGCGACGATAACGCTCAAGCGCCTCAGCGCCCCTCGAGGCATATGCCGCATAACGGTCTCGCTTATTCTTGATGCGCGACGTCAGCGGCTCCATGATGCCGAAATTGACATGCATGGGCTGATAGTCCACCGTCTGAGGATCGCTGGCGTACGACATGAGGGCACCGAACGCGCATTCGCGCGGAAGAGCAGGCGGCTTGATGCCCTCAAGCTTCGCCGCAACGCTGAAGGCCGCATGCAGGCCCGAGCGGATCGCCTCGCAATACCCCTCGGTGCCGGCCAGCTGCCCTGCGACGAACACGGGGACCGCAACCTTTGAGCCCATATTCAACTCGAGGGAAGCGTCCAGAAGCTTTGGGGCGTTGAGGAAGGTGTTGCGATGCATCACGCCGAAACGGGCGAACTCGGCATGCTCAAGACCGGGAATCATCCGGAACACACGCTTCTGCTCTGGAAACGTCAGGTTCGTTTGGAATCCGACCAGGTTGTAGCTTTCGCCATGCGCATCCTCCGCGCGCAACTGCAGCGCGGCCCAAGGCCGCCGTCCCGTGCGCGGGTCGGTGAGCCCCACCGGCTTGAGCGTGCCGAAACGCGGAGCATCGATGCCCTTGCGGGCGATCTCCTCAATGGGCTGGCAAGCCTGAAATAGTTCTTTCGTCTCGAAGTCCCGCATGATGACGCGCTCAGCATGCACCAGCTCGTTGGCGAACGCCTCGTATTCCTCGCGCGTGAAAGGGGCGTTAAGATAATCGCCCGCCCCTTCCTCCTCGTAGCGGCTCTGGCGGAATAGCTTGTCTTTGTCGAGCGAGTCCGCCAAAACGATGGGGGCCGCAGCGTCGTAAAACGACAGATGCTCGGTTCCCGTTGCCTGCGCAAGCGAAGATGCAAGATCATCGGAGGTCAGCGGGCCAGATGCCAAAACAGCCGCATCGCAGCCACTTACCGCAGCATCAAGCGTCCTCACCTCCTCGCGGATAAGCTCGATGCGCTCATGGGCGCGCAGTCTGTCGGTGACCGCTTGGGCGAACTTCCCTCGATCGACCGCGAGCGCGCCTCCCGCCGCCACACTGTTGTCCAAAGCGATCTCGTAGAGGTTGGATCCTAATTCCGAAAGCTCCCCCTTTAGCATCCCGGCAGCGCTTTCGGGCTTAGTGCTTTTAAGGCTGTTCGAGCACACGAGCTCAGCCGCCAGCGATGTCTTGTGAACCGGGGTTTCAACATGGGGACGCATCTCGAAAAGACGAACGTGGATGCCGAGGTCCGCAAGCGTCAGGGCGGCCTCGCTACCGGCAAGGCCGGCGCCGATGATGTTCACGCAAGATATGTTCGATATGGTATTCATGATTTAAAGCATAGCAAAGCACCGAAGATGTAACGAGACGCGCCCGAAGGCCACACGATAAACTCCTATGCCGAAGACCCGCGCAGCGACAGCCTTGGCGGGTGTTTCAGCTCACCGACGGGCCCCATCTTCCGTCGGGCCAGCGCGCGAACGAGCCGTTGGCCTCCCCCGCCGCCAAACGCCCCATAAGCCACCTGCGCGGCTCCTCCTCCCCGCAAAGCCTTTTCGCTAAAGCGAACAACTCCTCCATCCCCATCGGCTGTGCCGCAAGGGCTTCGCAAAGGGGGTCGGGCGTGGGCATCCGCATCCTTGCCGGATTCGCCGTCCCGACCAACCCCGCCCGCGCTTCCGGCTGCTGCGCCGCCGGACCAGCCGCGCGCCCCCGCACGCTTGACGATCGGGACTTGCCGTTTTGCAAGGTGGTGCAGGACCCCTCTTGAGGATCAGAGGGCGCTTCCTCGAACGTTTCCTGCTTCAAGCAACCGAAAAAGCTGAACAGGGCATCGGCGAACGACTCATCGTTAACCACCGGCATAGCGCCTTGATACAGCAGCTGATTCGCGCCGGCGGAGTATTGGGAGGTTATCGCTCCGGGGACAACCAGCACATCCTTGCCCGCCGAAAGCGCCTCGTCCGCTGTCGAGAATGTCCCGGAAGGCATCCCGGCCTCAACGATGAGGGTCGCACGCGCCAGGCCCGCGATCAGACGATTGCGCGTCCGGAAGCGCTGCGGCAACGGAGGCGCGGACCATTCATGCTCCGACACCACCGCCCCGCCGCTAAGCGCGATATGCTCGAACAACGCGGCGTTCTCGGCCGGATAAGGCATATCGCAGCCGCCGCCGAGAAACGCGACAGTCGGGCCGCCGCACGACAGCGCGGCCTCGTGAGCCACAGAATCGCACCCGCGCGCACCACCCGACACTATGCAGATCCCGCGCGCGGCCGCAAGAGCGGCGAAGCGTCGCGCGCAGCCGAGACCGTACGGGGTGGCCTTCCGCGCGCCCACGATCGCCAACGCCGGCACGCTCAACGCTAGCGGGTCCCCCAGCACGTAAAGCCTTTTCGGAGGCCGCGGAATCTGACGCAGCGCATCGGGGAAACGCGAATCACCATACTCGAGA
>CAVHXL010000044.1:0-4602 GCA_963639885.1 bacterium | reverse complement strand
CGGTCACCCGCAATCGTCTGACGCGGAACGCCCTTACCTTTGCAAGTCCTCATCATGCCTCCCTTTCACGCAACCGAAACCCAACCGCCTCGCACAGATGGTCACGCGAAACAACCGCGGTCTGCTCCATATCGGCGATCGTGCGCGCGAGCAGCAGCGTTCGCATGATAGCCCGACCACTCATGCGCCCCGCCTCGGCCAAGCTCTCCATGAACGACGTGTCCTCGTCGGAAAGAGAGCACGCCTTCACCAAAAGCTCCGTTTTCGCGCCACGCTCATCCAACCCGGTATGCTCCCTACGCCATCCAGCATATTCGCGTGCCGCCATGACGCCCTCGCGCAGCTTCTCGGACGAGGTGCCTCCCCCAGTCGCCAGAACATCACCGGGCCTTATGCGAGCGACATCGATATGGATATCGACCCTATCGAGAACCGGTCCGCCGATCCGCCCCTGATACTGGCTGATCTGCCGTTGCGTGCAGGTGCACGTACGCTCCTTGTCCCCGAAAAACCCGCACGGGCAAGGATTAGCAGCCGCGATAAGCATGAATCGAGCCGGAAACTCGACATTCCCATCGGCTCGCGTGACGCATACCCGCCCTGATTCCATGGGCTGACGAATCCCCTGCAAGACCGATGGCGCGAACTCCGGCAGCTCATCGAGGAACAAAACCCCATTATGGGCAAGCGATATCGCCCCTGGGCGCGGAGGAGACCCCCCGCCGACAAGCCCGGCCATGCTCGCCGAATGATGCGGCGCGCAAAACGGCCGAACACCCTGCAGCGACGCCGAAGCATCCTCCCCGATAACCGAATGGATAACCGCGGTCTCAAGCGACTCATCCTTACTCAATGGCGGCAAAATGGATGGCAGGCGCGAGGCGAGCATGGTCTTCCCCGACCCTGGAGGACCCATCATCAGCACCCCATGTCCGCCGGCGGCAGCAACCTGCAGCGCCCTCTTGGCGAGCTCGTGCCCTGCCACATCCCGGAAATCCAGCGACCCCGAGCGCGCAGAAGGCGCGCCGGTGGAAAGCGGCATGAAATCCATTTGACGAAACGCTCCAAGCGACGAGACGATAAGACGCTCAAGCCCCTCAACGGGGCTCGCGCCCTCCTCTGCGGCGCTTAACAGTCGCAGCCCCTGCCGCTTCGCGCACAGCGCGTACGCGAGCAAGCCGGCAACCGGCCGTACCGCGCCCGCAAGCGAAAGTTCGCCGACCAGCAGCTTATCCCCCAGGCCGGAAGGGTCTATCTGCCCCGTGGCGGCAAGAAGACCGACCGCGATAGGTAAGTCAAATCCCGATCCGGTCTTCCGCATAGCTCCCGGAGCAAGGTTTACCACCACCTTGTTTGCCGGAACGGTAAAGCCGCTTGCCCGTATAGCGGCACGAACGCGCTCCCGCGATTCCTGAACGGACGCGTCGGCCATTCCCACAATGGAAAAGCCGGGCATTCCCCGACTGACACTCACCTCGACGTCAACGGGAGCAGCCTCGACGCCGCGCAACGTCGCCGTTCTTACCCGAAATAGCGTATCCACACCTCATGCCACCCCAAACGCATTGACATGATGTCTCACCATGGCGCGATCGGACCCGATAACGACAAGGGAGATGATATCGAAGCGAACTTGGACATCGACGATGTCGCAGTCAGCCAAAAACAGAGCGGCGATCCTCTCGTAACGCGAGCGCTTCCTCTTGTCGACCGCCTCCTCGGGCATCCCCATATCCGTACTCGATCGCGTCTTCACCTCAACGAACACGATCGCCTCGTCGCACAAGGCAACGATATCGGCCTCGCCGGCCGCGCAGGTCCAGTTACGGGCAATGATCTCATAGCCACGTCGCATTAGATACGAGGTAGCTGCATCCTCCCCCCGTGCGCCAAGCGCCTTGTTGGCCACGCCGCTTTTGGCGCGACCACCCTTTGATGAAGACGGAAAGCCGTATTCACTCGCCACCTTCAAAGCCCCGCCCTCCGAAGATGAGTCCTTTGGAAGCGTCCCTTTCAAGCCCACGATACCCTCAGGCTCCCCCATCGAAGCCTCAGCTTTCGCAGATGCGTCTTCAACACTCGTCGTGGACTTCGAACCTGAAGAGCGCCTCTTTCGAGTCGAAGCGGATTTCCCAGCAGCTTTCCGTTTGCCGCCAGACTGCTGCGAAGAGTTGCCCGCAGACGCCATGGAACCTGCGGGATCTTCCCCGCAAAGGGAGGGTTCGTCGTTTTGCGCTTTTACCATCGTGGTCATAGTGCCCCTTTCTCGCTTAGACCACGGTAGTATTCGGACATTGCACCCAAGCGGCGATAAGGGTTGAAATACCTTGCAGAAAGCAAGTCAAAACCTTGCAAGCAAACACCGCGAAGCCGCAGGTAAAAGAACGGCCAGGTGGCTAGAACAACGACTCCTGGACAAAGGCATGGCAAAAAGATTTGCGATGAATCGGGCATAGGCCGAATTTTCTTATTGCCTCGACATGGGCTGCGCTCGCATAACCCTTGCAAGAATCGAAGCCATATTCAGGGTAGCGCTCCGCGTACGTGCACATGAGAGCATCGCGCTCGACCTTCGCGACGATGGATGCCGCGGCGATGGAGGCGCACTTTCCATCCCCTTTGACAACGTTGATTTCCCGATCATCCAGGTGAAGCGGATTCCCATCCAGCAAGATAACTTCAGGGACAACGCCGGCCCCCTCAACGGCGGCGAGAGCCCTCGTGAATGCATCAATCAGCGATGCGGTCATCCCATGAGCGTCGATATCGGGCGCTTCAACATACTGAACGCTCCAGGCAAGGGCTCTCTCCTTGACCTCGGCGGCAATCGTTTCCCGAACTTCAGGCTTGATTTGCTTGGAATCGTTAAGTCCCGCGATGCGGATGTTATCGGGCAAGACAACGGCGCCGACCGCAAGCGGGCCGGCCAGCGGCCCCCTGCCCACCTCGTCAAGCCCGACCACAAGCCGACCCTCGGCAAGCGACCGCTCGAAATCGTACATGCCCGCAAGCCGAAGCGACTCGACCGCCTCGGCATCAACTCGTCGCCGAGCCGTTTGAAGAGCAGCCTTGACGCCTTTTCTCGTGTCCGCAACCAATGAGCGCTCGAGTACTGAGAGCTCGGCCTCATCGGCATTTTGCAAGCGCAACTTGATTTCAGCAACGGTCAAGCCCATAGCACCCTTCTTCCCCGTCCGAAAACACCTTTGCATGAAAAGAACCCCCCGACACGGTCGAGGGGTTCGAGAAAAAATACCTTGAAAGGCTTAGCGGAACGCCTTCTCCTTGATCTTGGCAGCCTTGCCCACCTTGTCGCGCAGATAGTACAGCTTGGCGCGACGAACATCACCCTGACGAGTGACCTCGATCTTCTCGATCTTCGGAGAGTAGACCGGGAACGTACGCTCAACACCGATGGTGAAGCTGATCTTGCGGACGGTGAAGGTCTCGCGGGCGCCATGGCCATGGCGACGGATAACGTCACCCTGGAAGACCTGGATGCGCTCACGATTGCCCTCAGTGATGCGATAGTGAACCTTGACGTTGTCGCCCACGTGGAATTCCGGGACGTCCTTGATCTGCTGTTGCTCGATGGCGCGAATGATATCCATTGCCGTTCCTTCTTATATGTTCAGTCAAACATTATGCTTGTCGTAAAGACACGATTGGACAGTATACCGCCCCTTGACTCCTAAGGCAAGAGGTTAAAACGCCGCGTTCGACATCTTCGCAAACTGCACAACCCTTAAACAAGCCTTCGACCCCCAACGTTTGCAACGTTGGGGGTCGAAGGCTTTACCAAAAACTCAAGCCTCAACCCTCTCCAACATCCCTTCAGAGAGGAGCCCGCAGATATGCAAGCTTAACCGAGCTCGGCAAGCTGAGCCTCGATACGCGACAGCTGATCGCGCACCTCGGAGAGCTTGGCCGTGTCCTTTTCGATGATTTCCGGCGCAGCTTTCGCCAAGAAACCCGGGTTGGATAGCTTCTTCGAAAACTTCTGCTCATCAGCGGAAAGCTTTTTACGCTCTTTCTCAAGGCGCACACGCTCGGCATCGAAGTCGACCATGCCGGTGAGCACGCTGTACACCTCGGCGCCCTCAACCACCACAGCGGCGCTTTCTGCCGGCTTTACGGCATCGGCGGCAATGGTAAGCTCGCTCACGCGCGCCATCGAGGAAATCTGCTGAGAGAGCGACTTGAGCACCTCTGCGTTTTCAGGCTGGGCCTTCACGACGCATGCCAGCTCCTGTTTCGGCGAGATCCCGTAGCGCGCACGCGTCGAGCGCACCGCACCGACCACGCTGCACAGAAGGCTCACGGCCCGCTCAGCCTGCTCATCGATGAACGCCTGAAGCCCTTCCGGCTCGGGCCATGCGGCCACCATCAGGGCGCTCGCCGCCTCGCCTTCCGCCTTCGGCAGATGCTCCCAGATGGCCTCCGTCACAAACGGCATAGCCGGATGCAGAAGCCGAAGCGCATTGTCGAGCGCGAACACCAAGTTGCGCTGCGTCTGCAGGCGCGCCTCGGCGTCGGCGCCTTCGCGCAGGTCGGCCTTGCAAAACTCGATGTACCAGTCGCAGAACTCGTTCCAGAAGAAGT
>CAVHXL010000043.1:0-12787 GCA_963639885.1 bacterium | reverse complement strand
CGGCAAGCCCGACGCGGCCGAGGGCGTCGATGGCGCGGCGACGGCGCTCGGCGCGACCGATGCCGGACAGGGTGAGCGCCAGCTCAACGTTTTCAAGAATGGTCTGATGCGGGATGAGGTTATAAGCCTGGAAAACGAAGCCGATGCGGTTGTTGCGATAGGTATCCCAATCGCGATCTTTGTACTCGCGCGTCGGAACGCCGTCGATGAGCAGGTTGCCGCTATCGTAATGGTCGAGGCCGCCGACGATGTTGAGCATGGTCGTCTTGCCCGAGCCCGACGGGCCAAGCACCGCGACGAACTCGTTGTCGCGAAAGGCGACCGAGACGTGGTCGAACGCGGTTTGCGTGAAATCCGCGATGGTGTAGGACTTGCATACATCGATTAGCTGGAGCATAGAGGGCCTTTCGAGGGTTTCGTTTCCGCTGATTTTGGCACACGGGATTTCGAAACGCTGCAATTTGAACGAAACCGTTGATTTCTCCTCACTTCCTCATTACTTTATCCTAGCGAGAGGTTAATCATTATTTCACCTGATAAATTGCTATTTTTGTTGGCAAACCAGCGCTCAGGCGGGTAATTATTCTTTGAATAACATCTGCACATCACCTTTCTTTAAGGCTTTTTTCAGACTCGGCCGCTATTATTCAAATCGTTCCTTTTCCCTTCCTTGGAACCGCATCCTTCCCACTAGCGGTTCCGGGGCTTGCGAGAAATCCCGCTCGCAAGCATAAGGATCCGGCCGGGCTTTTCCCGGCCATGTGCTAGGGCGCTCCTTCCCATCGGCGCCCTAGCCGCAGGCGAGGCGTTCCTTCCCATCACGCCTCGCCTGCCCCTTCCCTTCAATTTCCTTCCCCTGCATTTGCTACCATAGTGTTCGCATTGCGCCATAGCGCAAGCGTCGTGCTGACGAATCAAGGAAAGAGCAGCCATGCGAGAAACACCGGCCCTCACCCATATCGAGCAGGTCTCAGACGGGTGGATCAAGAAGTACGTGCTTACCTACACGTTGCCCGACGGGAGCACGTTCAACTACGAAAGCGCCTCACGCAAAGGCCTTGAGGCCTACACCGACGAGCTTGCGCGCTACCGCCGGAAAAGCGATGCCATCATGCAGGCCATCGACGCCGCCGCAAGCGATTTCGGAGCCGAAGCGGCACGAATCGTCGAGCGGGAGCACCCTGCGCCTCGCAGCGCCGATGCCGTCTCGATAGTCCCGCGAACACGCGACGGAAAGCTGGTTTTGATCCGCGAATTCAGATACCCGCTGAACAGTTGGGTGATCGGGTTGCCTGCGGGGCTGGTTGAGCCCGGGGAGGATTTAGCGGGGGCCGTGGATCGCGAGCTTCGCGAGGAAACCGGCTACGCGCTCAGGCGCGACATCCCGGAAGAGGAGGCTTTGCGCCTGCTACCGCAAGCGGGGCATTCGTCAACGGGCATGTCCGACGAGTCGGTGCAAACGGTTTTCGCCCAGGTTGAGTGGGCCGGGGACGCCAAGCCTGAGCCTAACGAGTTCATAGAGGTGTTCTCGCTGGCGATTTCCGACGTCCCAAGGTTCCTGAAGCAGAACAAGCTGCCCGTCGGGACGCGTTTGCAATTGGTTCTGGAGGCCTTCGCGGGGTAAAGGCGGACGATTAGCCTTCGGCGTCCTGCGAAAGCATGCCGAGCGCCACCGCGTAGCCGCCCGATCCATAGCCGAGACATTTCGAGACGCGCGCGATGGTGGTTGCCGACGCGCCCGTTTCCTTTTCGATGGCTGCATACGATTTGCCCGCGTCAAGCAAGCGCGCGACCGCCAGCCGCTGAGACGTTTCGCGGATCTCTCGAACGGTGAACAGGTCTTCGAGCAGCGCGAACACATCGTCGGGATCATCCATCTTCGCCAGGACGCGCAACAGATCCTCGACTTCGGGGGTTCGCAACTCGCTCATCGGATCTCACCTTTCTCGTTCGTATGCCGGTATTGTACTCCATCCGACTAAAGCGAAACCGAGTTTCCACAAGGCCGGGCGTTTTCCCCGGGCAGGGGAAACCTCGGGCAATCCGAACGTTGCCACGCGCGCATGCGCATACCCATGTTGCAGCCATAAAGCGGCGAGGGTCCTTTGCCGGCCGACCGGCAAAGGACCCTCGCCTTCATGCTGCGTGCTTACCTCGCTCGCCTATCGTCTATCGCCGGGAGACGCGCACGTCTCCCCCTTGACCGGCGGGCATCGCGTCGCCGCCTCCTCCAAGGCCGCCCATGCCGCCAGTGGCCGTCGTGCTTGCGGAGATCGTCGTCGTGCTGCCACCCGACACCGAACCCGAGCTCGTGTAGCCGTCGGCATTCGCACCGCTCACTTCGCCGCCGATCACCACCGAGTACTCGCCGCCCTCGCCAAACGCCGGGCTTGACGCGAGAACCATGCCGAAGCTCTTCGTCGTTGCGATCGAAGCCACCACATTACCCGAACCATCGGTGATGGCAACCGTTTGACCAGCGCTTCCGGAAACAGAGGACGTCATGGCGAAAGCCTGCGTGCCGCTCGTGAAGTTCTGCGCCATCTCGGTGGAGCCGACCGCGAGCACCGTGCCGCCGCTGATCGTGGCGGTCAGGTCGTAATCGAAGGCCGAATCGCCGCCGGACGTGGTGCCGTTGATCAACAGCACGCCCCCGGTCACCTCGACGCTGCCGTTGCTGTCGATGCCGTCGCCGTCCGCGTCGACGAGCAGGTAGCCGCCGTTGATCTGGATCAGGCAATTCTCATCGCCCATGGTGTTTCCACCGCCGTTGCCTCCCGGGCCGTCACCTTCGGCGAAGGCATTGTCGGGAGCGCCGCCGTTTGCAACCGCCTCGTTACCCGAGCCCGACTCCTGCGCACCCGGGCCGCCCTGACCGCCGCCTTGGGCATCGGGCGGGGTTCCGCCAGCTCCAGCTGCGCCGCCGGCACCCTGGCCATTCGAAGAATCACCGGACTGGGACTGGCCGGAAGCATCGGGAGCGCTTCCCCCTTGACCGCCTGGACCGTTCGCGCCGTCTTGCCCCGAGCCGCCGCCGACCGCGCCTCCGGGCATATCGGCGCCGGGCGCATTCCCGTTGGGCAGCGTGTCGCTCACCGTGTCGGTGTCGGAGCCGTCGCTGAGATCGGCCGCCGAGGCGTTCACGCCATCGTCGGAGGCCTTGATGCGCGTCTCACCGCCGTTAACGTAGATCTTCTCGGCTTCGTAGCCCTCGTAGCAGCTGGTCACGTTCACGTTTCCGTCATCAACCGTCAGCTTCGTCTCCGCATGGAACGCATCATCGCCGGACTCAACCGTGATCGTGCCGCCCAGAAGATGCATCTCGAGGTCGGAATGGAAGGCGTCGTCGGTTGCGGTCACGGAAAGCTCTCCGCCCGCCACGCGGATAAGCGTCTTCGCCTGAATGCCGTCATCGCCTGCTTGGATGATGAACGTCCCGCCGTCGATCGACACGAAGCCCTTCGTCGGCTTGGTGTCCTTGTTCGACTTGATGCCGTCGCCGCCGGCCTCGATAACGAAGGTGCCATCGCTGATCTTCACGCTATCGCGGCCGCGCAAGCCATCTTCAACGGCGCTGATATTGTACGTGCCGCCCGTGATGGTCAGGTCATCCTTGGAGCACACGGCGTGGCGATACGACGCCGTCACGTTCAGCGTGCCCGCACCGTTGAGCGTCAGGTCGCACGTCGCGTACAGCGTTGCGTACGGCTCGTCGGCCCCTTCCTCAAGCGTATAGGAAGAGCCGTCGAGCAGCGTGTTGGTCGTGCCATCGGCCAAGGTGACGAAGCACTTATCGGCCTGCTCCACATAGATGGCCGGGCCGTCGTCGTTGTTGATGGCGGCTCCCGCCAAAACCAGCTGCACCTTATCGTCTTCGGCCGCCTCGACGACAAGCTGCCCATCGGTAAGCGACCCGGTGACCAGATACGTCCCCGCAGCGCTCACCGTGATCGTCGAGCCATCGTCGGAGACAGCGGCTCCGGAGCCCGACACGCTCGCATTGCTTCCGGAAAGGGTGATGGTCGTCGCGGACGAAGCGTCATAGGACGCATCCGCATCGCGCTTGGAGTAGTCGAGGTCGAGCGCATCCTCACTGAAATCGGCAGCCACGGCCTCGAAGGAATCATAGCTTGCCGAGCCGTCCTCGGCGGATGCAGCACCGGTTGCGGCCGAGTTTTCCGCATCGGATGTCGCATTCGCCGAGCAACCCGACAGCATGAGGACGATGCCGAGGACCAGCGCAAACCCCATGCCCGCGAAGACGCCCCGGGAAGCAAAGAACGACCCTTTCGCTTCGCCCGCCATCTACAGCACCTCCCGCGCAGCCTGGGCATTCCCCAAGCTGATTTTCAGGTTGCCGTTGAGGCAACGAAGTTCGTCGATCATGCGCTTCTCGAGTCCGGCAGCCCCCATGCGCACGTTGAATTCAAGCTGGTAGAGGCTGCCCATATTGGTGGTGCGCACCTCAGTGAGCTCGTGCGCCGAGGTGTAGCGGGAAAGCACTTCCTCGAACATGCCGTCGAATTCCAGGTCCTCGGGCACCGTGATGCGCAAAACCTTCGCCGGTTGCTGCGGTTGCCCGAATGGCGAGAGCACGTAGGCGACGTTGACGATGGCGACGATTATCGTGAACAGCACCGCCAGGCCGATGAAGCCCATGCCTGTCGCCAAGCCCACCGCCATGGCCAGAAACACGCTTCCGATATCCTTGGCGCTACCGGGAATGGAGCGGAAGCGAACCAGGTTGAACACGCCCATGACCGCGATACCGGCACCCAGGTTTCCATTGACCAGGGTGATCACCATTTGCACGATCAGGGGAAGCAGCGCCAAAGTCACGACGAAATTCTTCGAGTAGTTGTGGCGGAACATGTAGATAGCGGCCACGGCGGCGCCCAAAACGATGGAAGCCAGGCAGCACAAGAGGAACTCAACGGTGGATACGCTGGCCACCAGGGAATCAGTCGTGCCGAATACCGAGGTCAAAGCAGCATCTAGCATTTTGACTCTCCTTTCTGTCGGGGATTTTGATTACGGGAGGGAACAAAGGGCATCGAACCGGCGCGCAACGGGACACCCGGGAAGCCTGCATCCCGTTGCCATCGGTTCGATAAGGTGAACGAGGGGTTAAGCGCGACGAGCAAAGCCGCAAAGCCGCTCGCGTATGCGAGCTAAGCCGTTCGCCGCTGCTGCTTGGCATGGCTGCCCGCAGCTCGCAGCTTCCTCGGTCCGGGCGCGTACACGCGTCGAGGTGCGGAAGCCGGGTCGTTGACCAGGCGCTCTTCAGGCTCAGGCTGCTGCTTCGCCTTCAACGCGCGCGAGGCGTCGAAGGCGGGGGAGCCTCCGTGCCATCCGCGCTGCGGACCCGTGTGGTCGGGACGGTCGAGGAACGGTACGCGATCGCGCGCGACCGCCCGAGCGGAGTCCATGCGGCTCGGAAGCGCGGTTCGGACAGCGTCAGGCTCGGCGGCAGTTGCGCCGGCGGTGGCGCCGGCTGTGGCGCCAGCCGCTGCACCGCTGGTGGCGACGCGGCTGCGAGCCGCCCCACGCAAGCCCGGAAGCCTCAGCTTCGAAGCGCTCTTGGTCTGCGAGAGCATCCCGGTCCGAGCGTTCGCGCGCAACCCAAGACGGGCCTTCGCCCCTTCGCGCGTGAAGCGGGACAGGGAATCCTGGCGCCCGGGGGGAACCTCAAGGCGCGGCTGCTCCTGCTGCAGCAACCTCTCCTGCCTGCGTGCGGCCATTTTCGCCCCGTCGCAAGCCTCGTAGGCCGCGCCGTACTTGCTGAACGACGACGGATACGACTCGCAACCGTTCAAAACATCGACCAGCCACAACGGGAAGGAATCGGCCGTCTTGATCTCCATGATCGCCTCGCCAAGGGGCAGCAGCGGATGAAACGCGGTTTCGGTCGCATCGCCCCGCAACACGTCGCGATACGATATCCCCGTGTCGAACGTGATCCTCAAGCCCTCGAATTCGCTGCCGGCCGGCGCCGCGAAGGCGCTGCGCTCGCAAACGATGTACATCGAGGGACGCAGCTTCGCATAGCGATCGACGAACGCGTCGATCTCGTTCGCGATCTGCAGGCTTTGATCGCTCAAGGCCTCATCCTGCTGCGCCTGATCGGAGAGCGGGTAGGCCGTGCACGCTTGCTTGAAGGAGACGACGCGGTCGAGATATGCCTGCGCCGCCGCGTTCGAGCAACCGACACGTCGCTTGTACACGATGCCCTTGTACTTCTTCTTCAGCTCGACAAAAACGCGATCGTAGCGCGCCACGTCGCCGTACCAGCGCACGCGCAGCTTCTCTTTGTACAGGGGCTTCTCAACGCTGCGGGCAATCAAGTCACGATTCGGCGTGTCGAAGTACAGGCTGGTGATGCGCGAGCGCCCATACTCATCGGCCACCATCCGATTCTCAAGAGCCTCGAGCACCGCGCGATGCTGGGCTGCGCTCAGGCGGTATTTGACTTCCTTACGCTTGAAGGTGTCGGTAAACGTTGCCATGCGGATTCCTTTCAAATCAGGCGGCCGTGCTTCATTCGTTTGGTGTTTGGCCGCCGAGGCGAGGCGCGAGGGCGACAGCGAGGGAAAGGGGAAGGCGCCGTCAACCCTTACGCGCCCGCCTTGCGATAGCCGGCGGACGGAGGCGTGTATGCGGGACGCCTCGACCGTGGTTGAGATAGTAGAAATCCGGGCTTAAAGAAGCCTGAAACGCAGCGAGCGATTTCAGGTTGTTTTCAGATAAGGTAAAGAAACGGTAAACCACGCGCTCAGGCGAGGGCTCACCCCATGAGGGAGAGCCCTCAGGCGCGGCGTATACCCGAGGGTACGGGGGGGGGACCCGCCCGATTATTCGGGTTTTTTCGCTACGTGAACTGCGGCGATTCCGCCGGTGTAATTCTTCCAGGTGACGTCGGCGAAGCCGGCATCGCGCATGAGCTTGGCAAGGCCTTCCTGGTTCGGAAACGCCTTGATCGACTTCGACAGGTAAACGAATCCTTCGCGATCACCGGTGATGAGCCCTCCCCAAAAGGGGATCAGATGCTTCAGGTAGAAGTTGTACAACGCGCGCCATACAACATTGGGAGGCGTCGAGAACTCCAGGCAAACAAGGCTGCCGCCGGGCTTTAGCACGCGATACATCTCGGAGAGCGCGCGGGGGCGGTCGGGCATGTTGCGAATGCCGTACGCCATGGTGATGGCATCGTAGCTGGCATCGGCATACGGGATGTCCTGCGCGTCCACCACCTCGAAGTCAACCGGCACGCCCTGCGCGGCCCCATCGGCGTAATGCGCCCGGGCCACGTCGAGCATCTCATTGACCAAGTCGGTGCACTGGATGTGCCGGGGATGCTTTGCGCGCGCCACGGTGAAGCTGACGTCACCCGTTCCTCCCGCGATATCGAGAACATCGTCGTTTTCGCTGATGGGAGCCTGCTTCATCATGCCGGAAAGCCACGCTTTGTAGGCGCCGAAACTGGACACGGCGTTGAAGCGCTCGTACTTTTTCGCAATGCTCGAGAAGATATCCTTCACGCGCTCCGAGGAGATCTCGGCCGGGGCCTCCTGGCCGGTTGCGGTGTCGATTGCCATGGCTTCGGTTCCTTACTAGTAGGGCTTTTCCAGGTCAGCATGTGCGAGCGCGTCGGCGTCAAGCCCATAGAACTTGCCTTGGGCGAACCGATCGAGCGCCACGAGCGCTATCATGCCGGCGTTGTCCCCGCACGCTTTGAGCGGAGGCATGACCAGACGCACCTTCAGTTTATCGCATAGGGTTTCATACGCGGCGCGCAGCATGGGATTCGCCGCAACGCCTCCCCCGAGGCAGAAGGTGCCGGCGCCGGTTTGCTGCAGGGCCATCTCAGCCTTCTTCACCTGCACGTCGACCACGGCGGCTTCGAAGCTGGCGCAGATATCGGGAACGTTGAGCGCGCGTCCCGCCGCCCGCTCGTCGTTGATGTAGGTCACCACGGCGGTCTTCAGACCCGACAGGCTGAAGCGCATGTCTCCGGAGTGCATCATCGCGCGCGGGAACGCAATGGCCTTCGGGTTGCCAAGCGCCCCCTGCGCGGAGATGACCGGTCCGCCGGGATACCCCAGGCCGAGCGCTTTGGCAACCTTGTCGAACGCCTCGCCAACCGCGTCGTCGATAGTGGCGCCGAGCACTTCGTAGTCCCCCCAGCCGCGCATATGCACAAGCATCGTGTTTCCTCCGCTGACCAGGGAAACAACCGCTGGCGGCGCGAAATCGGGAGCGCCTATCTTGTTCGCGTAGAGATGCCCCTCCAAGTGGTTCACCCCAATGAGGGGCTTTTCGGCAGCCCATGCCGCGCCCTTGGCGAACGCCACGCCAACCACAAGCGCCCCAACCAGGCCGGGGGCATACGTAACGCCTACGCCGTCGAGGTCGGACCATGTAAGCCTCGAGGTGCCAAGACGTGCAGCGGCGACCTCAAGGCATTCGTCGCAGACGCCGCAAATGGCCTCGATATGCTTACGGCTTGCGATTTCGGGAACAACGCCGCCGAAACGCGCATGGAAGTCGATCTGGCTCGCAACCACGTCGGCGAGCAGGGACCCTTTGCCGTCGACGATGGCGGCAGCGGTTTCGTCGCAGGAGCTTTCGATCGCCAGGATGAGCGGACGAACGAGGCCGTCGAGGGCCGCGGAGGCGGCGGGGTCCACCGGTGCCGCAGGGGCGTCGGGGGCCGCGGAGGCGGCAGGCGCCGCGGCGGCTTCGCCCGCTTCGCCAGCCTTGCCCTGCGCCGCCAAGGCGATCTGCGCGTCATGGGCCTCGTTCACCTGCAAGCGCATTCCGGCGACGGAGGCGGGCTCAACCCGGGGCGTGTCGACGCAATCATCGGACGACACGCTTGCGGAGGCGTCCTCCCGAAGCCCCGCGCGCGAAAACGAGGACGGGCGCGCATCGGAGCCGATCACCGAATCGATAGGCCCCTCCATGATGACCGCATCCTCGCGGTCGGAATAATAATGCGGCCGCACGCCGATGGAGCGCATGCCGATCGTCTCGTAAAAAGCCTGCGCGCCAACATTGCTCACGCGAACCTCCAGGGATGCCTCGGAGGCCCCCAGATCGCGCGCATCGGACGCCACGCGCGATATGAGCTGGCGCGCGATGCCCCGTCGACGCCAAGCGGGATCGGTGCCGATCTTGAGGATCTGCACCCCTCCATCGACGATGAAGCCTCCGGCATAGGCGACCAGCTGATTTTCGGCATACGCAGCCCACCAGGTGCGATCAGCACGCGGAAGCTCGTCGGCAACCTGATTCGCGTTCCAGGCGTCACTGCCCATGACCTGCGACTCCATCGAGGCGACGTCAGCCGCATGAGCCGCATCGAGCGGCTTGTAAACGATGCCCTGAACATCGGGCCTTGCGTTGAGGATCGCGGTGTCATGCATGGTTGCCCGCTGATCGCGCCGCGGAGAGGGATCCTGCACGCCGCTCGCAAGGTTTTTCGGGTCGTTCTTCGCCAGGCGGATGCGCTCGTTTTCCTCGGCGTCCGACAGGCGGGTGTACACGGGAAGCAGGAAGCCGGGGTTATGCCGCTGAGCGTCGAAGGGGTCGGCGGCGCCGGAGCGCCACGAGGCCTGCAGGGCGGCCAGCAAGCCCGCACCTGTCGGCGCCCAAAGGTTTTCGGGAAGCAAGGCGCCCGCTTCCTTGAACAAGTCGGCGTATTTCCTCAGCCCATCGCCCGTTATCTGCAGCGAGCCGGCCGGCGAAGGCTGCGCATCGACGTTTTGCGGGGTCTCATCGCTTGCGGCCGAAGAGCCCCCGGCGGCGCTCGCCAGCTCGCAGGCGGCCTGCTGCGCCTTAACCACCCGATCGGGATCGAGCCGGTCCACGCCTCGCCCGTCAAGCGCGTAACGAACGGGGTACACCTCGCGCCGCATGGCGTCAGCCACCACGGCAACGCTGCCGCGAACGCCCGCTGACCAGGCATTCCACGCGACCACATCAAGAGACGACACACCCACGAGCGCAACACCGAGAGCCGAGGCGATACCCTTCGCGGTCGCCATGGCGATACGCACGCCCGTGAACGAGCCCGGGCCACGCCCCACGCAAACGCATGCGATATCCGGTCTGGCGATGCCCGCGTCGGCAAGCAGCGCATCAATACGGGGAAGAAGCTGCGTGTTCGACGCCCGATGCGCTGCCACCTCAAGCGAGGCAACGGGCTCGATCGCTCGCGTCTCACTGATAAGCTTCCCCACGGCGATGGCAACCACCTCGTTGGCGGTGTCGAAAGCAAGCGCGTAGGCACCACGCGCCGAATAGTCGTTTTGCGTGCAGCCCAAAATCAGTCCACTCCCACCGTGTTGCCGTCCGCATCGCCGTCCGCGCAAGACCGCAACGGCATGGTCACGACGCTCTCAAACGGGCTGTTGACCAGGCGCGATGTAGAAGCCGCGGGGTCGGCGGGAACCACGAGCGCCACGTTTTCCGCCACCTGGCGGTCAAGCGGCCTGAACGCATCGGGGCTCACGCGATCGATCGAGGATAGCGCGGTTTTACTGAGGCGAGCCTCGGAATCCGACGCCCATACGCACAAAAGCTGCCGCGCCCTGCTGCCGAGCGCATGCGCAACCACGCGCCTATCGCCTTCGGGAAGCACCTGAATGCGGATCTCCAGATAACCATACGGCAAGGCGCGGGGGAACTTCTCGCCCCACTCGACGAACGAGACGCCATCCGACTCGATGACGTCGAAGTATCCGACGTCCTCAAGCTGATCGGCATCTTCAAGGCGATACAGGTCGAAGTGGTACAGAGGAATGCGCCCCTCGTCATATTCGAGCAGCACATTGAACGTAGGGCTTGTAACCGGCGCCGAAATGCCCAGGCCGGCCGCCACGCCTTGCACGAAATGGGTTTTGCCGGCGCCCAAGTCGCCGGTCAGGACAACGACATCACCCGGATGCAGATACGGCGCCAGCGTTGCCGCCAGCTGCCGCGTCGCATCCTCGGATTCCGTTTTCCTTGCATATGTGAGTCCGTTAGCCATAATGGCGTCATGATACGCCAATGCACCCGAGCACGGGCGGATGTCGCGAAATATGCACCGAACAGGGAAAGCGCCGCGAGGCAAGGGGCAAGGGGTCGGAGACGGCGGGGGCTGAGGGGGTGCCGACCGCGCGGATTCCCGCACTTGCGAAAAAGCTTACCGCGCAGACGCTTGGGCCTCAGCCGCAGCCACGGTGTGCTCCATGGTTAGGCTGGTGGTGACGGTTCCGATACCCCCGGGAACAGGCGTGATGGCATCGACAACGGGCTCGACCTCGGCGAAGTCGACGTCTCCGCACAGATTCCCCTCCGCATCGAAGTTGATCCCCACATCGAGCACGGTCTGCCCGGCGCGGAAGTACTCGCGCCCATACGCGCGCGGCCGACCGGTCGCGCAGATAACGATGTCGGCCCCGCGCGAGATCTCGGCAAGGTTCTCGGTGCGGCTATGGCACATGGTCACCGTCGCGTTGCGGCGCAGAAGCATCATCGAGACGGGCTTGCCGATGACGAGGCTTCGCCCGATGACGACCACATGCTTGCCTTCGATGGGGATCTCGTAATGATCGAGGATCCTCACGCAAGCCTCGGCCGTGCAGGGAGGGAACCCGCTGCCGTCGTCGGTGAACACCGCCGCAAGCGACGCAAGGGAAATGCCGTCGACATCCTTCGCCGCGCAAAGCGTGTCGCACATGGCCTTCTCATCGATGGATCGGGGCAGCGGACGGAACATCAGGCAACCATGCACACCCGCATCGCCGTTGATGGATTGCAGGGTTGCCTCAAGCTCGGCCTGGGAAGCGTCCGCAGCGAGCACATACTGCTTCGTCTCGATGCAAAGCCCCGCTGCGCGCTTGATAGCCGTGCGCTCATAGGACAAATCGTCGGGACGGGCGCCCAGGCGCACAAGCGCGAGCGTCGGAACGATGCCGGACGCCTTGAGCTTCGCGACGCGCGCGCGGATGTCGTCAGCCATGCTATCGACGACCGGTTTGCCCTTGAGAAGTTCTGCCATATATGATGCCCTATCTGCTAAAACAAAGATAATCGAAAGTACTAGAGAACCGATTCCCTCACGAATTCGAACAGCTCGTCGCATCGCTTGCGCGTATCGGCGGCCAGCTTGTCGGCCTCGCTTCGCAGGCGCTCGGCCAACTCGGCGTCCTCCATCGGCGCGACGTTCGCGTACACGTACAGGCTCGCGCCCTCGACCGCCGCGCTGATCATGGCAACCGACGTCCCGATGTCCGAACGGGCAAGGCGGCTGCCATGATGCGCGAGGAAATCGGCGTGGTCGACCACCGCCGCCGCCGTGCGCATGATGGTGATGGGCGCCTCAGCCGCGCCGGCAAGCGCCAGCTGCATCGCCTCGCGCTTCGCCATGCGCTGCTCATGGGTGTCCTTCGGCATGCGATAAGCCGCGGCAAGCGGGCCGAACGCCTTCGCATCGGCCTCCACCAGGCCCAGCAACAGCTCCTGAAGCTGAGCGAGCGCGACCAGGTGCTCCTTGACCTCGTCTTCAACGTCCGCGTACGTCTTCTTGCCCACGGTCAGGTTCCCCACCATGGACGAAAGCGCCGCCGCCAGCGCGCCGCAATATGCCGATGCCCCTCCCCCGCCCGGAGTCGGGGCCGAGGAGGCGAGCTCATCGATGAATGTCGTATCCACTAGAACAGCCCCGTGATCTTGCCTGTTTCATCGACGTCGATCTTGAACGCCGCGGGCGCCTTGCCCAGGCCCGGCATCGTCATGATGT
>CAVHXL010000042.1:0-12842 GCA_963639885.1 bacterium | reverse complement strand
AGGTCGTTGGTGGGCTCGTCGAGCAGCAAGAGGTTGCCGCCCTGCTTGAGCGTCAGCGCCAGGTTCAGGCGGTTGCGCTCGCCGCCGGACAGCACGCCTGCCGGCTTCTGCTGATCGGAGCCCTTGAAGCCGAAGCTCGCCACGTACGCGCGACTGGGCACCTCGGTCTCGCACACCATCATGTAATCCAGGCCGTCGGAAACCACTTCCCACACGTTCTTGTCGCCATCGATGCCCGCGCGACCCTGGTCGACGTAGGAAACCTTCACGGTCTCGCCCAACGACAGGCTGCCGGACGTGGGTTGCTCGATGCCCATGATCATCTTGAACAACGTGGACTTGCCCACGCCGTTCGGGCCGATGACGCCGACGATGCCGTTGCGCGGAAGGTCGAACGACACGTCGTCCATCAGCACGCGCTCGCCGAACTGCTTATGCAGGTGCTCCACCTTCAGCACCTCGGCGCCCAGACGCGGGCCGGCGGGAATCTGGATCTCGGTGAAGTCGAGCTTCTTGGACTGAGCCGCCTCGGCCGCCATCTGATCGTAGCGGTCCAGACGCGCGCGGCTTTTCGCCTGACGCGCCTTCGGGGAGCTGCGCACCCACTCCAGCTCGCTGGCCAGGCGTTTCTGAAGCTTCTCGTCACGCTGCTTCTGACCGGCCATACGCGCGGCCTTCGTCTCCAGGTACGTGGAGTAGTTGCCCTTGTACGGGTAGAGGCTGCCGCGGTCGACCTCGCAGATCCACTCGGCGACGTTGTCCAGGAAGTAGCGGTCGTGCGTGACGGCCAGCACGGCGCCGGGATACTTATGCAGGAACTGCTCGAGCCACAGCACCGACTCGGCGTCGAGATGGTTCGTCGGCTCGTCGAGCAGCAGCAGATCAGGCGCCTCGAGCAAAAGGCGGCACAGCGCCACACGCCTGCGCTCGCCGCCGGAAAGCACGTTCACGGGCATGTCGGGGTCGGGGCACTGCAGCGCGTCCATGGCCTGCGACAGCTGGCTGTCCAGATCCCAGCCGTTCGCGGCGTCGATGGCGTCCTGCAGCTTGCCCATCTCGTCCATAAGCGCGTCGAAGTCGGCATCGGGCTCGGCCATGAGCCCGCCGATCTCGTTGAAGCGGTCGATCTTCGCCTTGACCTCGCCGAAGGCCAGCTCGATGTTCTCGAGCACCGTCTTGTCCTCGTCCAGCGGCGGCTCCTGCTGCAGGATGCCCACGGTATAGCCGGGGCTCAGGCGCGCCTCGCCGTTGCTGACCTCTTCAAGCCCCGCCATGATCTTCAGCAGCGTCGACTTGCCCATGCCGTTCGGGCCGACGACGCCGATCTTCGCGCCGGGATAGAACGACAGCGTCACGTCGTCGAGAATGACCTTGTCGCCATGCGCCTTGCGCGCCTTATACATTTGGTAGATGAACTCCGCCATGCTTCGTATGCCTTTCCATCGGGCGGCCGCCGAACCAAAACAAGGGGCCGCACCCTCACATGTCCGCACATTCTACCAAACAGCTTGGCGCACACGGCGCCTTCGCGACCAGTTCTCCTCAAGCCTACGCCGAAAACGGCCGAAGCGGCCGAGCGAGCGGCGAGCCCCCTGACAAGACGACTCGCCACCTGGGATGCGCAAAGCGTCGCCGGCGGGCCGCCCGGCCTCAGCACCCCCGCCGATCGAGCATGCCATTCCGCTCGGAATCCACCGTCGCACGTTCGACGTTGCTCAAAACGGCCCTCACCTCGACGATCAGCCGCTCAGCCTCGTTCGACAGATCGCTCACCTCGGCCTTCGCCTCGGCAACCATCTTCTGGACGGCCTCATCGTCGACATCGTCCTCTTGAACCATGCTTGCGACCTTCTCGAATCGGCGGGAACCGTTGGCAAGCGACTCGGAAGCCCGAGCGCGCACGCCCCCGGCGATGTCGCGAATGCGCACGGCCAGCTCAGCGAAACAATCCGCCGTTCCATCAGCATGATCACCCGCGGATTTGCGCGCTTGCTCCGCCAGCTGCCCAGCCTGCTGCGCGATCTCGCCCGCCCGGTCGATCACCGCGTTTATCATCGAAAGGTTCCTGTCGGCGTTGTCCATGCACCAGGTCGCGCGCCGTTTGGCCGAAAGGTCTTCCGATAGATTCTCGCGAATGAACGTCGCGAAGGAGGACGCCTCGCGAACGATGCTCGCCAGACCCGCCGCGCACGCGCGAACGTCCGCGGCAAGCCCATCGCTCGCAGCCGCGCCTGCGCCCGCCCCGGCCACCGGCTCGGTCATAGCCGCAGGCGCCGCCTTGTCAACCCTCGTCACCGCAGCCGCCACCGACGGCTCATTCGTCCCAACAGCCGCCGCCTGCCCGCGCACGGACATGATCAGCATCTGAAGACGGTTCTCAACATTCGCGAAGCTGACGTCGGGGTCGTAATCGAGCGGCAAGATCTGCGCATCCGGGAACATCGCCTTCAGCCGCTTGGCGACGCCGCGCCCCACCACATGATTGGGTAGGCACCCAAACGGCTGCAAGATGACGAACGCGCGGCATCCGCGCTTCGCATGGTGGATGATCTCGCCCGGAATAAGCACGCCCTCGCCCGCATCGAAGGTGTGATGGATGATCGGGTCGGAATCGCGCACCAGCTCATCCATGCGCGTTGCCGGCTCATAAAGAGGATGACCTGCGGCGATGCGGTCGGTTGCGTCGTGCGCCAGATCGAACAGCTGATTAGCCACGCGATACCAGGCCTTCTGGGACAAGGGCTTGTCGACATGGTATTCGCGAACCTGGGCATCTTGGTAGAAATAGGTTTTGCGGATGACGTCGGTCATGCGCGCCTCGATGATCTCGAAGCCGTTGCGCTCCAGGTAATCCTCGATGTCGTGGTTGGCTCCCGGGTGGAAATTCAGCAGGTACTCCCCCACGATAAGCACCGTCGGGCGCGGATTCGACCGATCGTATTCGACGCCTCCCATGATATCGATGGCACGCTTGAAGCCCGCGCGGGCTCCACGTGCGCCGGCGCGCTCTATCCCCTCGATCACCTGGTCAAGAGCGCGCTCGAACGCCTCGTTCGCCGCGCCGAGGACAAGCTCGTAGGGGCGGATCTTGCGCAGCAGCTCCTCGAGCACGTCTATCATGGGAAGCGCGAAGGCGATGGTAACCGCCGATGCGAGGTTCATCTTCCAACCAGGCTGCATGTTATGAGCGTCGATATCGTCGTTCGTGATGATGGGGACATCCTCATGCCCTGAATCGTCAAGGGCTTTGCGCAGCAAGGCCGCGTAGTGCGTCAGGCGACAGTCGCCCACGTACTTGCCCGTCCCGACCGCCACCTCGCAGTCGTCGTACTTGCCGCTCTCAAGCTCGGCCAGCGCCTCGCCGATGACGATTTGCGCGGGGAAACAGATATCGTTGTGCACATACTTCTTGCCCAGGCGAATCGCCTCGTCGCGGCCGATGGGCAAGGCCACCGTCTCAAGCCCTTGACGTGCGAAAACGGCCGCCATCAGGCGGCAGAACGCATGCGAGGTGTTCGGCACCAGGACAACGCGGCGCTTCCGATCGGCGCGCGTGAACTTCTGCGGGTACGGATCGGGCAGCTCATGGATATCTCGTTTGCGAGCCGCCTTTCGCCGCATGTTGACCGTCTCGATGAACGACCGGATCCGGATGCGCAGCGGCCCCGCGGCATCGCTTTCGTCAACCTTCAGCACGAGCGGCGTTTTGCCGCCGATCTCATGCATCATGCGAACGATCTCGTCGGAGAGGTATGCGTCGTGACCGCAGCCGAAGCTCACCAGTTGCACGAACTCGAGGTCGTCGCTTTGCGCCGCCAAAACCGCGGCCCCCAGCATGCGGGCATGGAAGTTGTTCACGATATCGATGCGGCTGTTCGACAGATCGACGTCGTTGACGCCGGGAACGGCATCGGGCGGAAGCACGGCCGCGCCCTGCGCTGCGAGCATGCCCGGCACGTCGTGGTTCACCAGCGGATCGTTGTGGTAGGGCCGCGAGCCCAAGACGACTGCGTAGCTCCCCCGATCACGTGCCGCCTCGATGGCCGCACGGCCCGCCTCGGTCAACTGCTCGTGGAAGCTGTCCATGGCATCGCGCGCAAGGCCGATCGCGCGCTTGGTCTCGCCCCCATCGATGCCGAAGGAGTTCTCGAAATAGTCCGCCAGCTGCCGTTCGCAATCAGCCGCCGTGTACCAATGGAACAGCGGGTTGTCAAAGGGGATGCCGAACCGGTCGCAAGGATTGTCGGAGTTTTGCACGACAAGCGCATAGCCCTTCACCACCGCGCACATGGATTCGCTGGTAGAGGCCTGGTTCTCGGACGAAACGGTGGTCAGGATGGGCATGAAGATGCGATCGACCCCTTTTGCGGCCAGATTGCGGATATGCCCATGCACAAGCTTCGCCGGGAAGCACACCGTATCCGACGTCACCGCGGAAAGGCCCTCCTCGTACATCGCGCGGGTGCTCAGATCGGACAGGACCACCGTGAAGCCGAGCGCGCGCAGAAGCGTCGTCCAAAACGGCGCGCGATCCCATACGCCCAGCACGCGCGGAAGGCCGATAACCTCGCTTCGTCCTTTGGCGCATTCCGCCGGATAATCGGCGAACAGCAGCTTTTGGCGAAGATCGAACAGGTTCTCGCCGCATCCCGCCTCCTGCGCCGCCGCGCGCAAAGCGCGGCGAACCTCAGGATCGTGCGGGTCGCCGAGCACCTGCCCGCGCTCGCAGCGATTCCCCGTGATAGAGGCTGTGCCATCATTGAACATGACGACGGTTCGCTGGCAGGCATTCGCGCAGAAGGGGCAGGTGACGTTCGACTCCTGCGTGTAGCTGAAATCCTCAAGGGCGTCAAAGCCGATGAAGGTCGATACGGGCTGCTGCCGGTCCGCAGGCTCTTCCTGGTGCCGTTTGGCCAGCAACGCCGCACCGATCGCGCCCATGAGACCCGGATACGGGGCGCGCACGACCTCTTTGCCCACGTACTGCTCGAAAGCCGCGAGCACGGCATCGTTTTGGAACGTGCCGCCCTGCACCACGATCCTGCTGCCCAGCTCATCGGTGTTCGAGATGCGAACGACCTTGGTGAACACGTTCTCGATGATCGAGCGGCACAAACCCGCCATGATGTCATCGGGGGTCTTGCCATTTTTCTGCTCGGTCACCACGCTCGAGTTCATGAAGACGGTGCAGCGGCTTCCCAGCACGGCGGGATTCTGCGCCCGGAACGCCGCATCGGCGATGTCGCGCACGTCCATCCCGAGCGATTTCGCGAAACTGCCGAGAAACGACCCGCAACCCGACGAACAGGCCTCATTGACCAGGATGTCGGTGACCACGCCGTCATCAACCCAAATGGCCTTCATGTCCTGACCGCCGATATCGAGGATGAACGACACATCAGGCACGTACTTCGCCGCCGCGACCTCATGCGCCACCGTCTCCACCATGTGCACGTCGGCATGCAACGCCTTCCCGAACAAGGCCTCGCCATAGCCGGTCGTGCCCACCCCGAGGACCTCAAGCCGCGCGCCCGCATCCTTGACGCGACGATTCAGCGCGCTTAAGGCCTCACGCGCGATATCGAGCGGTTCCCCCTCGTTCGACGCGTAAAAAGCCTCGATGACGTTCTCCGCCTCATCGATGAGCACGAACTTCGTGGTGGTCGAACCTGAGTCGATGCCCAAATACGCACGCACCACTTCTCCGCTTCGCGGGCGCAAAACCGGGACTTCGGGCAGCGTGTGGCGCTGATCGAAGGCACGGCGGGCATCCTCGGTCTCGAAGAAGGGCTTACCCGAGGTCGACTGCGATGCGAGCGCGGCGGGCGCCTGGCTCAAGGCGTCGATCAGCTGCGCGAGATCCACGTCGCCGCGATCGGATGCCAAAAGCCCCGAAAGCGATAGCGCCGCACCGCGCGCCACGATCGTCTCCGGGTTTTCCGGGATGATTATCTGCTCGCCTGAGAACCCCAGGCGCTCAGCGAATACGCGAACCAGCGTGCGATTGAAAGTGAGCGGCCCGCCCTCGAAGATGACCGGCGGATTGATGTCGAGACCCTGCGCCAGGCCGCCGATCGTCTGCTTGGCGATGGCGTGAAACGTCGACAGCGCGATATCCGCCTTGCTGGCTCCTTGGTTGAGCAAGGGCTGGATGTCCGTTTTCGCGTACACTCCGCAGCGACCCGAAATGCTATGCACCACGGTACCTGCGGCAGCAAGCTCATCGAGCTTCTCCACCGGCACTTCCAGAAGCGTCGCGATCTCGTCGATGAAAGCGCCCGTCCCTCCGGCGCAGCTGCCGTTCATGCGCATGTCGGACACGTTCAACTGGCCCGTCTGCGAATCTTGCTCGAAAAAGATCATCTTCGCATCCTGGCCGCCAAGCTCTATGGCGCAGCGCGTTTGCGGATAAGCCCGCGCAACGGCGATGGCGTTCGCAACGACCTCTTGCACATAGGGAAGATCCAAAAACTCCGCGATCGCCTTACCGCCCGATCCGCTCATCGCAACCGAGAAGCGCCTTCCGGGAAAGCGCTGCGCGACTTCCTGCAGGACCCGAGAGAGGCTTTCCGCCTGATGGGCATGGTGGCGGCGATATACCGAGAAGAGCGTTTCGTCCGTTTCCGCATCGATGACGACGGCCTTGGTCGTGGTGGAGCCGACATCGAGGCCCACGTTGCAACGTCGCCCGCTCCCAGCCGGGATGCTCGTTCCCTTAAGGTTCGGCAAATCCTTCGTAACCTGCTCATTTACGGATGAAGAGGCGCTCTCGACTGCGTCGTTGCTTGCCTCAAGGTGATTGCCCGACTGCGCGGCGGTATCAAACGTGCTCATAGAATGCTCCCATATCGACCGACTGCCGCCCATGTAGGGCACCGCCCCTGCGCTTATGGTCCCGCGCGAAACGGCAATCGTAATAAGTATTCTAGAGAGACCATCGCAAAAATTTCAACGAGCGATTCCGGCGGTTTTCATTTTGTTGCTTTATCGTTGACGCCTTCCAGCCCCGCGTTACGCCGTACCATGAGGAAAACCGATCGAAGGAAGAGCCCGTGGAAGAAACCAGCACCGAGAAGCAAGCCGCCCCATCCCGTCGCCCCATGCGCCTCACGGGTCGCGAAGTCAGAAGCGCCACCCAATTGCACGCCATCGTCGATGCGTGCCAAACCGTGCGTGTCGCCTTAGCTGACGAGGAAGGGCCGTTCATCGTGCCCATGAGCTTCGGGTACGACTGGGCAGATCCCAAAGACGGCGTCGGCGAGCCGCGCTTGGCGCTTTGGGTGCATTCGGCGACAGCCGGGCGCAAATCGGACGCCTTCGCCCGCAGCCCGCGCGTCGCTATCGAGATGGACGTTCAGGACGGCGTCATCACCGGCACGTTCGCCTGCGCTTATTCGTATGCGTATCGTTCGATCATGGGCGTTGGCACCGTGCACAAGATTCAAAGCGCCGATATGAAGCGCTATGGGCTTTCGCGCATCATGGCGCACCTGGCACCCGAAGCCGAGCCGGGCTTCACCGACCAAGCGCTCGCCCGTTGCGACATCTACTGCATCGACGTGGAAAGCTTCACCGGCAAGCAACGCGCTTAGAAGGCTGAAAGCCGGAGACTGCAGGAGGCGGGGCGCGTTCCCGCAGCCGTTACTTCTTCTGCAACGTCGCCGCCGCACGTGCGGCCCAGGTTCGCGGGATGAACCTGCTGCCGACGACGATTCCCTTTGCCAGCAGTCCCGGACAGCACAGCGGCTTATTCGCGCCGAGCGCCCGAACCGCCGCCCGGGCGACGCGCGGCGCCTCGACGGTAAGGCGCGCAAGCGCGATGGAGCCCGCATCGGCGTTCTCCCAAAACGGCGTACGAACCGGGCCGGGGCACAGCGCGGTCACATGAACGCCGTAAGGCTTCAACTCCATGCGTAGCGCTTGGGAAAACGACTGAACGAACGCCTTCGAAGCATAGTACGTTGCCATATAGGGTCCCGGGACGAAGCCGGCAACGCTCGCGACGTTGAGTATGCCGCCATGCCCCCGAGCCGCCATATCGGGCGCGAATGCATAGCAGAGGTCCATAAGCGCCATATCGTTGGTCTGCACGAGTGCGCGCTGGCGTCTCAAGTCGCTTTGCGCAAACGGGGCATCGTAGCCGAACCCGGCATTGTTCACAAGCGTTTCAACCACAAGTCCCGCCGCTTGAATCCGATCGACCAACATGTCGGTCGCGCCCGGTTCGGCGAAGTCGGCGACGAACGTGTACGTCGCTATCCCGAACTCGCTGGAAAGCTCAGCTGCTTGCGCCCGGAGCTTATCGCCCGAGCGGCCAACAAGCGCCAACGAGCAACCCGCGCGAGCGAACTCGCGGGCCAGCTCACGCCCGATACCACCCGTAGCCCCCGTTATCAGCGTGCACGAAACGGTAGGCTGGCAGTCCGCCGCGACGAACTGCCGCGAGGCCGCTCCCTGCGCGGCGGGGCGATTCGCCGAGTCGGACGCATTCTCATCGGCATCTGCGACTCCCGCACCAGCCACGTTGTCCGTCAGAACCATAGCCCAACCCTTTCCTAACGTCCTTTTTGCGTGCACGGGAGCCCTTCGAATTCACCAGCCGAGCACCCTGCCGCCAACCTCTCAGCGAGCGCTCAGCCACGCAAGCAAGCCGGTGCAGCCCGCAAGGACATCGCGGTAGGTATCGTCGAAATTGCCGGTGAACCAAGGATCGGCAACGTCGTCGGCCTTGTCGCTTGCGGCTTTGAGCACCGCGGCATCATGCGCATGCGGCAAAACGGATCCCTCCGCGTCAACAAGTTCGCCACCAGGCGAGAACGCGAGCAAGCGAACGAGCTTCCCTTCCGGATCGCCCCCGAAGATGCGATGCAGATGGCGCGCGTTCTCGTCATCCATGAAGACAAGGTAGTCCCACGCCTTGTACTCATCGCGGCGAACCTTGCGCGCACGGTGCTCCACCAACGGCACGCCAACCTCGGCAAGCTTGCGAACGGTGCCATGATGAGGCCCGCTACCGATCTCGTCATTGGTGGTAGCAGCCGAATCGATCGCAAAATCGGCGGACAAGCCGGCGCGCGTTACCAAATCCTGCATGACGAACTGGGCCATCGTGGACCGGCAGATGTTGCCGTGGCATATGAAAAGAATGCGGTGCATGGTTCGGTAACCTTTCGTGAATCAGGATAGGCCTTCGCCAAAGACAGCGCGGGCCGGTGCTCGAACGCACCGGCCCGCAGGTGCCGGCAGCTCGATCAGGTACCGGCAATCAGCGGCAGTCGACTATTCGATCGTACCATTCTTAAACGCACGCGCGAGAGCAACCGCGGCCCTCTCACGAGAAACCTTTTCGCCGGGCTTCAGCTCACGCGCCTGGTCGGTGCCTTTGTCCCACCCTTTGACCACGCCGTTTTCAACAGCCCAGGCCATCGCATGAGCGGCCCAATCGGAAACGGCGTCCTTATCGGCGAAACCATCGAGGACGGAAAGGTCAGACGTCCGCCAATCGGCCTCTGATGCATTCGCGATAACCCTTATCAGCTGCTCAAAGGTCAAATCCTCATCGGGAGCGAAATCACGCTTGGCTTGGCCGTCGCGCTCGAAGCCCTCGATCACACGATGCTCGACAGCCCAATTCGCCGCGGCCGTGTAGTACTGAGCGTCCTTGATGCCGTCAACGACTTCGGTTCCCACCGTTTCGTCCTTCACGCCGTCGTACTCGGACGACTCGGTGGGACAGGCATGGCGCCAAAGGATGGTCGCGAGCTGCGCGCGCGACATCTTGTCGCCCGTGCCGAAGCGCCTGCCGAAGCGCCCATCGTCATAGCCATGGATCAGGCCATTGGAGGTGCAATACAGCACGCTCGCCGCATACCAGCTCTTCTCCGTGTAGTCGACATCCGGGAACAGCAGCTCCGGGGCGATCTCAGGCGCGCTAACCTTCACGGTCGCCGACACATCGGTCGAAACGTCGCCCGCCTCAACCCACGACGGCAGCTCAAGCGAACCCGCGACGGTGAACTCCTGAGCCACCAATTTGTTCGAATCGAAGCCGGTCGGGATATCCCAGGCGATTTCCGCCTCGATCTGCGTCCCGTCGTTCAGCGTGATCGTCGTCGATTTGGGCAGCTGCCAGTGGTTTTGGCCATCCAGGTACGATTCCTGAGCCGATTGGCGAGCGCTCGCCTCATCGAAACCCAGCTCCACATCATCGAGCTGCGCCACCTTGGCAAGCTTCAGGGAGCCGGTTTCCGGGAAGGTGATGCACAGGTAGAGCTCATCGTCCTCGATGAGGAAGCCGGCAACCACACCGTCAGCCTGCTCGCCGGCGAGCTTCACCTCGACGTTGGGCGAAAGGATCTTGTCCACGTCGACGATCTCGCCGTCATCATCCTTGGCGGTGCCCAGATCGATACGGGCGGTATAGGAGGTATGGTAGCTTGCGCGGCCGCTCGTGAGGTCGGGAGACCAGTTCACGGCAAGCTTGCCGCTCTCGTCACCGAAGATCTTCGCCAGATCGTACGTCGTGCCGTTGGAGGCCGTCATCACAAGCCCGCTCATGCTCGATGCCAAACCCTCACCCGCTACCGGGGCGGACAGGCCAAGGTTGACCTCGGTCACAACCGGTGTGTATACAGCGATGAGATCGATGTTGTCCTCGTCCGCATCGTCGATGGTCACGGTGCCGAGCTCGTCATCATAAGCATAGCCCTCGGGGACCTTCTCCCAGTGATTGAAGAGGTAACCCTCGCGCTCAGGAGCCACCACCGTCGCGTCGGAACCCTTGGTGTAGGTGACCACGATGCTGTCGCCGTCCCAATCATCCGAGACGCCGCCATCCTGCGCGGATTCGTCGCCGAAGGTCGCGGCGAGCGCGGCGGCCTGGGTGTCGTCGTCTGCGGCAGGCAGCGCCGAGCCGGTCTTGAGCGCAACGGTCACGGTACCCGTGTCGGCCGACACGATCTCGTCGCCGCCAACATGGATCTTCGTGGTCACGAGCGTCAACGTGCCGGTTTTGGAGTCGACCGAAGCGCTCGCCACGTTGCCGGTTTGCACGTTATCGACGTACTGAGCCAGCGTCTTGCTTGTGAGCGACGGGTCGAACACGGGGATCCTGCTCTGATCCTCGCGCGCGATCGCGTAAGCCACATAGTCCTTGCCATCGCGAGCCTTGCCGGTAACGGGGGTCAGCTTGCCGCTCTCCCCAACTTCATACCAGGCCAACGGAATGCTCGCCTGAGAGATGGTCCCGATCGCGTTCGGCCACTTCAGCGTACCCGCGGTCGGGAACTTCTGGCCGACCTGGGGCGTCGTCACGTACAGCTGGGCTTCGTTGAGCTTGCTGCCATAGACCGCGACGAGATGGACGTCGTTCTGAGGCATGGTAAAGCTCAGAACCGGGTTGTACGGGTCGGCGATATAGGAGTCGATCGGCTGCAGGCCCGTCGTGCTCGTGGTCGACCAGTACATGAAGACCTTGCTCTTGTCCGAGGAGATGCCGTTGACCGTGACGTTGGATCCCTTCTCGTAACGGTTGGACCCGTTACCGTTGATGGTCACGGCGTAGTCGACCTCACCCGCGCGCTGCCACAGCTCGCCGTCCTCGGCGTTGTAGCTGAGGTGATAACCGTCCCTGTTGAGGAAGAAGGTGCCCTCGTAATACCTGGTCAGGTCCTTGAAAAGCTTGTGGTCGATGGCCTTGTCGTTGCAGATGCCGATCTTCGAGCCTTCTTCGACGTTGCCGATGCCGTAGGCCTCGTTCGCATACTCCTGCGCCCACAGATGCAGATCGTCGGGAACCATGTTCGACCCGCCGGTGTTGCCCGTGATGTTCAACAGACCGGAGAGATGCACGTTGTACCATTGGGAAACGTACACGCCACCGGCGAACTCGTCGGCCTGGTTGCCCGTGATCGTGCAACCGTCGATGAAGACGAGGTCGTTATTGATGCCGATGGCGCCGCCGCGTTTCTTGGCGTAGTTGTCCGTGAACGTGCAGTCGCGAATCGTCGTGTACTCCTGGCGCGTGAAGATGGCGCCGCCGTACCACTTCAGCGACCGGTTCTTGGTAAAGGTGATGCCCTCGATGAGGCCCTCGTTGGTGCCAAGCATGACGGCGGTGATGCTGATGGCGCCGCCGCCGGATTGGTAGTCGCCGTTAACCGTGCGGTTACCGGACATCTCGCCCGTCCTGTCAGGGGAGATGACCCTGTAATACGACTGGTAGAAGAAGATGCCGCCGCCGTCGTTGGACGCGGTGTTGTTATTGATCTTCGAGCCGTTGTTCAGGTAGACGCTGGTCCCGCCGGCAGCGGAGTAAATGGCGCCGCCCTTGAAATGGCAGCCGTTGTTGCTGATGGTCGATGCGTCAAGGTTGAAGGTGCAGTACTTGCCGGCAACGTAGGCGGCACCGCCGTTCTGCGTGCTGTAGTTGTTGTCGACGCTCGCGTTCTTAAGGTTGATGGTGCAGTTCTTGCCCTCGACGAAGAAGCCGGTGTCCGGCGAGGAGAGGCCCGCAGCCGTCACGCCTTCGAGCGTGATGGTGCCGCCGTCGCCTTCCATCCAGAAACCACCGTAGCACTCGCCATCTCCGACGCCGCTGGTGATGAGACCGCCCGAGGTCGTCGTCATGTCAACCTTGGTTGAGTTGCGGTTGTAGCCCATGAAGCTGAACTCGTGTTCGGGCTGCATGTTGCCCGTGAGCGTGAGCTGGGCGTTCTCGTAGAGGTGAAACACCATTGCGTGGCGCTCCCCGTACTGGGACCACCACGGCGTGTTGTAGACCGTGCGACGGATTTCATGGCCGTTCATCTCGATCGTGAGCTTCTGGTTCTTCTCGACCTTGA
>CAVHXL010000041.1:0-12883 GCA_963639885.1 bacterium | reverse complement strand
GCGCATAAGCAGGCGAAGCGCCCAAGCCGCCCCCCGCGCTACATCGGCGGTCCCACCACGATGGCGCTTTGGGACTACGCGAGCACGTTCGTCGTCGTCACCGAGGACGCGGCGCGCTCCGCCCGCACGACAAGCGTTCAGATGGGCTTTCCCATGGGCGCCATCTTCGGGGTTTTGACGGGCCGCTGCGTTTGCGTCGATCTGCGTCTGGCGAACATCCCGTCCCCCGTCGAGGACCTGCCCGTCGTCGGCGCGCTCATGCACATGACCACGATCGACAAGCAGCTCGTGGTGCTCTACGACATCCTTATGGAAAAGGGTGACCGGTTCGACCTGGTCAGCGTGCCTCTTTACTATACGACCGGATCGTTTGACGCGGGATGCCGCCAACGCGATCAGGTGCTCGCGAAAACGCCCCTGGACAATCCCAGCGAGCCGGGAGCTTACAGCTGGATCAACGAGACCGCCTGGCTTGAGACGGCTCCGCTTCTCGACAAGCTCTTCGCCATGGTGCTCACCGATGCGCTCGACGTGCGGGAATGCGACGACACCGGCATCCGCACCTTCATCGCGTTCGCCGAGGGCGAGGTCGACCGCCGGCTGGAGCAGCGGCGTCAGGCGGAGATCGACGAGGCGCGCGCCGAGGACCTTGCGCGCGAGGAGGAGCGTCTAGCGCAAGAAGAGGCGGCAGCCGAGCGCGAACGCGAGCAGGCGCTTCAAGCGGCCGCCAAGCGTGAGGCGGCCGAGCGTGAGGCCGCCGAGCGCCAGCGCGATATCCAAAACCTGCCGGCCATCAAGAAACGCGCCGCCGACGCCGAGGCTCGCGTGCGCGCGCTCGAGCAGCGCATCGAGGGGATGAAGCAGGAGCACGCCGACCTGCTCGCGGCCTTCAACGCCCAAGGCGCCCAGCTGTCCAAAGAGCAGGGCATGATCTCGTCGATGGTGTCGAAGACGGCCACGCTCGCGCACAATCTCAGCTTCGCCGAGCAGAAAGCCACTCGAGCGCAGGCCGACGCTGCCGCCGCGCGCACGCGCGCCGGCCTGTTCGATGCGCTTGAGATCCCGCAGACGCCTTTAGAGGCCCTGCAGCTTGCGAAGCAGGCGTTTCCCGAACGGCTTCTCGTCCTTGACCAGGCTATACGTTCGGCTCGTGACTTCGATGGGGGTGACGTGCGCGAGACGTGGACGGCGTTGCGCGACATGGCCGTGGTCTTATGGCCGCTCGTTTTCGGCGACGAATCGGTGGATATCCCGGCGCGTTTCGAGGAGAGGAGCGTCATGCGCATCGCCATGAGCGAGGGCCCCATGACGCAGAAGGATCCCGCCCTCATGCGCCTGCGCAAGGTTTCCTACGAGGGTCGCACGGAGGACATGTCGGCGCACGTGAAGGGGCGCTCAAGCGAGGGCCAGGCAACATTGCGCGTGCACTTCTTCCCCGACCATGCGAAGCGCCTTTTGGTCATCGGCCATTGCGGATCCCATCTTCCAACCTACGCATATCAGGGCAAATAGGGGCGCATAGCTGTTCATTATCTGTTGAGTATGCGCCCGCATAGCCTCGCGCCCGGCGGCGTTTGGTACCATATTTTGCAAGACAGCAACGATCGACATCAAGATAGGGGTTATCCCATGAACCAGTCCCATTACGACTACCTGGTCGTCGGCGCCGGCATCTCCTCGGCCGTCTTCTGCCACGAGGCCGCCAAGCTCGGCAAGACCTGCCTGGTAATCGACCGCCGCAACCATATCGCCGGCAACATCTACACCGAGGATGTTCAGGGCATCAACGTCCATCGTTACGGCGCGCACATCTTCCATACCTCGCTGCGCCCCGTGTGGGACTACGTGAACCGGTTCTGCGAGTTCAACAATTACGTGAACAGCCCCGTCGCGCGTTACAAGGACGAGCTGTACAACCTGCCGTTCAACATGAACACCTTCTCCAAGATGTGGGGCATCAAGACCCCGGCCGAAGCCAAGGAGATCATCGAGCGCCAGAAGGCCGAAGCCGCCGAGCAGATCGGCGAAGGCGAGCCCTCCAACCTTGAGGAGCAGGCCCTTTCCCTCATCGGCAAGGACGTGTTCGAGAAGCTTATCAAGGGCTACACGGAAAAGCAGTGGGGCCGCAGCTGCACCGAGCTTCCGCCGAGCATCATCAAGCGCCTGCCCGTGCGCTTCATCTACGACAACAACTACTTCAACGACCGCTTCCAGGGCATCCCGATGGGCGGCTACACCGCCATGGTGGAGCGCATGTTCGGCACGACCGAGATCCTGCTCGAAACCGAGTATCGCGAATTCGTCGCCGCCAACCCCGGCATCGCCGATCGGACCATCTATTGCGGCCCCATCGACGAGTACTTCGACTTCAAGCTGGGAACGCTGGAGTATCGCAGCCTTCGTTTCGAAACCGAAACAGTCGACTGCGAGAATTGGCAGGGTAACGCGGTGGTCAACTACACCGAGCGCGAGGTGCCGTTCACGCGCATCATCGAGCACAAGCATTTCGAGAAGCAGGAAAGCCCCGTGTCGGTCATCACGCGCGAGTACCCCGCCGATTGGAAGCCCGGTGACGAGCCGTATTACCCGATCAACGACGAGCGCAACTCCAAGCTCTACGAGCAGTACGTCGAGCTGGCCAAGCAGGAGGGCGACGTCGTGTTCGCCGGCCGCTTGGGCGGTTACAAGTACTACGACATGGACAAGGCCATCGACGCGGCCTTCGACCTGGTCGCTTCCGAGCTCGGCGTCGATTTGCGCGCCGAGGATGCGCAGTAGGAAGGGATGATCTCGTGTCCGCAATCTCCGATGAAGTGAAGGCGCAGGGCGATGCCGCCATCGCCGATCCCGAGAAGCTCTCGCTGCTCGTCGAGCTGCTGGGAAGCACTTCTCGTCGACAGCGCCAGGGCTCGGCGGCCGTGCTCGCCTACGTTGCCGCGAACAGCGTGAACCTCATCGCGCCTTACACGTCCAACATCATCGCGGCCCTTAATCGCCCCGAGGCGCAAACGCGCTGGGAGTGCTTGGATATCCTGACGTTTTTGGTGCCGTGCGAGCCGCGCGCCTGTGAGAAGGCGCTGCCCGGTGCGGAAACGGCCCTGTTCGACGAGGAAAGCGGATTCGTGCGCCTGGCCGCCATGCGCTTCCTGTGCGCATGGGGCAAAACGACCGAGAACCGCTCCGAGCGTTGCTGGCCGCTCATCGACGAGGCCATTCAGTGCTACCACGGAGATGTTGAGTTCAACGATATGATCGCGGCCGTAACCGACTTTGCCGCGGGCAAGCTCTCCGATTCCGTCAAGGAGGCGCTTGTGGCGCGCATGTCGTTCGACGCCAACAACGGCAAAGGGTCGATCAAACGCAAAGCCCAAGTCGTCATCGACATCGTCGAGGGCAAGTAAAGCATATGAACCATCAGGCTGCGTCACGAAGATGCAGCCTGTTTTCTTTACCCATCAGAGAGGAGAACCTTATGGCTCAACACACGGTAACGCTTATCCCCGGCGACGGCATCGGCCTTGAAACGTCCGCTGCCATGCAGCAAGTGGTGGAGGCCGCCGGTGCGGATATCGCCTGGGAGGTCGCCCGCGCGGGCGCCGCATGCGCCGAGGAAACGGGGACTCCTCTGCCCGAGGAGACCATCGAGGCCGTCAAGCGCAACAAGGTTGCTATCAAGGGCCCTTGCACCACGCCGGTCGGCACCGGTTTTCGCAGCGTGAACGTGGCGCTGCGCAAGACGCTCGAGCTGTACGTGTGCTTGCGCCCGGTGGTCTCGATGCCCGGTGCCGGCGGACGCTACGACGACGTTGACCTGGTCATCGTGCGCGAGAACTCCGAGGACCTCTACGCCGGCGTCGAGTTCGAGGAAGGCTCCGAGGGCGCCAAGAAGCTCATCTCGCTGTGCGCCGAGGAGGGCGCCGGCATCATCCGCCCCGATTCGGGCATCTCGGTCAAGCCGATCTCCATCTCGGCCACCCAGGATATCGTTCGCTATGCGTTCGATTACGCCCAGAAGCACGGCCGCAAGAAGGTCACCGCCGCCCATAAGGCGAACATCATGAAGTATTCCGACGGGCTGTTTCTGCGCGAGGCGCGCGAGGTCGCCAAGGAATACGAGGGCAAGATCGCCTTCGACGACCGAATCATCGACGCGTTCTGCATGAACATGGTCATCGACCCGTCTCAGTTCGACGTCGTGGTGTTCCCCAACCTGTACGGGGATATCGCCTCCGATCTGGCTGCCGGCCTGGTGGGCGGTCTCGGTATCGCCCCGGGTGCGAACATCGGCAAGGAATATGCGGTCTTCGAGGCCGTTCATGGCAGCGCGCCCGACATCGCGGGGCAGAACAAGGCAAACCCCACGGCCGAGATCATGTCCGCGGCCATGATGCTCGACCATCTCGGCGAGCTTGAGACGGCTGATCGCATCCGCCGCGCCGTGCGCGCCGTGTACGCTGACGGCAGCGTGCTGACCGGCGATATCCGCAAGGCCACGGGCTCGACGGCCGCCGCGGCAAGCTGCGCCGAGTTCACCGACACGCTCGTCGCTGCCATCAAATCGCTTTCGTAAGCGGCCCTTACGGGGTTTTCGTCACGTTGCCGGCAGAGGGATGCCGCTGGTCGATTTCGCGCAGGCTCGTTATGTCGTCGCAATTTCGAGTGGTTATCTTCCCTCTGTTCGCAACGTTTCTTTATCCGCCGGCGCCATTGCGCTGTTAGAGGGGGAAGGTCATGAAAAACGAGAAATTCGCCTCCACGCTTTCCGTGGGGGATGCCGCTTACACCTATTATCCGGTTTCCGGCGTGAGCGGTTCGGATAAGCTGCCGTATGCGCTCAAGGTGCTGCTCGAGAACATCCTGCGCAACGCGGTGACGCCTGAGGACGCCGATGAGCTTGCCGGGCGCGTCGTCGCCGCCGGCAGCGCGGGTGAGGTGGGAAGCGAGGTGGAGTTCAGCCCCGCGCGCGTCCTGTTCCAGGACTTCACCGGCGTGCCGGTGTTTGTCGATTTCGCCGTCATGCGCGAGGCTTGCAAGGCCTTGGGCGGCGATCCCGCCAAGATCAACCCGCAGATCCCGTGCGACCTGGTCATCGACCATTCCGTTATCGCCGATCAGGCCGGGTGCGCGTGCGCCATGGAGAAGAACATGGAGCTGGAGTTCCATCGCAACTCCGAGCGCTACAACTTCTTGAAGTGGGCGCAGAAGTCCTTCGAGAACGTGCGCATCGTCCCGCCCGGGGCCGGCATCTGCCATCAGCTCAACATCGAGAAGTTCGCCCATGTGGCGATGACCTCGACCGCCGCCGGGGTGCCCACCCCGGAAGGGGAGAACCCGACCGTGTACTTCGACACGCTGGTGGGCACCGACAGCCACACTCCCACGGCCAACGGCATCGGCGTGCTCGGCTGGGGTGTCGGCGGCATCGAGGCCGAGGCCGCGGCGCTGGGCCAGCCGATCACGACGCTCGTGCCGAAGGTTTACGGCATGCACCTCACGGGCGCGCTTTCCGAGGGCGTAACCGCCATGGATGTGGCGCTTACGTTCGCGAAGATCCTGCGCGCGAAGGGCGTCGTCGGCTGCTTCGTCGAATGCTTCGGGCCGGGCGTAGGCAGCCTGTCGGCCACGCAGCGCGCCTGCATCTCCAACATGACTCCCGAGTACGGAGCCACCTCCACGCTGTTCCCGGTTGACGATCAGACGCTTGATTACCTGCGCCTGACCGGGCGTAGCGCACAAGAGGTCGCCCTCGTCGAGGCCTATGCGAAGGCGCAGGGCTACTGGAACGACGACGCGGATGGGCGCGTGTACGCTGATGTGATCGAGCTCGATCTGGGCAGCGTCGTCCGCTCGATCGCCGGTCCTTCGCGTCCGCACGATCGCATCGACCTGGCATCGGCCGGGCAGCGTTTCCGCGAGATCTGCGCCGATCGCAAGCTGGATCTGGAGAAACGTGTGCCGGTTAAAATCGGTGACCAGACCTATGAACTCGGCCATGGCGCGCTTGCCATCGCGGCGGTGACCAGCTGCACGACGGCGACCGACCCGCGGATGATGCTCGCGGCGGGCTTGCTGGCGAAAAAGGCCGCCGAGGCGGGGCTTTCCCCGAAGCCGTGGGTCAAGTGCATCTTGGCGCCCGGCAGCCATGCCACCGAGCTTCTCCTTGAGCGCGCGGGCTTGGCCGACGGGCTTCGCGAGCTCGGGTTTTACACCTGCGGATTTGGCTGCATGAGCTGCATCGGCAATTCGGGTCCGGTGTTCGACGGCATGCACGAGGTCTCCGACGATATCGAGCTTGCGAGCGTCTTGTCCGGCAACCGCAACTTCGAGGGACGCATCTCCCCGGACGTTTCGCAAAACTACCTGGGCGCCCCGGCGACGGTCATCGCGTACTCGCTCGCGGGCACGATGGATGTCGATCTTACGAGCGCCGAGCTGGGCAAGCGCGCCGATGGCGCCCCCGTCATGCTCGCCGATATCTGGCCGAGCAACGCCGAGGTTGACGAGCTGCTGGCCCGTTTCGCCACCGAGGAGCTCTACGAGGAGGGCGCGCGCGGCATGTACGATGGCGATGCGGCCTGGCAGCAGCTCGGCAGCGAGCCCTCCGCGACGTTCGATTGGTATGAAGCGTCCACCTACGTGCGCCGCGCGCCGTATTTCGACGGCATGGGCAAGCTCCCCGAGCCGGCGGCTCCCATCGAGAACGCACGCGCCCTGGCGTTTTTGGGCGACTTCATCACCACGGACCATATCTCGCCGGCAGGATCCATCGCCGCTGATTCCCCGGCGGCGAAATACCTGATCGAGCGCGGTGTGGCACCGTGCGACTTCAACACCTACGGCGCGCGCCGCGGCAATCACGAGGTGATGATGCGCGGCACCTTCGCCAACGTGAAGCTGGCGAACAAGCTGGCCGAGGGAAGGAAAGGCGGCTGGACGCGCGATTTCGCCACGGGAGAGGTTGCGCCGCTGTTCGACGCCGCGATGGGCTATCGGGAATCCGGGACGCCGACCGTGGTGGTTGCGGGCAAGATGTACGGTTCGGGCAGTTCGCGCGACTGGGCTGCGAAGGGGCCGATGCTGCTCGGCGTGCGCGCGGCCATCGCGGAGAGCTTCGAGCGCATTCATCGTTCGAACCTTATCGGCATGGGCGTGCTGCCGCTGCAGTTCGCCGAAGGCCAAAGCGCCGAGTCGCTCGGCCTTGACGGCACCGAGCTGTACACGGTCGGGGCGATCGATTTCTCCAAGGGCTTGCCTTCGCCGTCGGTAGTTGACGTGAAGGCCGCCAGGCCCGATGGGGAAACGGTCTCGTTCAAGGCGACGGTGCGTGTCGACACGCCGACCGAGGGCAAGTACTTCGCCAACGGGGGCATCCTGCAATACGTTCTGCGGCAGTTGGCCGAATAGGATGCGGAGACGCTGACCCTCGCGAGAGGGTATTCCAAGGTGCGAGCGCAGGCTCGCACCTTTTTTGTTGTTGGCGTTTTGACTGGTGTGGGTGTTTGTTTGCTGGCTGAAGCGCGTGTTCGTCCGGATGGGGGTTGTTCATGTCCCCTTCCCAGCTTTTGCCGCATTTGAGGCTAGGAGAGGCAGAGGAGTTTTCTGGCCATGGTCTTTGCCTGCTCGGGCTTCACCCCCCCAGCGTGATGGGACCAACCATAGCAGTCGACCTTGCAGTATGCAAAGACTTTCCTGAGTTAAATGGTTATTGCAATTTCGCCTTTCAGCCTGCGCTTTCTTGCGTTCGGCCCCGCTTTTGCAACAGGCTGGGATTCTTCACTTGTTTGCCGAGGATGATTGGAGGATGAAATGATGGGGTTCGGATGATGAGCGGATAACGCCTGCTGATTTTGGCGTTTTCGCTTTATTCCGTGGGCGTCTTTCGCGCTCGGCGATTCCCCCCGATCAAGCGATAGAATGTCCGGGTGCTCAGGGGGCCAGGGCGGCACAGCCCCTTAAGGCTCCTGAGCGCATAAACGGCGGACTTTACTTCATCTCAGATCGGACGTGAGCATTCTGGTGAATGGCGAACACGTCATCTCTCGTCGGGTTTTCATCGCGGGTGCTACCTGCTTGACCGCCGCCGTGGCGGCCGGCGGGCTCTTCGCGGCGAAAAGCGTGTCAGATACCTTGGGCGGTGTCGGCGAGGCTGCCGCGCATGAAAACGCGGGCGCGAATGGCTCTGCTGAAGCAGCGTCACTTGCGGATTCGAGCACCTTGCTGTGATTTTCGCCTCACCAGGATGACGAATCGCTCGTGTTCGCTGCAGGCATCTTGGCGGATGTCGCCGATGGGCGCGACGTGCATGTCGTGCTGTGCACCGACGGCAGCGCCACGATCGCGCGCGAAGAGCTCAATGATGGCACCTTCTGCCATCTGTGCAACACCGTGCACACCTATGCGCTCACCCCGGAGCAGGTCACGGCGGCGCGGGACGACGAGTTTCGCCGTAGCTGCATCGCGCTGGGGGTTCCCGCTGAAAACGTCCACATCAATGGCGATGGGGAAGGGACCGAGCGCGTCAAGGACACCCATCTTGACGAGGATTCTGCGACCAAGATCTTGAGCTACTATCTCGAGCGCTTCCCGAATGCGAAGGTCGGCCTGATCTCGCCGTTGACGGGGCCGACGCAGCACTGCGATCATCATCGGCCTGGCCGCGCGGCGACCCGTTTGCAGTCAGACGGCAAAATCGGCAAGCTCGATCTGTTCGTCGAGCCTTACGCCTACGATGGCTACCTTGAAAACGGCTCGCCCGCGCTCAAGCACGTGTCCTGCGATGCCGCGGCGCCCGACGGGTACCAGTCCTTTTTGAATTCCTTCAACGAATACAAGTCGTTCGATCCCCAAAAGGGTCGTTACGCGGTTGGCTATCATTCCGCCTCGGCGCTGTTCGACAATCCTCCCGCGGATAATTCCATGCATTGCTATCGGTCCATGATGCACCGTCTCGTGCGCTATGCGGGATCTTCTCGATACGACACCATGAGGGAAGCGGTTCTGGATACCTGGGACGCCTCCGACGTTGCCGTCCTCGTCTCTGGCGAGGCGTTCCCGATGCGCTCTCGGCGTCCTCCTTGGCGGGGTGCTTTCTCGAGGATGCTCATCGTGGGCGGGGATAAGTCGGTCGACTCGAAGGTTCCCTCGAAATGCGGCATCTACGATGCGCGGCGCATTTCCGGCAACAGCAGCTACGAAACATGCGTTGCCGCAGCGCGCTATTCGCTTGAGAAGGGGTTGGCGATCGCCGGTTTCACCGTGGCGTCGGGCTCAAGTTACGCCGATGCCCTGGTGGCCGCAACGTGCGCGGCGAAGTGCGGATCGGTCGTTTTGCTGGTGCAGGAGCCCTATAAGAACTGCTCGAGTGTTTTGGAACTGCTGGCCGAAAAGGCCGGCGACATCGATCTCGAGCGCAATGTCTGCTATGCCGTCGGCAATACCGGGGCCCTGAGCGAGGATTTGGCCGAGACGGTGGTTTGCGCGGCGACGTCCATGTCGAACGATTAGCGAACAGGGGGCGGCCGCCGGTGGCTTGGGCTTGCGGGCTGAAGCTGGCGGCCTGGAGGATGCGGCCATTGATGGCGCCCGGAGCTGGCGGGCATTTGCCGGAAGCCCGGAGGCAGCGGCCCGGACACAGCAAGCGCGCCTTTGGACGCTCCCGCAAAAGGCGCAAGCTTTCGCTCACGCCCCGAATGGGAAGCGCCGCTAGGCGCGCTGTTTTCCGAATGCCGCCCTCAGCTGGCATTCGCATTCGCCTGGCCGGCGCCCCTTAAGCGGAGCGTTTCACCATTTCGGCGATGGTTTCGATGCTGGCGAAATTCTCGGGAACGATATCGTCTGGATCGATCTCGACGTCGAAGGCGTCCTCGAGGTTCGCCACCAGCGTGACGATGCCGAGCGAGTCGAGCATGCCGTCGTTTACCAGGTTGCCGCCGGTTTCGGATGTGGCGCCGGGGCGGATTTCCTCGAGAATCGCCGCAATTTTCTCTTCCATTCAACACTCCTTTGGGATAGCGATCATTTCAATTGCCTGCACGCCATCATACGTGTAGCCGCATCGTTCGTAAACATGCAGCGCCGTATCGTTGCCCACCCGCATCCAAAGATAGCTGCGCAGCCCGCATCGCGCGCAATGTTCGAGATACGTCGTGACGAGCTTGCCGGCCGCGCCGCGGCCCCGATGGGCGGGGGACACGATAAGGTGGCGAAGCTCGGAGGAGTCGCCGTCAACGTCGTAGTGAAGCAGCCCGACGATGTTTTGGCCGGAGGCGGGCGAAGGCTGGGTTTCGCGTATGTTTTGGTCGAGTGGGTGGCGGTCGCGGGCCTCGCGCCCGTCCGTCTCGTGCTCGTCGGCCTCTCTCGTCGCGGTGATCGCGATCACGCGCCCCTCGGCAAGAGCGTCGTCCCATTCCTCTTCGCGGGGGATGTAATCGCAATAGATATCGAAATGCTCGCGAACAAGGCTCAGGCCCTCATCGCGCAGCGCGATCGGCAAAGCAGCGACCTCGGTCGTCGGCGTCGCGCTTATGCGCGTCCCGGCCACAGCGGCGTAGCGCGCGCTTGTACGCCTGATGGAAAAGCCTGCCGATTCTAAGAACGCCATTGCCGAAGCGGTGGCTTCGGGCAGATTTGCGCAAGGGCGCACGTCGGCTTCATGGTCTTCGGCTTGCATGAAGTACGGCAGCTCGCATACCACGGCCCGCGCGCCCGCGCGCTTCAAGATGAGCTCGCGCATCAGATCGGACGCCGTTGCTCGCTGGGCGTTCTTGATTTTGCGGCGCTTGCCGTCGGGTTGATCTGCCACGGTCTCGGCGGTCTCGGCAGCGACCGCGCCGGCGGTGCGGGTGGCGTCGCCGTTGGCGGTGCGGTCGGCGGCGGAGGTGGCAACGTGGTCGACGACGCTTTCGGTGCCACCGGCAACGTGGTCGGCGATCGTGAAATACAGCTGGTCGTAGTCGGGGCGCGATCTGAGCAGGAACAGCGCATCATCGCATGCCGCGTAGCTGAGCAGGCCCGCTTCGGCAAGCTCCTTCGCCTCCGCGGGCATCAGCGTGCAGTTCCCGATGCCGCGGCCGAAACGCTTTCGGGCAGCGCGCGTGATCTCGCGGTAGCGCGCGTAGGACTCGACGGGGGCAAGGCCCTCGGCCCAGTGCGTGCTCGCGCCGGCCGCTTCGGCCCCGTTCGCGTCCGCGCTCGCCGCTGCGCTCGCGCCGGCCGCCTCGGCCGGCTTCGCCGCCTCAACGCCGCCGCTTGTCGCAACGCCGCCGCCCGCCGTATCGCCTGCCCTTGCGGCCGCGTGTCCCGCTTCGTTGCTCACTTTGCCGCTCCCAAGCATCGCGCCGCTGCTTCGGCGCGGTCGATTTTCCCGTTGAGATTGTGCGGCATGGATGCGATGCGCTCGTAGCGCGCCGGAACCATGTAGGGGCTCACGGCGTTCGCGATGCCCGCTCTCACGTCTTCCGTGTCGGCTTTCCCCGCATAGACCAGCATGAGCTGCCCGCGCTTCTCGTCGAAGATGCAGCAGCATTCCATGACGCCCGCAACGCCTACGGCAGCTGCCTCGATCTCGCCGAGCTCGACGCGGTTGCCCGAGATCTTGATCTGGTGATCGATGCGCGACAGGAACTCGATCTCGCCGAACTGGTTGTATTTGACCAGGTCGCCGGTTCGGTAGATGATATCGGGATACTTGTCGTTCAGGGGGTTTTGCACGAATGCCTCAGCGGTTCTCTTCGGGTTTCCGTAGTATCCCAGCGACAGCGACGAGCCGCGCACGCAGAGCTCGCCGGTCGTGCTCACGTCGGTGGGGCTCACAAGCTGATCGTTCTCGTCGAGCACCAAGACATCGGAGTTGACGAACGCATTGCCGATGGGCACCGTTGCGGTGTCGGAGAGCTCCCTGTCCACGATGAAATAGGTGCAGCAATCGGTGATCTCGGTCGGTCCGTAGAGGTTGGCGAAGGTTGCCGCGGGAATTGCCCGGCGCCACATGTTCAGCTGCTTGGCGGGCATCGCCTCGCCGGCGAACAGCACGTGCGAGATGTTCGAGAGGTCGACCTTGGCGAGGGCCTTCAGATTGGCCACGGCCACAAGCGCGCTCGGGACCCAGAAAATCAGGTTCACCTTATGCTCGGCAAGATGCTTCAGCAGCGGCACCGGCCACGCGAACAGCTTCGGCGGGATCACGTGCACCTGACCGCCCACCAAAAGCGAGGTGTATATGTCAAGCACCGAGTTGTCGAAATAGAACGGCGCCTGATTGCCGAACACGGTGGTCTCGTCGAGGCCGAACACGTCGCGAATGCGGTATACGTAGTCGATGACCGACCGGTGGCAGATGGTGACGCCTTTCGGGACGCCCGTCGAACCGGAGGTGAAAAGCACGTAGAGCGGGTCGACGTCGACCGAGCAGCTCCGCGCGCGCCGCGCCGCGCTCACGTCAGCTTCGCAGGAAAGGCATGTCTTGAAATTGACGACCGTGCCCGCATGCGAGCTGTTCTCGATAAGCGCGCGTGTCTCGTCGGTCACGATGGTGAGCGCGGGCTCGAGCGTCTCGAGGATGCGGCTGACGCGGGCGGGGGGCATCGAGGAATCGATCGGCGTGTAGAAGCATGAAGCGTACGCAACGCCGAGGAAAGCCGCGATCTCGTGAGCGCTTTTCTCCATGCAGATGGCGATGGGCTTGCGGCTGAGCCCCTCCTTCACGATGAACGTCGCGATGCGCATGACGGCGTCGGAAAGCTCGGCGTAGGTCATCGACGTCGATTCGTCGGAAAGGGCCGTCCTGTTCGGGAACGCCTGCGCGCTTCGGTCGAGCAGCTCTGTCACGTGGGTTATCATCGGTCAATCCAATCTAGGCGTAAACGTTGAGGTAGTAGTCCAGGTC
>CAVHXL010000040.1:0-12961 GCA_963639885.1 bacterium | reverse complement strand
GCAGGCCCAGCCAGCGGTTGGTGACCACGCGGTCGATCTTCTGGGAGGTGGTCAGACCTTTGCGGTTGCGCTTGACCGTATCGTTGACGATATGGCTGATGGCGTCGTAGCGCTCGGCGGTGATGATGGATTCCGCGTCGTCATCAAGCTTGTTCTCCAGGTCCTCGCGGATAGCGTCGATCGCCTTGAGGTCGGAGTCGGAAAGCTTCAGGTCGCCCTTGGTCTTCTCCTCGTCCTCGAAGAGCTTAATGGCGTACCAGCGCGCAGATGCGGCCGGCACCTTCGAGCCGAGCACGTCAGAGACCTTCGCGAGGCCCTCCTCGACGGCGGCATCGAATTGCAGCTGCGTGGCGGGAGCCTGCTTGGCCTTCGCCAGCTCGATAGCCTTGTCGACCACGTCGGACATGCCGCGGCCCTTGAGCGCGGAGGTGGGGACGATCGGGCAGCCGAGACGCTTGGACAGGCCATCGACATCGATCTTGTCGCCGTTGCGCTCGACGAGGTCCATCATGTTCAGCGCAATGACGACCGGCACGCCCAGGTTCAGGATCTGGCTGGTCAGGTAGAGGTTGCGCTCGAGGTTGGTGGCGTCGATCAGGTTGATGACGGCGTCCGGGCCGCCATCGAGCAGATAATCGCGCGCGCAGATTTCCTCAGGGGAATATGGGGAGAGCGAGTAGATACCCGGAAGGTCCGTGATGGTCACGTCCTTGTCGCGGGTGTACTTACCCTCCTTCTTTTCGACGGTAACGCCCGGCCAGTTGCCAACATATTGGTTGGCACCGGTCAGCTCGTTGAACATCGTCGTCTTGCCGCAGTTCGGGTTGCCGGCAAGAGCAATGCTAATGCCCATGTTCGACCTTTCATTGAATCGTTCGGCACTCCGGGAAACCGCCGGGATCCCGTTTAGGTAAGTAACAATTGTTACCCCAGGTGAAATGCCTCTTCGAGTTAGAAATTGGTAACTCGATCTCGAAAAAAACGGCGCCGTGGCGCCTAATCCTCGTGAACCGATACGCGCAGATGCACGTTATTCGTTCACGAGGATGCTCTCAGCCTCGCTCTTGCGCAGCGACAGCTCGTAGCCACGAACCGTGACCTCGATGGGATCACCTAAAGGCGCGACCTTGCGGACGAACACTTCGGTACCCTTCGTGATGCCCATGTCCATGATATGGCGCTTGAGAGCGCCGGCTCCCGCCAGACGACGCACCGTGACGGTTTCACCGATCTTGACATCGCGCAGCGTTTTCTGCCCATCAGCCATTCAGCATCCTCCTCTCTCTTCCTTCGTTTTGCTCTCGAATACTTCGCCGAAGCACAAGCTCCGACACGAACGGCCGACGCAAGAGCGCGGCCGATATCGCCATGAATACGCCTAGGAAACGGCAGCGGTAGTGATGATGTGCGACGCAGCAGCACGGCCGATGGCCACCTGAGCGCCTTTTACCTCGACGATCAGATCGCCAGCGATGCCGGAGACAACCTTGATATCGGCACCCTCGACGAAGCCGAGGTTCTCGAGATGATGCTGCAGGTCCTGCTTGCCGCGAACCTTCACGACCTTGGCCGCCTCACCTTCCTTCATGAAGGAAAGAGGCATCTGCTGCACAGAGACGCCGGGCGTCGGCGCGGCACTCGACGCGCCTGCGGTGGCTGCCATTGCTTTATCCATGATGAGACTCCTGTCTTGCACATCATCTCTTGCTTAAGTGCCTTTCGGCGATCTCGCAAAGCTGCCTTTTGGAAGGCCCTGGCGACCGCAAAGAGGCGTATGAACCGATGGCCCCTCTCCGAAGAGTTAGCCTTGTTCAACGGATAGATATTAGCGCAGGCAAACCTTTTTTGAAAGCCAAAGTCAACTTTTCATTGCTCCGATGGGGATATTTGCTTGTTTCATCACACAAACTTCACCGATTTAACCTCCAGCGAGGCATGATGGTAACAATTGAGACCCCCATCAGTCCCCCGTCGCATACGCAGACGTCAGCGCAACGGCACCCGATGGGGACAGCTTCACGGAAGGGGACCAGACGCGATGCTGCATGGGGGCCTGGCGCGATGCAGCTGGGGAACTGAGCGATGCTGCAGGTGACTCTGAGCACGATGCTGCAGGTAAGCTGAGCACGATGCCGCAGGGCGGAGGAGACGGAACTCATCGAGCAAAGCAGATCAGTGGTCCGAAAGACGCAACGAGAAATGGCCTCGCACGCATTTAAACTAGGTGGCAAAACTTTCAGTGAAGAACCTGCGATACAACTTCCAACTGTGAATTTACGGGGATACTATAAGCGCAGTGAATAATTCATTTTCATCCTGGAGGAATCATGGGCGAAACGAAAGCCAACCGATACATTGACACGCGCGGAGCATGCGCCGAACCGGTCGACTTCACTGAAGCCGTCATCAAAGGTCTTGCATCGGGCGGCGGTCTGTATGTTCCCGAAACCATTCCCTCGCTTTCGCTTGACCAGATTTGCGACCTTGCGAAGCTAAGCTATGCGGAGCGCGCGGCCTTCATATACAAGGCCTTCAAGATCGATCTCCCCGATGAGACGATCGGGCGTCTCATGACGGAAACCTACGGTAGCAACTTCGACGATGAGCGCATCTGCCCCATCACCTCCCTTGACGACAACACGCATGTGCTCGAGCTGTGGCATGGCCCCACCAGCGCCTTCAAGGATATGGCCTTGCAGTGCCTCCCGCGGTTCTTCTCCGCATCAGCGGCGCAGCTGCGCCAACTCGGCAAGCTCAACCACGATTTCCTCATCCTTGTCGCAACTTCCGGAGACACCGGCAAGGCGGCGCTTGAAGGCTTTAAAGATCAGGAGCATGTCGCGATTTCGGTCATGTACCCCGACGGCGGCGTGAGCGACATCCAATATCGCCAGATGGCCACGCAGCGTGGCGACAACGTCAATGTCTGGGGTGTGCGCGGAAACTTCGACGATTGCCAAACCGGCGCGAAGAACGTCTTCGGCGACGAAGCATTTGCCTCCGAGCTACTTGAGCAGTACGGAATCGCGCTTTCGAGCGCCAATTCGATCAACTGGGGGCGCCTGCTCCCTCAGGTTGTTTATTACGTTTCGTCTTACGCTCAGCTTGTAGCCGACGGGAAGCTTGAGGCCGGCGCCCCAATCGACGTATGCGTCCCAACGGGAAACTTCGGCAACATTCTTGCCGCCTACTATGCCAAGCGCATGGGAACTCCCATCGACATGCTTTTCTGCGCAAGCAACGAGAATCGCGTGCTGACCGACTTCATCAACACCGGAACGTACGACATCTCCAATCGCCCCTTCGTGCTGACCCCCTCTCCTTCCATGGATATCCTGGTCAGCTCGAATCTCGAACGGCAGCTTTTCGAGCTGACCGGGCGAGACGCGCAGGCCATTTCCCAATGGATGGCCGATCTCAAGCAGCAGCGATCCTTCCGCGTCGACGAGCAGACCTTCGCACGCGTGCGCAAGCAGCTACGCGCCGACTCGGTCACCAACGATGAGTGCCTGAGCACCATCAAGGAAGCGCTCGATAAGCACGATTACCTGATGGACCCGCACACTGCGGTTGCCTATCGCGTCGCGCAAAACCTTCGCAGCGAGAACCCGGTGCTTATCGCCAGCACCGCCCATTGGGCAAAATTCGGCAACAATGTATATCGAGCCCTCCATGATATGAAGCCCGATCAGGAGCTTCCCGCCGACGTTGCCGCACTTTCAGGTTGCGACCTGAACAAGCTTGTGGCTCGCGAATCCGGGCATGATGACATTCCGCGGGGGCTCTCCGAACTCGATTCGCTGCCTGTACGCTTCACCGAGGTAATCGACGGCACCACCCAGGACATCGAAGCCGCCACGGCTCAATTCCTGGCCAGCCGCTTGGATAAGCAATAGGAAACCATCAACCGGGGGAAGGAATCCGATATGAGCAAACTGAACGACCTTCAGCCTATGATTCGGCTTTCGATCGTCAATCCGAGCACCGAAAGCTCATCGGTATTCGGACGAGGTATCGCAAGTCTATGCATAGGCGTAAGGGAAACCGGATCGCTCAACGCCGCCGCGAAGAACATGCGCATGGCCTACAGCAAGGCGTGGCGCATCATCAAAGAAACCGAGGCCGCGCTTGACGTGCAGTTGCTCAACCGCGATGGCGCCCACGGCAGCACGCTCACCGAGGAATGCGAGCAAATCCTTGCCGCCTATCAAGCTATCGAGAAAAGCTTGCAGCAAGAGGCGATCACGCTCTACGAAGAGGAAATCGCGGACAAGAAGTAGGCCTCTTTGCGGGAAAGCAATCCAGTAGAGCATGAGAGTCAGCCCGTGCTCGTGATCCTTTTAACCCGCGAGCACGTTAAAAGGATCACGAGTTTCAATTTCGAGCCCTTACTGCTTCATGCGAATATGGGCCCTGCAACGCCATTAAAAAAGGCTTGCAGGGCTTTTCAATGTGCGAGCTTGGCGCAGTGCATCCTCATACCCCGATGCACTGCGAGCGATAATGCGCTCGCCTCCCTCCTAAGACACCTCGATGCCCTCATAGCGATCCGGACGCCACGCGCGATATAGCTTCGTATCCGCCGTGATCCGAAGCGACAAGATCGGCTTGCTCTCCGCATCCGCATCGACATAAGCACCCGAAACCTCCTTTGCCTCCCGAACCTCCCCATGAGCCGAATACCACAGCGAGCCCAAAGTCGGCACCGTCAAACGGGTTGACCATGGGATGAAGTTCGGTTCGCCAAGCGTGGCGGCCACGTCGACATTTCGCGCGAGAACCTTATCGGAGAACAAAACATAATCCGCGAAGAAGGCTTCCGTATCGGTCGTGAACAGATACTCAACCCGAGCCATATTCCTTCCATATAGATTCAACGATTCGCCTGAAACGACCGTTGCGTCCTTGAACGGTTTTGAGCATTGCGGATCGGTGAACCAGCACTCGAGTTTCGAGCAATTCGGCTTCCTGCCGGACACGATAGCCGCATTCACTGTCGAATACGGGCTCCCTTGCCCCACACTGTCCTGATAGCACGGGTTCGCCTCTCCATCGACGAAATAGCTGATGACAACCTTGCTCGTTGCAACATGAACAGGTTTCGATACCACCGCACCTCTATACGGGATGGAAGCATGCGCCGTCTTTGCACGCATGATGCAAGTGATGTATTTCCCTTCATGTTTCGGCTCGGACTGGAAGTACTGCAGGCTCGAACCCTCGATATAACTTCCAATATGCCTGAGGATCATCCTTATGCCAGAGAATTTTCTTCGCGAGCTTCCCGCAAAAGCCCCATCCTGAAACCAATCGCCCCATCCGAGCCCATCGATGAAAACACTGTATCGTAATGCGAAATGCTTACCCAGATCACCGGTTAGCTTCAGGGAAATCCGCTCGAAGCCTCCGACCCCGGACGTGCCCGATACGATACCTCCCGACAAGCCGGTTCCCTCCACCTTCATTCTCAGCCCATCGATTCTCACACCCATGCCCATAACGCCGACGAGCCCTGCTGCAGGTTGATACGAAAGCCAATCTCCGCCAACAATGTGAACGCTGCCAAGTATCTCCGGCGCTTCGGAAAGCCATGCTCCCAGCTCATCCGTTACAACCCAGTCATATTCATGCTTTATGCCGGAATCGCTCATGCCGCAGCCGGCAATCTTTGCATTCGGCCGCACTTGCGAAGTCCATTTTTCCGCGCTGATCCAGGAACCCGCCTTGACTTCATCGGTACCGTCCGGCGTATCCAGCTCAAGCTGATTGCCGCTAACCGACCCAAAACGAGCATCGGAAAGCAGCCATTTATGCGAGGCGTTCGACCACTCCCCAGCAGGGTAACCATTCGAATGGAACTGCACGAGCGTGCCAGCGGCATTCGCTCCCGAAACGCGATCGAGCGCCATCCCAGAGCAGTCCGCAAACAGCCACTGGGAGTTGCCGTCGTCATGAACCCACATCGATTGATTTCGACTCTGAGCGGCCGTGTGCCATAGTTGCGCAGGACAAGGATAAATGCATGGTCCACCCCCTGCTTGATCAAGCGACAAAGAGTCGTTTCCCAAATGGACGGGAATGAACCGGAGCGTTCCCTTTACCGGATCGTCGATGTTGACCTTCGTTATCCAGTGCTGACTCGTCACGTTTTCCTTTACCGCAATGGCGCACTGCACGTCAGAGACGGTCTGCGCACCGGGTACGGCAAGGCCTCTATTCGGCCACGACAAAGGCGATATGCACAGCACACGATTTCCCCAAGCGAGATTGCTCGAGATCATGATTCTATCGGCCCGCTGCTCTACCCATTGCGTGGTGTAGTTAATCGGCGGGTCGTCCTTACGCGCGTAATACCAATTCTTCCCGAAGTAGTAATAGTTCCAGAAGCTTGATTTGAGCTGAAACGAGTGCAGAGCGACTTGATTTTCGCGCCGAACCCAAACGCTGTAATCCGAGCCCGGATAACTACGGTAATCCGTCCAAACCTGAGCGCCGTCCTTATGCAACCCGTCTCCGGCCTCGTTATCGATCACCACAACATGACTGCCCTCGATACTTCCCTCGCTCGGCTTCCCGTCCACTCGATGCAAAAGCGTATAGCAGGTATCATCGCCCGAAGTGGTATGCCAAAGATTGTAGTTGGCATTGCGACCGTTGTAGCTACCGCACGCTATCTCAAGCGTTCCGGTGATGTGGTGATACAGCTCAGTGGTGAAGTCGCATTTCATGGTGATTTTCGCAGCGGTACGGATGAACTGCTGCGCTGAGATATCCCATTCGACCCAAGGCGTCTTCGCACACACCCACCGATCGGTATACATCACCCCTCCAAGGCTCGCACCGCCGCCCACCTCAAGCACACCGATGTTGCTCCATAGCTTTGCGTCGTAATGCGAGCCGTTACCGCGAAAAACGAGCGAGTTATCCCACCAGGGCTCGTCACCGAAAGCCATACGTGGACGCCACAGCAAAAGGCCGCACGCAACCCCCAAGCCTACGGTGAACGCGCGGCGCGTCATCGCGCGCCCGGATTCGTTGCCTCCCATACCTTCCCTCCCCTGGGTGCAAGGTCCTCAGAAATAACCCAGCAAGGACCCTGAACCTTTCATTACATCGAAGTTTGCAGAAAACGCAGCAGCTGAACCACCGAAGGGACCAATACCAAGACCGTCGTCGGAGGCAGGAAGAAGACGGACAAGACCACATCGAGTTTCGTCGGCATCTTGCGTATCTCCTCGAGCGCAGCCGCCTGCGCGCACTCGCGCGCGAGCGCCGATTGGGCGGCAAGCCCCTCGGTAATGGAGGAGCCTTGATTGATCGCCTGCAGAAGCTGCGCCACGAACGCTGAAACCTCCTGGCTTTCGCATCGCTCATCAAGATGCCCAAGCGCCACCTCCCGCGACGTTCCCAACATGTTTACCTCGCGATCCACCAGCGCGAACTCTTCGGAAAGCGGCCCTGTCAAGCTGGAAGCAACCTCCTTGAAGCACTGCTCAACGGGCGATCCGGCAGCAAGGGCAACGCAAAGCAAATCCATCGCATCAGGAAGCGTCGCCTCGATCCGCGTCCGACGTTGCTTCTTCTTGGAGTCAAGGAAGACATCGGAGAGAAACCAGCCGCCCGCAGCGCCTACCGCAGACGCAACAAAGCCAATCAGCGCAGGCGCTCCCGCAACGAAAGCTCCAAGCCAAGCCATCATCGCCAGGGCAGCCGTCACAAGCAGCCGCAGCACACGCCATGATTCGGGGGATATAGCCAGGCCCGCAAGACGCAAGCGCTCCCTCACGCTCTGCATGTCGGCTACGGCGACGGGCGAAAACGACTCGAGGGCTCCCGACATTCGCGCGAGCATAGTGCGCAAAGCGCTCTTCGCACGCGTGCCCGACGCGCGAGCAGATTCCTCTTTCAACGAGCCCATCAAGTCAAGCGATTCAGCGCCCTCCTTCGCACCGCTCCATACGCCAAGAGCCTCGTACACCGCCAAACCGATTGCCACCGCGAACAGCAAGAACCCCATGACGACAAACGACCCCATACCCAACCCTCCTTCATTTCCCGATCCAAATCATTCGATCGATCTGCTCCAACCACTCAATTGACCTGGCGAAGACGTCAAGCCAATGCGTGCCGGCACTTCGTCACATGACGACAAGCGCATATGCCCACGACCTCCATAAGGACCGCCATGCCCAGAACGACCCACCCCATAGGCTCCTCTCGATAAAATGCTGCGAAATCCGCATTCAAGACGTACGATATGAGGAAGATCGCAGGCATGGAGCAGATAACGAAACCTTGAGCGAGTTTCGTTCCCGCAAGCTCCGTAGCCAATTCCCGCTCAAGGCGCATACGGGCATTGGCGTGCTCTGCAATGGAGTCGAGAACGGAAGCGAGTGGACCCCCGAATCGGCTTTGCACCCGCATCGCCGACGCGAGGGCCCGCGCGTCGACGCAGCCCGTGCGCTGGGCCAGCAGCTCAAAAGCCTCGGGCAAAGCCATGCCGTATGAAGCCTGCGCGAGCACGAGCGCCAGCTCTCCTCTGAGCGGGTCGGGTGCATGATCGGCGCAAACACGCAGCGAACGCTCAAGCGTCAACGAGCTTTTCACGCTCGCCGACAACTGAGGCAAAAGGCGCACGAACTGCTCTGAGAACAATGTCCTCCTTTTCTTCGCGCCCCGCGCGACGTAAAGGACTGCCGCGCTAAGCGTCGCCGCCAAGGCGCCCGCAGCCGCGAGAGGCCCCGCCGCGAGATTCGCGAAAGACGAGAGAACCACCCCGACAGCCGCGACACTCGCCACCCAGACAAGGGGACTCGCTTCGATACCTGCATCCCGAAGAGCGCAGCCGAGCGTCCCCGGAAAAGACGATTTATCCGCTTCACTTTCAAGCTTTCCCAGTTCGTAAAGTTTTTTCGCGCTCAACTCCTGATCCTTGCTTACCGCCCGCTGCCGCCTCATCACGCTGTAGGTGACGGCACCGAGCGCGCCTGCCGCCGCAACGATAAGGGCGGCGACCAGGTAAACCACTCCCATGAGGCCTCCTCACGATTCGAAAAACCACGCAGGGTCATACCACACGCCCGCTGCCGCCATGCGCTCCTTAATACGCTGAGGCTGCACCCCAAGCGCACGCCATCTGCCCATCACGCGTTCGAACGCATCGACTCCCTGCACCTCGAAACGAAACAGCTCGGCACGAGGGATGACCGTCGAGCCCTCAGGAAGACGATCGATCGCGACGACGCTCGTCACGCGACGGGCACCATCGCGCATGCGCTCAACATGCACGATCAGGCCACCTTGCAGGGATTCGGCTATTTGCTGGGCTATGACGTCGATTCCCAGATCCGCATTCGCGTATCCGACCATCGTGCGCAGACGGCTCAGCGCATTGCTCGGATCATTCGCATGGATCGTCGTCATCGATCCCGGATGATCGGTCTGCATCGCTTGGAGCATCTCGTATGCTTCAGCGCCACGACACTCCCCGACGATGATGCGATCGGGCCGACGGCGCAAAGACAGCGCAACAAGTTCACGCATGCCGACGCTGCCCTGCCCCTCAACGTTCGCCTCGCGCGTTTGCATGCGCTCAGTATGGGAAGCTCGCAAGCGCAGCTCCGGCGTATCTTCGATGGTGATCACGCGCTCGTCGTCGGGAATGAATCCCGACAATGCCCCAAGCAGCGTCGTTTTACCGGAACCGGTGCCGCCGGAAATGACGATTGGGCACCGTGAGCGAACCGCAGCGCCCAGGAACTCGGCAATGGGAACGGGAAGAGCGCCTTTCACCACTAGATCGTCGATGCTCATCACATGCTCGCTGAACATGCGGAGATTGAGCGCCGGCCCATCGGGCGCAAGCGGCGGAATGATATACGTCGCCCGCGCCCGACCTCCCGGCAGCATCGCGCAGCCCATGGCATGGGACTCATCGCAGCGCATACCCGCCTGCTCAGCAATCTTGTTGATGATGCGACGCAGATGATCCGCGTCGTCAAACGCGATGTCAGGACGAGCCTCGATGCGGCCAGCGCGCTCCACAAACACTTTCGGATCACGAAAGGGCATCGACGGATCGGAAAGGTCAACCCCTCCCCCGTTGACCATAATCTCCGTGATGGAGGCATCTTCGAGCAGCGGCTGTAAGGGCCCGTATCGAAGAAAGTCGTCGCCGATCGCGCGGCAAAGCGCGTCAAGGTCGGCCGGCGGCACCTCAAGCCCCCACGAACGAGCAGTTTCCTCAACAAGAGCGGCGATCACGCTCTCGACGCCATCGGCTCCGGAATCACCCTGCATGCGCAAGGCAAGCCCATCGCGCACCGATCGCTTGAACGCCAGCTCGATATTCCTATCCATGGGCACTTACGCCTCCGCCGATAAAGCATCTGCTGCAGCGATGAGCTGGAAGCTCACGCGACCGGAGGATTGCGCCGCACGAATCTCGTCGGCCTGATCGGGAGACACTTCGATCGTGACAGCGGCGTAGGACACACCTTCGCCGGCCCCATCTCCTCCCGTCGAGACAACCCGAGCGTTTTCGCACAGTTCTACGACCGAGGAGGCGCCTCCGCTATTGGTCTCGACTGAAACAACGCGAACGCGATCGAGCGGCTTGATCTGACCCGAAACGCCCGTCTCGTCATCAACGGAAACGGAAACGGCCTCCATGCCAGCGGAAAGGCCGCCCGACACCCTGCCATCTCCGCCCGCAGACGAGAGCGACCCAGCTGAAAGCTGGGTTCCAGACGGAACATCGACCAGCACGCGGGCGCCTACGATACCCGCCGATGCGGCGCTTTCGGCAAGATACACGCCCTCTGCCCGATAAGCCTGCGGAACGAGTCGTGCCGACACGTCCGATTCCCCGATAACCTCTCCGGCACGAATCGCTCTCGTGCTCACCAGCACGCTTGCCTGATTTCGCGTCGCCGCATCAACGGCGGCGGATGCCGAAGCGGACTGCCAAACCCCGAAGGCAACCGAAACAAAGGCGACCGCAACCGCCGCCGCCGCGACAACGGAAAGCTGCTTGAGCCTATCGACAGCCCGCTTCTCCGCCGCGGATCCACCAACACTCTCATGGATTGAAGCCTCATCGGGCCAAGAAGCGGCACCTTTGACATGGGACGAATCCCTTTTCCCTGTGCCGCGACGCACCGGCACCCGACCGAAGCGACGTGATCCCGCCTTAGCTACCGCCATTTCCTCTCCTTCCCCGCTTGCAACGCGGTTACCCCTGATTTCCCTTCCGTACCTGCTCGACCATCTCAGCGGGAAAGCCGTCAAGACTTCCTATCGCGGTGAAAACCCCTTTCGAAGCACCGTTCCCCGCCGAGAATGCATACCTGCCGCAAATACGCCGATCGGGACGCCAGACCTTTTGCGACGCATAAGGAACCGCTCGAACGACGCGCCAGGAAGCAGTGCTGATGGAGTCGATTCCGAGCCCTTTCCCGAACACGGTGGGAACATCTTCGGCAACCTGCATTCCCACAATCCATAGCCGCTCCGATTCGGGAACCGATCCTTCCGGAGCCTCGTAAAACCATACGGTTAAATCTCCACCGACACCCTGGCTTCGAACAGTCGTTGCGATCGCGCCAGCCAAGAATTCACCGGGATCAGCATCGTATTTTGCCTGCTGAGACGTCACTGAATCCATGCAGGTTGCCCGCGCCGCATCGAGAGCTTGCTCTTGATGGCTTTTTTCGCAGTAGGCAATCCCGACGTCGACCGCCGCAGCCATGATCGCCAGCAAAATGAATATTGAGACGACGACGAGCGGCATGACATTTCCTCGCTCGCATCTTGACGCCCTTGGTCGTCTCATCTTCCCACCCGCACTTCCACCGCTCGTTCATCATTGCACGAGAACGAGATATGCCGCGAGAAGCCACCACTGGGCCATCCCGGGATGGCGCTAATCGATGAGGGCGCATAAAGCGCGTCGAACGACACATCCGTAACCACCAAACGCGTCTTCAGCGCACCTTCCGCCTCATCCCATGCCGAACCGTCTCGCCTTGTGCTCACCACGACGTTTTTCACCACGAGCGAAGAAGCGTCAAGCTGGGTTGCCTGACCGACGATCTCGTCCGCAACGAAACGTTCCCTATCCCCCGCAGCCACAAGCCCCGCGGTATCGATACGCAAACTTGCCTGGCTGACCTCGGAGAAGAACACTTCAGCGGAAAACATCACCACGGCAACCTGGATAATGCCGAACACCAACGCCAAAAGCAGGGGCATCACGCAGACGAACTGCACGAGCTCGCTTCCCTCCTCTTTACGAAACATGCGTACCGCCTTCCGGAGCGTATGCTCGGCGGCGCGCGTGCGCCTCAAGGGTAAACGAGCCATCGTCCGCCCCGCTCGCTAGCGCAACCGCACGTCCGACAACGGTAAGGTACGACGCCTCAAGCTTCGCGCATGCTTCCACATCGCAGGCGTAAAGCCGGACGTTCTCCTTCTCGAATGAGCTGCTATCCTCGGAATACGTGCGACGAACCAGCCGCTCCTCAGACGCATCGTCCACCGCAACGTCAACGGAAAGGCCCGACCCGTCAAGCGAGGGGACGGCCGCAAGGGCCGCGCGGCGCACCGCATCTGCGGCAAGCGGCGCGCGAGCACCTTGCGATACCCGGTCACAACTCCAATTGAGCGCGGCATGCGAGGCATCCGTCAGCATCATCTGGCAAACCACGACCCTGCCGAAGTCGAGCGACGCGCATAAAAACACCGCCAGCAAGGGTAGCGCCATCACGAACGTCACGATGCTGCCGCCAGCTTCGCGATTCTCGCGCAAAAGAGGACTCCGCTTCCTGCGCGAAGCGACAATAGCCCCTATCGAGTCCCGGCAGCGGTCTTCGTCACCGATTCGAACATATGGGTGATGGAGTTTCCCGCGCCCTCGATCGCAGCATTGATCTGACCTTGCAGCGTCATAAGCGCTGCGCCG
>CAVHXL010000039.1:0-13044 GCA_963639885.1 bacterium | reverse complement strand
GCGTCAATGGATTGGTGGAAAGCCCTAAAGCCATTTCGCTTATCGATGGGCTTGCGGCCCTTGATGAGGAAACCGGGTCAGACGGCGATGGCGGCTCGGATTCGGGCGCACCGGCGGATAATCACGAAATCATCGGCCCCGACATGGCGGGCGATGGCGTTGCGTGCCTCAACCTGAACGAGCTTTGGACCACGACCAACCAGCAATATAGGGTAGTGGTCGAGAGCAAATACAACACGACCAACGGCACGACATATGCCGTGCCCGCTGCGACGAACAAGGTCGTTGCCTACCTGACCGGCGATCTTGAGGTGTCGAACACGCTTTTGTTCTACCTGAGCAAAAACGTTGATGTAGAGCTTTACCTTAACGGCTATACGATCACGGGCGCTGTTGCGGGTAGCCAGGCGAAAGTCCTTACCGATATCGCAACCAAGGGTGCCCTTATTTCGGCTACTTCGGTGAAATCGCTCACCATCAACGGTACCGATAAATCGGGAAAATATCGCGGCGCGGTGAAGCGCACCACGGCCGAGACGGTTTCGAGCAAAACGGGCTCTGCTTCCACCATTGCCATGAGCGCCGAGAAGGCAACCCTGAGCGTGAACGACCTTGATGTGGTCAACGCGCCGCTTGCCACCAAGGGCGCCGGCTCTGGCGCGGGCATAGCCGTGAACCAGAGTAATAACGTTGGGGTCTTTATCTCCAATTGCAAGGTGACGGTTGACTACAGCGCCGATGGCGTTGAGCAATACGCTGCAAGCAGCAGCTGGGAAACGGTGTCCGCGGATGCCAACACCGTCGTGGGCATTTATTCGAACACTTCCAACACCGTCATCTCCAATACGCAGGTCGAGGCCAAGCATAAAGACTTCGACGTTGCGACTGCCGTTGGCATCGATTTGGTAAAGGGAGGAAGCTTCGAGAGCGGCTCTATTTCCGCTTCGGCCACCAAGGGATCGGCCCTTGGCGTGAGAACCGCCTCCAATGCCAGCGTCGGTGCTGCTGCGGAGGGCGATCCCGCGGATCCCGGCGTGGTGCTGAACGTTTCCGGCGGATCGGTTGCGCGCGGAATCTCGTTCACTTCGACCGGATCCACCGTTCTTGCTCTTGACGGGGGCATTGGCTTCAGCGGCGCAGCGTCAAGCGCCGATGCGACGCCCGTGGCTCTGTATGCCGCGAAGACGAAGGCGTTCACGCTCGGCAGCTCCTTCAAGGCGTTCGCAGCGGACGGCAATGGCGCCTATGCCGAAGGGCCGTTGCCGACGTATATCGGAATCGCTTCCGATGACGTCAACTCCGCCGATACGGTAATCGCCACGTGGGCTTCCGGCTTTACGCCCGATTCCAGCGAGCAGGCGAAGATCGCAGGCATGTTCTCCAGTGCTGCTCCCAATGTGCCGACCGCCGTCTTGGCCAATGACGCGGGCGTCCAGTTCACGCTCGATGGGGAAAGCTCCGCCATCTACGTGCAGGTGCTCTATGCTGGCGAAAGCGAGCCGGTGAAGTATTCGAGCATAGCCGAGGCGGCGCGCGCGATCGACGCTTCATCGAATGTGGCGGGTGCGATCATCCAGCTCATCTCCGATGTGCCGCAGGGCGGCATCACGCTGACGAACCTTAATTCGCTTACGCCGGAAAGCGAGCTTGCGCTCGATCTGAACGGGCACGACATCGACTACCTGAGCATTCCGGCGAAGTTCATGAAGAACGGTTCGAACGTCGATAATTTCGCAGGCTGCACGCTTAAGGTGCTCGATTCCAGCAATGGCGAGAAGGGTAGCTTCGCTGGTGCACTAGGCTCGGGAACCAGCGCTTCGACCATTGTCGTTGCCGCTACCGCCGCTCGGGTCGTCGTCGACGGGGTTGATATCGCTCCCAATGCGGCTGTATATGCGGCGCACAACCCATCCTCTGGCGTTATCTCGGTAACGGGCGGGACGAAGACGGTAAACGGAGCCACGCTGAGAGCGGGCGTTGAATTGCGCAACCTCGATTTCTCGGTGGTGTCCCAAAGCGCAAGCGGGACGTCGTATGGAATCATGGCTTCGGCAACGGCCTCGGTCGTGCTCGATAACTGCAACTTCGAGCTTACCCGCTTGCAAGGTGAGTCGGCGACGGGCTTCAGCGGAATGTTCAACCTTACGGTGAACGATTCGACCATCAAAGTGAGCTCGGACTCGACGCTCGTAGGGGCTACGGGTGTTACCCCTAACGCTGCGGCAAGCGTCGCCATGACGAACTCCTCGCTCACGGTCGAGGATCCCGCAGGGGGATATTGCACAGGCATTTCCAACGGAAAGACGCTTTCCTTCGAGAACTGCACGCTCGACGTTGACGACGGAGGCGCGAACGCCAAACTCATTTCGCTGACGGCCGCGTCGAACTCGGTGAAGTTCGCCGGAACGATAGACCTTGAAGGCAGCAACGTCGTTGCCACCAATTACCCGCTCGTCGTGGATTCGAGCTTCAAGCTCGCCGATGGTTCCAACAAGGTTTCCGTCAGAAACTCCAGCGCCACGGCCAACGATGTGTTTGCAAAAGCAGCAACCGAGGGCGAGGATATCACCGGTTTCGAGGATGTCTTCGAGGCGAATAAGCTTTCGTATTACACCGGATTCGAAATCACTTACGTTGGCGAGAAGACCGAAGACGCTTCCGATGACGACAAGTCGCAGCTCGCTTGGTACCATGCCCCGGTCGCGAAAAACGCCACCACGGGCGCTGAGTACCCCAAACTCTCTGCTGCCATCTCCGCTATGAGCGCCGGCGACACCATCGAGCTTCTTGAAGATGCGACCGAGTTGTGCGTTTCGTCGCCGACTGGCCCTGCGTATGCCCCTTTGCAGGTGAAGAAATCCGGCACGCTCGATTTGGCTGGCCATACGGCGCTCGTGGATCTTTCGCTGGCGGGCGGCGTGAATAACGCGTATGCCGTGAATATCAGCCAAGGCACGGCAGCGGCTCCGACGGATTTCACCATTACCGATTCTTCGGATTCCGGTGCAGGTTCGTTCAACGTGAACCTCGCCCGCACTGTTACGGGCACGGCCCTCGAGCAGGCCGGCGTGCGCGTTGGCATCAATGTGCAAAACTACGCTTCGCTTACCGTGGACAACGCTTCGGTAAATGTCGCGTACAACCAGAACTCTGCTTCGGTGAAGCAGGGGCAGACGCCGAGCGTGAGCGGAATCAACGCGCAGGGCAATTATTCCACCATTGCGCTCGGTAAAAATGCCGCGCTTTCGACCGTTGCTTCCGCAAGCGATGGCGGCAGCTATGGAATCGGCAACGTTGTCGGCATCACGAGCGGCACTACGACCTACAAGGTTTCCATGGACGAATCCGCCACGGTTGATGTTCGCAACGACGTTGCGGCCCAGTGGTCGACCAATACCATTTACGATTCGTCGAGTGCTTCGAGCGCGACCATGCCCTACCTTATGAAGCAGGAACTCAATAAGGGCTCCGATTTCTACGAGGCCGTGCAAAGCGCGTTTGCGGTGCAGGCCAAATACGATGAGCAGTCGGGCCGCTATTATGCGTTCCCCGCGAAGCTCGACGACGGCAGCCTTGTGTGGGCTGTGTCCAACAAGGTGGCTTCCGACAAGCTCGGCGACGCGAGCGCCATCGTCGCAAGCGAGTGCTGGGTGCAATCGCAGTACCAAACGCTGGGCATGGCGAAGGGCATCCAGGTGGGGAAGGGCACCTACGATTTGTCCGGAACCATCAATGTTTCGGGTGCCGAGACCCACGCCGCGGCAGTGGTCGAGCTGAGCGCAAGCAATACCCCGACGGTCAACGTCGGCAATCTGGCGATCAACGTTTCCGCAGGCAGTGGATTGTATCGCGGGCTTTCCGCGGCGAGCACCTCGTCGTGCTTCGAGGATATCTACGGCATGGAGAAAAGCGGATCGGGCACGCAATTCCGCATGGTGGAGTACCAGAACCCGTATTCGTACGGCATCTATTCGACCTCGGCTGCTTCAACGAGCGCCGATACGGCCAGCAAGCCCGCGATCGTCAACTTGAATGGCAAGCTTTCGGTGAGCACGTCCGGCAGCAACGCGATCGATATCGCGTCGCATTCCTACATCGCCTATGGTGACGGGTTCACCGCCGGCGGCGACGGCAGCCTGAGCGTGTACGACCCCGGCACCGGCGCGAACAACGATATCGGCAAGGTCGATTCGAAGGCTGGCAACGTTGAAGGGTTCGCCTTCGCGAAAACGAGCTCGGGAGAGGCGGCCACGGCCCAAGACGCCGCCGCGTTCACCGACGCAGACGGCGACTACCAGGCCGTCGTCAACGACAACGGAAACCTTTCGTGGTCGAAGAACCTGTGCTCGGTGTCGTTCGTCATCGACGGCGTCACGCTTGACGAATACACGCACGACAGCATCGCTTATGGAACGACCATCGATCTGCCTTCCGAGGCCGAGGTTCGTCATCCTGAAAGCGCGTCGGGCACGTACTCCTATGAATTCGTCGGCTGGTCGAGCGACAAGGCTACGACGGCCGATGACTTCGGCACGCACGAGGGCGATATCGCCCGCGGCGCCACCTCTCTCGTGGTGACTTCTTCCGCCACCTATTACGCCGTGTACAAACAGGTGGCCACGGAGCGCACGGTATCTTTCACGAACCTGCGCAACTCCGACGGTTCCGCCAAGGCCGACATCTCGCTTACCGCGAATTACGGGCAAACGCTTGGCGAGGCCCTTTCCGCGGCTGGCAAGTCCGATGCCATCACCTCGCAGAAGAGCTATACCGACGAGTCGGGTACCTGGGAATTCGTTGGCTGGCATATGAGCGGCTACGAGACTCAGACGCTGTACCCGTCCTACGACATGGGTTCGACCGTGAAGATGACGACGTCGAACTGCCCCACAGGCAAGACCACCTTCAGTGCGGTTTACTTGCTCGTCGGCGGAGGCCAGCACCTGGTGAGCTTCCGCAGCGATGGCTTCGTGCATGCATATGTCGCCGATAACGGCTCGGTGCCTTCGATCGACGCGATGCTCGAAGCTCAAAGCTCGACGGTGCCGCTTAACGTTACCGACCGCAAAGCTTTCGTGGCCACGCGCTCGACCCTGTTCGCGAACAGCGACAAGGACCATGAGCTCGTTGGTTTCGCGAAGGGCAACAGCTCCGATTCGACGTATTCGGGCGAAAAGAGCATCGACTACAAGGTCGACGACGCGCTGCCCACATCGAACGCCGCCCAGAGCTTCACCATGAAGTTCGAGGAAAAGACCAAGACCGCGACCGTCAGCGTTGTGAGCTATCGCCAAGTGACCAACGTCGAGACGGGTGAGCTCGTGTGGGGTCGCGTGACGGATGCGATCGAGGGCGTCGAGTATGGAACCGACCCGATTGAGCTTGCGAACGAAAGGGTTACCCCCAAATCGTTCATCAAGGCCAACGACCAGGGTGTTAACGAGGTGTACACCTTCATCGGGTGGTCGACTCGCAAAGATGATAAATCTCCGATCAGCGGATGGGAAAAAGACGGAAGCCTGCCTGCGGTAAGCTCGACGGGGCTTACGGGCGAAACCCACATCAGCGGCAATCCGGACTACACCGTCTATGCCATCTACTCAGTTCAGGGTGTTTCGGCGAAAGTGAATTTCAACGTTGATTTCGGCGATGGCGCGGGGTATGTGACCTACGCCACGACGCCTGAAGGTGTTGAAGCCGCGACGAATGTCAACGATGCGTTCGCGACGACGGGTGTCGCCGCGCCCGAGCGCAACCAGTTCAACTTCCTGGGCTGGTCGAAGGACAAAGACGCCACCGGCGTCGGCGTGCTGAAAGTGGAAGACCTCATAAGCGAGCTCGATGCCGCTGGCAAGATTTCCGACTATAACGACATCACCGTCGATGTGTATTCGGTTTTCGAGGCTAAAGATACGCACTCGGTCGTGTTCTACAACGATCCCGACGACCTGACGCAAACCTACACGGTGACGCTTTCCGACGGCGAAACCGTGGCGAGCACCGGCAAAATCCCTGCGAACCCCTCGCAGAAGGCCGGCGGCAGCTACTTTGTCGGCTGGGTGACGCGCACGGGCGAAGGCGATTCCCAGGTCGAGACCCCCTTCGACATGAACAACACGCCCATCACGTCAAGCTTGAACGTGTATGCGACCTACAATCCCATCACGGTTGAGGTTGACGAGGAAAGCGCCGGCATCGGCGCCACCGTGGACGTTTCGAAGATGTTCTTGACGGGTGATGAGTTCATGACCGCGAAAAGCGTGGTCGTGAAGCTTCGCAGCCTCGCCGGCGATGACAAGAACCTCTCGAACTCCGCGAGCACACCGGCACGTACCAACATGCCGGTGAAGAGCTACAACATCCAGGTCGACGCGACTTTCGAAGATGGATCGACCAAGGTTTTGACGAGCGATTTCGGCACGGCCACGGTGAAGGTTCCCGTAGATGCGAAATATGCCGAGAACCAGTTCACGGCCTTCAAGCTTTTGGCTCCCGGCGATGTGAGGTTCAGCGACGGTCTCCTTGCTTCCGACGGCTTCGTTTCGTTCCCGGTCATCCAATACGCTGAGGCGGCTTCGGTCAACAACCTCTCGCTCGTCGCGATTCGCACCGATGCCGAGCTGAAGCTTTACGACTACAAGGCCGAGGCGAAAGAGAAGCTTGAGAAGGCCTACAACGGCTATCGCGAAGCCGATTACAGCAAGACGAACTTCGAAAAGCTGCAAGACTACTACTACGATGGCGTTTTGGATGTTGAGGCGTGCGCAAGCGTTGAGGATGTGCAGAAGGTCTATACCGACATCATCAACAACATGGCCGGCGTCTCCACGCTCAACGATGCGAGCGGCTTAACCAGCGCGAAGGCCCAGTACCTTGAGGGTCTGGCCACGTACTACGCAAGCTTGAGTCGCAGCTCGTACTCCGATGACGTCTGGTCGCAGATCGAGAGAGCCTACTCCGATGCTAAGAGCGCCGTTTCGGGCGCCGAGACCGTCGAGCTGGCGACTTCGGCTTACAACACCGGCCTGGGCACCCTAGGCGATCTCGCGAAGAACACGAGCAGCATCGACGCGCAGGGCGGCTCCGGCTCGCAGGGCGGCTCCGGCACCAGCGGCAGCACTGGTTCGAGCGCATCGGGGCTTACAAGCAGCTCGGGCTCCAAGACAACGGCTAGCGCCTCGGGCCTTACGGCCTCCAGTTCCGGAAGCGGCTCGTCGGCCGGCACCAGCACCGGCAGCGGCACCAAAGAGTCCACTAGCGAAAACGGCAAAGACGGAGCATCGCTTCAGTCTTCCGAAGGTGCTTCCAGCACGTCTGCCAATGGGGCCGAGGAGGCCTCCGAGGAAGCGTCGGGCGCCGAGTCCCTGGATGGGATCGGCGCGTGGGTCGGCGCGCATTGGGTGCTCTTCATCATCTTGCCGCTGATCTTGCTCGCTATCGTGATCGGGCTTCTGTGGTATGTGCTTGCGCACCGCCGCAAATCCGATGATTCCGATCTTGATCTGCCGCAAGGCTCGGCACCGAGCGTGTCGGTCTAACGGGCGCGATCTTCGCGCAAGCGTGGCTGCGGCGAGTTGCTTGCAGCCGCGCTTGCCGCGGGCTTATGGGAAGCGCCGGCCAATCGGCCTAGATGCCGCCCTGTGCCGGGCGGCGAGCTTTTGGCCGGCGTTTCCCCTGTTTGACGTTTATGGAAAGGTTCACGTGTGAAGGACAAGCGCAAAAGGGAGGAGAGCCCCGAAACAGCGGGCGCCGCTTCGCTTTTCGATCCCGCAATACAATTTCTGGACTCGGGCACCGACAATGACTACGCCGAATCGGTCGACGTACGTCATCGTGTCGATTCCCGAGCCCAGAAGATTTTCATTATGGGAATCGTCCTCGTCGTGATCTACGTGCTCGCGCTTATCTTGCCGGACGGCATTGTGTCGAGGTACATCAACTATGGAAGCTATACGCTCGCGATGTTCGTCGATGCCGTTGCCGGCAACATCAGCGAGCTTTTGCTTGAGCTTTCGGGAACCGACGTGCCGTGGGCGCGTTTTTCGAGCGACATGATCAAATTCGTCATCGTCGCCATATCGGGGGCCGGGCTCGCTTTGTGCGGCGCGGTGTACCAGGGATCGTTTCGCAATGCGCTCGTCTCGCCGTCGACGCTCGGTGTGATGAGTGGCGGCTCGCTTGGCCTTGCGCTTTGGATCGCGCTGTGCGTCTCCGATGAGGGCAACGTCATCATCCCCTTCGTGGGAGAGGTTGCGGAAGGTGCGTTCGCGTCGGATTACGGCGAGGCGGCGGCATGGTGGTCGTCGTATTCGATGGTGCTGTTCTCGTTTGTGGGATGCTTGCTGGTGGTTGCCATCGTGCTTGGCGTTATGCGCTTCTCGCGCAATCGGACGCTCTCGCCCATCCTCATGATCATCACGGGGCAGATCATCGCGGGCGTGTCCGGTGCCGTGGTGTCGAGCATTCGCTATTACTACGTGGCGATCGACCCGTTTTGCGCCAAGGCCGACCTGTTCACATCTCTCATGGTGTCGTCGTTTTGGCGTCATTACACCTGGGTTGACATCGTTTTGCTGCTCGTTCCGATTTGCGCGGTGTTCGCCGTGGTGATGCATCTTCGCCAGAAGATGATGGCGCTCGCTTTCGATGAGGCGGAGCGCCGCAGCATGGGCATAGAATCTCGTCGCACGCAGGTCATCGTCGTCGGCCTGTGCACGTTGCTCACCGCGATCATCATCTCGTTTTGCGGTGTGGTCGGCTTCGTCGGCTTTTTGGTGCCCCATCTGGCGCGGCGCCTTGTGGGGCCGAATTTCCGTTATTTGCTGCCTGCCTCGCTGATGCTCGGCGCGGTGTTCGTGCTCGGCTCATACGAACTGCTCATCTTGCTTTTGGGCACCGATTTCGACACGATGGTGGGCATGTTCATCTCGATCGGCGGCGCAGCGGTCTTCTTGGTCTCCGCGCTTCGGGGCAAAGGGGTGAGCAATGGCCAGTTCCGCTAGGCAAAGCGCATCGTTGGGCATGGTCGGCAAGACCGTTTCCTACGAAACTTCCGACGCCCATCGCAAGCGCGACGCGCGAACGCTTCGTCGCAAGGTCGTCTTGAGCGTGGCGGTGCTCGTTGCCGCGTGCTTCTTCTCGCTGTGCTTCATGGGCGCGGCGGGGCAGTATTACCCCTATTCGGGCGCGTACGCGGTTTACACCCCCGCGCAGGTCGCCTATGCGCTCTGGATGCACATCTACAACGCGGCGGCTTCCCTGACCCACGCGTTTCCCGAGATGCCGCAATCGTGGCTCGTCGAAAACGTTGCCGGCTATTACGCGATATTCTCGAAGATGGAAGTCGTCGGCATAACGCTCATCTCGGCGGTGCTTCTTTCTGTCTCGGGCATGCTGTACCAAAACGTTTTCAAGAATCCCATCGCAGGCCCCGGCATGCTCGGCGTTGGATCCGGCGTGAGCTTGGGCGTGGCGGCGCTCGTCTTCGTCTACGGACCGGTTGCCTCGGCAATGGTGAAGGAACGCTACATCGTGTGCTACGCGGCGGGCGCGGCCATCCTTGTGTTCGTGATCCTTGCCGCCAAGCGGCTCTCCGGCAAGGGAAGGCCCTACGATATCGTCACGCTTCTGCTCGTCGGGTCGATTCTTTCCCAGCTCATCGGCTCGGTCGTCACCTACCTCACCCTGTTCGTCATGGATGAGGAACGCTATCTCACGTTTTACAACATCTCGCAGATGCTCACGGTCGACACGTCGCTTCTCTCGTGGACGGTTTTGGGCGTGGCGGCGGTCGCGTCGCTCGTGCCCATCTATTGCCTGCGTTTCAAGATGAACGCGCTCGCCTTTCGCGATGAGGAGGTGCGGATGTTCGGCGTCAACGCGCTTTTCCTGCGCTCGGTGGCTCTCGTCTGCGGCGCGATCATGATCTTAGCCGCCCAGATACATATCGGCATGGTGTCCCTCGTGTCTCTGTGCGTCCCGTTTCTGGCCCGCTCGTGGTTCGGCTGCGAGTTTCGCCACCAGCTCATCGGCAATGCCTGCATCGGCATGGTGCTGCTCGTGGTATGCCGCACGCTTGTGGACATGATCCCCTTCGTGGGTGATGGCCTGGCCATAGGGTCGCTGGTGTCGGTGGTCATGCTGCCGCTGTTCCTGTTCGTCATGGCTCGTCAGGCTCGGGCGTGGGAATAGGCGGGCGCGGAAGCATGCAATCGGTCAAAGGATTTTCGCCATGGCGCTCGCATGGGCGCTTGGCAGGAGGGGAAGTGGTGAAGTGAAGCTCGCTATTCGAGAAGCCGCCGTCGGCTACGAGAAAAGCAAGCCCGTTCAGAAGCACGTCAGCATGACGGTCGAAAGCGGGGAGGTGTGCTGCATCCTGGGTCCCAACGGTTGCGGCAAGACCACGCTCGTGAAGACCATACTCGGGCTTTTGCCTCTTTCTGCCGGGCATATCACGATCGATGGCGACGATGTGACGAAATGGAGCGCCTCGCGGCTATCGCAGACGGTCGCTTACGTTTCCCAAAATCACGAGCAGCCATTTCCCTTCCAGGTGAAGGACGTCGTCATGATGGGGCGCATCAATCGCGTCTCGCGCGGGTCGGGCCAGCCCAACCGGGAAGATTACAACGTGGTCGAAAACGCCATGATGGACATGGGCATCTACCATCTGCGCGATGTGCCCTATTGCGACGTTTCGGGCGGCGAGCTGCAAATGGTCATGTTCGCCCGCGCCATCGCCCAAGAACCGCAGATGCTCATACTCGACGAACCCACAAGCGCGCTCGATTACGGTAACGCCGTGCGCGTGATCTCGAAGGTTCGCGAACTTGCCGCGGCGGGTTATGCGGTGCTCATGATCACGCATAACCCCGACCATGCGTTCATGTGCGGCGCGAACGTGGCGTTGTTCACGCGCGACGCCCCCATGAAGTTCGGCGACGCGTTCAGCATCATCACGCGCGAGAACATCCAGGCGGCCTACGGCGTCAACGTCAAGCTTGTGGAGTTCACTCACGATAATCAGCAGGTTATGCGCATGTGCGCACCCGAGTTCGCGGTCCCGCCGGAAACGTGATAGCCGATGCCGGGGCGCAAGCGGCCCTCGGCGCAGCGATGCTTGCTGCCGAAAACAATCCCGGCGCCTTGGCGCCTTTGCAAGAAACCAGCGCGTATCGCGCACAACGACTGAAAGGAACCATCCATGCTCAACGATCAGAAGGCGGCCCAGGCGAAGGCGACCATCGAGGCCATCGTGGGGAATATCGAGACGGTCATCGTCGGTAAGCGCCAGCCGGTCGAGCTCGTCGTGTGCTCGCTCATTGCCGGCGGGCATGTGCTGCTCGAAGACCTTCCCGGCACGGGCAAGACCTCGCTCGTGAGCGCGCTCGCGAAGTCGATCGACTGCAGCTTCAAGCGCATCCAGTTCACGCCCGACATCATGCCGTCCGATGTTTCGGGCTTCTCCATCTTCAACCAGAAGACGCGTGATTTCGAATTCAGGCCGGGCGGCGTCATGAGCAACCTCGTGCTCGCCGACGAGATCAACCGCGCGAGCGCTAAAACGCAATCGGCGCTGCTCGAGGCCATGGAAGAGCGCCAGGTGACCGTTGACGGCGAAACGCATCGCCTTGAAGAGCCGTTCATGGTGCTCGCCACGCAAAACCCCATCGAGCAATACGGCACCTATCCTCTGCCCGAAGCCCAGCTCGACCGCTTCCTCGTGAAGCTTTCCATGGGCTATCCCAAGATGGATGAGGAGGTGAGCGTCGTTTTGAACTCGAAGGCCGCGAAGGCCGCCATCAAGCCGGTTGCGACGAAGGAGCAGGTCATCGGGCTCTCCCGCGCCGCTGAAGAGGTCCACGTCGCTCAAAGCACCGCGCGCTATGCGGTGCAGATCGTTTCCGCGACGCGCACGATGGCGGAATGCAGCTGCGGCGCGTCGCCCCGCGGCTCGATTTCGCTCATCGGCCTCGCGCGCGCGTGGGCGCTGATCCAGGGGCGCGCCTACGTGCTTCCCGACGACGTGAAGTTTCTCGCGCCTTATGTGCTTGGCCATAGGATCATCCTCACCCACGAGGCGAAGATCAACGGGCGTACCCCCGAGTCGGTCATCTCGGCGATTCTCGAATCGGTCGCCGTTCCCGCGGTAAGCGAAGCTGAGGTCAAGGGGCTTTAGCGATGGCTTTCAAGAAACATAGTGGCTCTTCGGCGCGCCGCGCGCGAAGGCGTGGCCTTTCGGCCGGCTCGAGCAGCGTCGCGTTGAAGATTTGCGCATGCGCTTTGCTCATAGGCATGTGCGCATTAGGGGCGTTCATGATCGGCGATGCCGATTACCATGCCTCGATGATCGGCTGGACGCCGCTTATCGCCGTCGTGGCCGCCATCGTGCTCGCGTTTCTGTACCTGTGCCTGATGCGCGGAGGGCTCTCGATTGCGGAAAGCTCGACGAGCGGCTCGTGCCGAAGGGGCGAGGAGGTCGTCATATCGACCGAGTTCGTGAACAAGCGGCCGCTGTTTTACTTCTGCATCCAGGCGCTGCTGTATATTTCCGATGCCGATGGCAAGCCCCTCACGCGGAAAGAAACAACGATCGCGCTGTCGCCTTTCGCTCGCTACGCCATGGATTTCAAGGTGCGCTTCGATCACGTGGGAACGTATAGCGCCGGCGTGTACGAAGTCACGATCTGCGATTTCTTGCGCTTGTTCACGCACAGGATTGTCTGCAAGCGCAAGACCGAGGTGCAGGTTACCCCGCGCGTGGTTCCCATCAAGCGCATCGCGTTTTCGAACGACGCAGCGCTTGAAACCCTGCGTGCGAGCAAGGCGACGCTTGCCGATTCGCTCGATTACGCCATGGTGCGCGAGTATGTGCCGGGCGACCCCCTCAAGACCATCCACTGGAAGATTTCGGCGCGTTCGGAAAACTACATGACGCGCTTGTTCGAGGTCTACAACAACCCGGGTGCCGCGATCGTCATGGATTTCTTTGCCGCGACCGACGACACGCAAGTGCTTATGTCGATGTTCGACGCGGTGGTCGAA
>CAVHXL010000038.1:0-13050 GCA_963639885.1 bacterium | reverse complement strand
AAAGCGCCATCCATTCCATGGTCGAGTTCACCGACGGCAGCGTGAAGGCGCACCTTGGCACCACCGACATGCGCATCCCCATTCAGTTCGCGCTCAGCTATCCGGCCCGTTGGGCCGCACCGGTCGAGCCGCTTGACTTCACGAAGCTGGGCAGCCTGGAGTTCGCTCCCGCTGACACCGATACCTTCCGCTGCCTGGCGCTTGCTCGTCATGCGGGAAGCATCGGTGGCACGCTTCCCTGCGTCATGAACGCGGCGAACGAGGTTGCCGTGGCAGCGTTTTTGGCGCAGCGTGGCAGCTATCTGGGCATCGCCGAATGCGTGGAGGCGGTTATGGAAGCGCATGAGGCAGTCGGCGTGCAGCGGGTGGAGAGCCTGGAGCAGCTGCAGGAGCTTGACGCGTGGGCGCGGGCTGCGGCCGAGGCGAATCTGCGCTAGCGGTTGATCGGAATCCGCTTCCTCACCCCTGCCCTGAGGCTCGCGCACGCGGCCTCGGAGGGTCGCTGTCGGTAAACTGTCGTATCGTCGTGTGATTACGGTTCCGCTTCGGTAACGGGGCGGAACCTCTTTCTATAATGTACCGGATTCAAAGCAAGCACGGTCGGGCCACAAGGATGGTTGACCCGTGCGATTCGGGTTCGCCAAAAAGGCAAGGAGAAGCATTTCGTGGACGTTGTTTTGATGATCGTGTACTGCACCATCGTTCTCGGGTTCCTCGTGGTTATCCATGAGGGCGGTCATTACCTGGCCTCAAGGGCGTTCGGCGTGCGCGTCACCGAGTTCATGCTGGGCATGCCCGGTCCCAACATCGGTTTCAAGAAGTGGGGGACCAAGTTCGGCGTGACGCCTATTCTCCTTGGCGGGTACGCGCGCGTTTGCGGTATGGAACCGGGCGAGATGAGCCCGCATTTGGAGCCGGTGCTCGCGGCGATGTATCGTCGCGGCACGGCGAACATGGAGGATATCGCCGCCGACTGCGGCATCTCCGATGACGAGGCCCTCGCGGCGCTCGATGAGCTGGTCGAATGGGGAAGCATCACCGGCCCGAAGAAGCAAGACCAGTACAACACCTACCGTGCCATGGAGATTATCCCCAGCAAGCGGCAGATCAAGGAGGCTGCGGCGGCGGGCCTTCCCGCGCCGCAGCGTTACGAGGAGGGCGATCCGCGCCCGGTCGAGGATGCGCACGCTCTGTACGAGAGCGAGTTCAAGCAGCAGTATCGCAGCTTGCCGTTCTGGAAGCGCAGCGTCATCCTGCTGGCGGGCATCGCGGTGAACCTGCTGTTCGCCATTCTCGCGTTCGTTATCCTCTACAGCATCATCGGGTTCGATGTGCGGCTGCAATCGGGCGAGGTCACGCACATGACGGTCGATCCGGGCCGCGCCATCGTGGCCGGCTTCGCCTATATCGGCATGGTGTTCCAGGCGGTCGCCAACCTGTTCAACCCCGCCACGGCGGCGCAGACCGTATCCGATTCGTCTTCGGTGGTGGGCATCGCGGTTATGTCCAAGCAGTTCGCCGACGCGGGCCTGGTGCCGTTCTTCGAGTTCACCGCCATGATATCGGTGTCGCTCGGCGTGATGAATCTGCTGCCCATTCCACCGCTCGACGGCGGCCGCTTCGTCGTCGAGATCTTCCAGAAGCTTTCGAGGAAGGTCGTCTCCATGCGCGCTATGAACGCCTTAAGCGCGGCGGGCATGGCGTTGTTCCTGGTCTTCTTCCTGGTCATGGTTAACCAGGACGTGCAGCGTCTTCTTTCGGGAACCTTTTTCGGGCAATAGCGGGGATGTCCCACCCCGGCTGGCGGGGCCGGGTTGCGGGATGGGGTCAGGTCGACGGGGCTGGGGCGCGGTGCGGGCCGGGCCGATCGATGAGGCCAGGCCTGCTCGGCCGATCATCCCGATGGAGCCAGGCTGACCGGCCCGGACGCCCGGCTGGCGGGGCCGGGTCGCGGGGCGGTCCCGCCGGTTTCGTTTCCTCGCCCCCGTTTCGCCATATCGCTCCTGTTGCTTCTATACGATTCGGTTGCAGGGGCTTATGGGCTGGTAAAATAGGCTCATGAATACGAACGAACATACAGCCGACGCGAGCGCCGTGGTCCCGCCAGGGGCTGCGGCGTCGTGTTCGCAGGACGTGCTGCGTCCTAACCAAGCAACGCATCAGGTACACGTGGGCGCCGTGCCGCTCGGCGGCGGCGCGCCCGTCGTGGTGCAGTCGATGCTCAACGCGCAGGCCGACAACGTCGAGGCGAACCTGGCGCAAATCCGCCAGCTCGCCGATGCCGGCTGCGAGGTGGTGCGTATGGCCATCCCGCGCCGCAACTGCCTTGATGCGTTCCAGGCGGTCTGCGAGGCGTCGCCCCTGCCGGTGGTCGCCGACGTGCACTTCGACGCAACCATCGCCATCGAGGCCGCCCGCCGCGGCGCGGCGAAGCTTCGCATCAATCCCGGCAACATCGGCGGCCTGGCCAAAACCGACGCCGTGCTCGACGCCGCGGGCGAGGCGGGCATTCCCATCCGCGTCGGCGTGAACGCTGGCTCGCTCGATCAGGCGCTTGCCGAACGTGCCGACCTCACGTTGCCGGAAAAGCTGGCATGCTCGGCGCGCCAATACGTGGAGTATTGCGAGTCGCGCGGGTTCCATGATCTGGTGGTGAGCGCGAAGGCCCATGACGTCATGACCACGGTGCGCACGTATCGCCAGCTTTCGCGCGATATCCCGCACATCCCGCTGCACATCGGCGTCACCGAGGCGGGCACCATGTTCCAAGGCGTCATCAAAAGCGCTTCGGGCTTGGGCATCCTGCTCGAGCAAGGTATCGGCGACACCATGCGCATATCGCTCACCGATGATCCGGTGGTCGAGATGCGCGCGTGCTGGACGCTGCTCGGCGCGCTTGACCTGCGCCGGCGCAACCCCGAGCTTATCAGCTGCCCCACGTGCGGGCGCTGCCAGGTGAACCTGATCGACCTCGCCACGCAGGTTGAGAGGCGTATCGCCGATCTTGACAAGCCGCTGAAGGTGGCCGTCATGGGATGCGTGGTCAACGGGCCGGGAGAGGCGGCCGATGCCGATATCGGCGTCGCGTGCGGCAAAGGGGTCGGCGTGGTGTTCCGCCACGGCAAGACCGTTCGAAAAGTTGAGGAAGGCGCCATCGTCGACGCCTTGATGGAAGAGATAAAGGAAAACTAGATGAGCAACAACGTCATGCGCCTAAGCCAGCTGTACGCCCCTACGCTCAAGGAAGATCCGGGCGACGCCGAAATCGCGAGCCATCGCCTGCTTTTGCGCGCTGGATTCATCCGCAAAACGGCCTCGGGCATTTACACGTTCCTTCCCTTGGGAAAGCGCGTGCTGGCCAAGGTGGAGAACATCGTCCGCGAGGAGATGGACGGCATCGGGGCGCAGGAGGTGCTTATGCCCGTTCTGCAGCCTGAGGAGCTGTGGGAGGAATCGGGCCGCTCGAACGCTTACGGCCCCGAGCGCATCTGCTTCAACGACCGCCACGACCATGGCCTGTGCCTCGGTCCCACGCATGAGGAGCTGATCACGGCGCTCGTGCGTAACGAGCTGCGCTCCTACAAGGACCTGCCGTGCACGCTGTATCAGATGCAGGTGAAGTTCCGCGACGAGATCCGCCCGCGCTTCGGCCTTTTGCGCAGCCGCGAGTTCATCATGAAGGACGCATACTCCTTCAACGCCGACGAGGCTTCGCTTGATGAGACATATCGGCAGATGAGCGATGCGTATGGCCGCATCTGCACGCGCGTGGGGCTTGAGTGGCGTCCCGTGCAGGCCGATGCCGGCCAAATTGGCGGTGCGGAAACTTGCGAGTTCCATGCCCTGGCCGAAGCCGGCGAATCGGCGCTCGTCTACTGCGATTGCGGTTACGCGGCTTCCGATGAGGTGGGCGAGGGGCTGTCCTGCCCGACGGTCTATGACGTTCCGGAGATGAAGAAGATCGAAACCCCGGGCGTTCACACCATCGGTGAGCTGGCCGAGTTCCTGAGCATCCCCGAGACCTCGACGGTGAAGGCGCTTTCCGGCAAGAACGACGAGGGGAGGCTCGTCGTGCTGTTCGTGCCGGGCGACCACGAGGTCAACGAGGCCAAGGCCGCGGCTGCCGCGGGCGGCTTCACGCTGCTCACCGACGAGGAAATGCAGCAGTTCGGCCTGCACAAGGGCTCCATGGGCCCGGTCGGCCTTCCCGAGGAGGCGTACGTCATCGCTTCGCGGAGCTTGCAGGCGGTGCCGAAGTGGGTTGTGGGCGCCAACGAGGACGGTTACCACTATGTCGGCGCGCAGCTCGACAAGGACTTCAAGGTTGACAAGTGGGCTGACCTGGTTGTGGTCAAGCCCGGTGACCGCTGCCCGAAGTGCGGCCTTGAGCTGCAGGGCGCGCGCGGCATCGAGGTGTCCCAGGTGTTCAAGCTCGGCGATAAATACTCCCGTGCCATGGGCGCCACGTTCATGGATGAGGACGGCAAGGAGCGTCCGTTCCTGATGGGGTGCTACGGTGTGGGCGTTTCGCGCACCTTGGCAGCCGTGGTCGAGCAGCACAACGACGAGAACGGCATCTGCTGGCCTATCTCCATCGCGCCCGCTCACGTGTGCATAGTGCCCTTGACGGTGAAGGACGATCTGGTGCAGCCTGCCGCCGAGAAGCTTGCCGCAGACCTTTCCAACCTGGGCCTTGAGGTGGTCATCGACGATCGCAAGGAACGCGCCGGCGTGAAGTTCGCCGAAGCCGACCTGATGGGCTGGCCCCTGCAGGTTATCGTGGGCAAGCGCGGCCTTGCCGAGGGCAAGGTGGAAATCAAGCGCCGTGCCACCGGCGAGCGTCGTGACATCAAGCTCGAAACCTTTACCGAGCTCTTGGGGCTCGTTCACCGTTATCAATACCGTTGGGGCAACGATCTGAACGCCTTCTCGACTCTGTTCCAGCCGGCTGAAGAATAATCGTCGCGTTCAACGACGTTCTGCGGAACTTCCTCGGGCGCGGGCGGAAGCTCGCGCCATCCAAGAGGACGCGAAGCATGATGCGGCCTTAAAGTGCTGCAACCTTAAGCGCGCGGCGTTGGCTTGCGCGCTTTTTTCGTCGACGGCGGGCTACCTGTCGATCGCAGCTTGGCTTTTTCCTAGGTATCGGTTCCCTTTCAGTGCCTGTTTGACCGTTGCCCCGATGGTCCGTTTGTTTCATAGTGGGGAAAAGACGGCTGCGCGATCAGCCGTGCAATCGGCATGGACGGGAGGCAATCATGGCAACGATTTCCGATGGGCTCAAGGATGTATTCCTCGCTGGTGTTGGGGTAATGGCTATCACGGGCGAAAAGGCGAAGGAGCTCGCCGACACCCTTGTTTCAAAAGGCGCGGTCACCGTCGAGCAGGGACGCGAGATCAATTCCGAGCTGAGGCGCAAGGCGAGTGAGAAGGCCGAAAGCGTTATGTATGACGCTCTTGAGGCGCGCATGTCGGTGATGACCCCCGAGGAGCGCACGGCGTTCGCGGCGAAAGCCGCCGAGATCGCGGCACGTCCGGCTGCGACCCAAACACCTGTTGAGGTGGTTATCGAAAAGGTTGAGGATGCCGCATTCGCCACGGCTGATAAGGTTGGGGAAGCGGTTGATGGCGCCACTGCCGCCGTCAAGGAGATCGTTGACGCGGCGAAGGTCGAGGTCTCAGGCGCCTCGGCCCCTGCTGGCAAGGGGGTTTCGTCCGAGGAGCTGACCCGCACCGTCGCAGAAGAGCTGGCTGAGTCCGACGCCGCCGGTGCCGAGCCTGCCGCCAGCGCTGAACGAGCCGATGACCCCGAGCCTGCCGCCAGCGCCGAGTCCGATGCCGACGCGCCGGCGGAGGACAAGGAATAGCGTTTTCCAATGGCTTCGAACACGCTGTTGAAATACTTCTTCTCCTCGGGATCGGCTGTCGATCCCGAGGGTGAGTTCGATCTGACGAGGAAAAGCCGCCAGCGTAGGCTAAGGGAAATCTATGCAATCCTGAGCAAGCATCATTTCCTGAAAGGCTTCACGCCCGATTCGTTTCGGTCGATGCTTGAGGATTTGGGTCCAAGCTTCGTGAAAATCGGGCAGACGCTTTCAACGCGATCTGAGATCCTGCCGAAAGCGTACTGTGATGAGCTGGCGAAACTTCAGGCAAGCTGCGACCCGCTGCCGTTCGGGGAAATACTTGACGCGCTGGATGATATCTATGGCGAGCGTCAGGGCGACATCTTCGACGCAATCGACCCGAATCCGCTCGGAAGCGCAAGCTTGGCGCAGGTTCACAAAGCCCGCTTGGCCGACGGGAGCGTCGTCGCGGTGAAAATCCAGCGGCCGGGCGTTCGCGCGACCATGGCTCAGGACATCGACATCATGCGGATCATGGCGCGCCAAGCGTCTCGCTTCATGCAGGATAACCAGATGCTCGACCTTAAAGATGTGGTCGAAGAGCTGTGGGCGACGTTTCTCGAGGAGACGGACTTCAAGCGCGAAGCGGCTAATCTGCAGGAATTCGCTCAGCTTAACAAGGATGTGCAGTTCATCGGATGCCCGAAGGTGTACCCGGATCTGTGCCGCGAGAACGTCCTGGTCATGGAATATGTCGAGGGCATCCCCATCAACGACTTCGACACCTTGCGCGAGGCCGGTTACGATCTGGAGGAAATCGGCCGTAAAATCTTGGATAACTACGCCACGCAGGTGCTCGATCATGGCTTCTTCCATGCCGACCCGCATCCGGGAAACGTGCTGGTGCGCGCAGGGAAGGTTGTCTACATCGACTTGGGGATGATGGGTCGTTTGTCGCCGCGTGATCGCGCGGGCTTCGGGTCCATTATCGAGGCCGTTGGTCTGCAAAGCGCCTCAAAGTTGAAGGATTCGCTGATGGCGTTCGCCATCCAGCGGGACAACGCCGCCATCGACCACACGCGCTTTCTCGCCGATCTTGACCTGCTGCTGCAAGACTATGGTTCGTGCGACGTTTCCGACATCGACGTCGGGAACCTGCTTTCCGACATTTTGAACCTCACGCGGCAGTGCAAGGTGACCTTACCCCCGTCCATCACGAGCGTCTCGCGTGGTTTGGTCACGCTCGAGGGCACCGTCATGCCGCTCATTCCCAATGACAGCATGGTCGGTATCATCAACGACCACATCAAGCGTACGAAGGATTTAAAGTCCGAGCTCATCGATGCCATGCAGGACTTGGCGCTCTCCTTTCGCGCTGCTGGGCAGGGCACGCTCGATTCCGCGAAGTACTCCGGCGAGGTGCTCAAGATGCTCACGCGCGGGCAGGTGAAGGTGAACATGGAGATGCTCGGCTCGGATGCGCCCATGAGCAGCCTTTCCGCTATCATGAACCGGCTGTCGCTGGGAATCATCATCGCAGGGCTGTTCATCGGATCGTCGCTTGTGGCTCTTTCGACGATGGAGCCGCGCGTGCTCGGTGTCCCCGTGCTCTCGTTTTTGGGCTATGTGGGGGCGTTCATCTTGTCGGTGTGGGTTGTCGCTGATATCCTGCGAAAACCGAGGTCAAGATAAGGTGCGGGCCAAGCCGCTGCTTCAAGGCCTCATTTCGTCATGAGCGCGCCCTCATCGAGGAGGGCGCGCTTTGCTTTCGGTGAACCCATGGGGCGGTTTGCGCGGGTCGCCCGTGGGGCGCGATGCGCCTTTCGAGTTGCCTGCAGAGCACGCCTTTCGAGCTGCTCACGGGGTGTGGCCTTGCGCGCGGGGTCTGCGGGGTGCGCAGCCTTGCATGGGGCCCGCAGGACGCGATGCACCTTTCGGGGTTGGCTAGGATTTCATCTTCGTCTCGGTCTTGCACTTCGGGCAAACTACGCGCAGGGTGCCCTTGCCACGTGGGACGGAAAGCTCTTGTCCGCACTTTTTGCAGCGGAAATACTTCGTCGTCTTTCGATTTGCCCATTTCTTTTTCGCCAGTTCGTAGGAGCGACGGGGTTTCGCGGACAGGCGTAGGTACGTTTCATTTTCCTGGCTTCGCCTCGCGATGTTTTTCGAGCAGCTGCGCCAAAGCGCGTAGATTACGGCGGTCATCGTGACCCATGCGAGCCAGCCGCAGTGAGGTAGGAGCGACAACAGCATGGCGATGATCGCGACGGCGATGAGCCCGTTCGAGAAATCGTCGTTTCCGTAGCGGCCCTGCATCCAGCGCCCCATCTTGTAGTTGAGACGTTCGAGGAATTGCTTCATGGGATTGCGCCCTTCGTTGCTTGGTCTGAGCGCTGCTTGCGGGGCAGCGCATTGCATTTGCAGTGCGCCCTGCAGGATGAGTTTGGAATCCTGCAGGGCGCATGCCTACTGTATGGCTTTTCTTCTGCCCGATAGCTGGAATCGGGCTTGTCGTTACCGAACGGTTGAGCGATGCGGCGAGTTTACCGAGCCTTGCCGTCGCGCCCAGCTCGTCGCGTCACGCCTGCTGCGTCAGCCTGGCGGCTTCGCCAACCTTGCCTGCGATGCTGTTCCCTAGCGAAGGGCAGCGTTGGCTTTCTCGAGGATGCCCGCGACCGTTTCGGGCTCGATAGCGAGCAGCGTGGGGAAGGGGGTGGGGGTGCTTGGTGCGTCTTCGAACGTGTCGGTGAGGTATTTGACGTACCAGGTGACATCGCGCCATTGGTCGCAGGTGTACCCAGCATGGCGCCAAGTGAACGCCGATTCAAACCCGAGGGCCGCATGGAGTCGTGCGCTCGGCTCGTTAGGGCTGGTCACGATGCCGAAGACGACCTTGATGCCGCAGGCTTGGCAGGCGTCGATAAGGGCCTGATACAATACGCGGCCAAGGCCATGGCCTTGCGCTTCGGGCGCCAAGTAGACGGAGAGCTCCGCATTCCATTGATATGCTTCGCGTTCGCGCAGCTCATGAGCGTAGGCGTAGCCAACGATCTTGCCGTCAAGCTCGGCGACCAGATAAGGGTAGGTCGTAAGCACCTTGTCGGTGCGCGCCTGAAACGCCTCGGGCGTGGGCACGGTTTCCTCGAACGTGACGGACGTGGCGATATATGGTGCGTAGATGGCGCGAATAGCTTCCGCGTCCGTGCTGGCCGCGATTCTGATTTTCGGCTTGCTCATGAAAATAGGGCTCCCTTGTCGTGCTTTCGGAAGCCCTATGGTACTACTTTTAAATCCGTGGCGGGTCAGGGAAAGGAAAAGGTTTCGCTTGCGTTTTCCTAGGCCGGGCTCTTGGCGGAGAGGATCAGCTTCACCTCGTCATCGGTCAGCGAGTAGTTCAAGTACGTCTCGTAGAAATCCTTCACCTTCTGCTCGATATCAAGGCTGGTGAACAGCTCGGGATGAAGCGTGGCCGCAGCCCATTGGATTTGCAGCAGCTCCTCGACGCCGTAGCGATCCCAACCGAAGACGCCCTTGGGGTTGACGTAGACCTTGCCGTTTTGCACGGCGCTGATGGAGGTCCAGTTCGGATCGTTCAGGATCTGCTCAACCTCGTCGGCCTTGCCCGTGATGATGACGTCCGGGTTCCAGGCGATGACTTGCTCCATGGTGAACTGCGCCTGAGCGTTGCCCTTCGTGGATTCGGTCACGGCGTTCTTTCCGCCGGCGGCCTTGATCCAGTCATCGATGATGGTGTCGGTTCCGTCGATGGTGAGATTGTAGACGCTGTTGCCGTGCATGACGCTCACGCGCTCGTCATCGGAGAGCTTGTCGGTTTTCGCCTTCACCTCGGAAAGCACCTGTTCAAGCTCGGCGTTGTACTTCTCGGCGATTGCCGGGGCGTCGCCGCCGAACACCTGCGCGGTCAGCTCGATGGACTTCTTCATCTCATCGAAGGTCTTGAAGGTGCAATTGACCAGGGGAATGCCCACTTCAGCGGCCTTATCGCGCAGGTTGTCGGTTGAATCGAAGATAACCTGCGGCTCGAGCGCGGCGAGGTCCTCGAAGTTGAAGTCCTTGCCGAACGTGGCGGTCGCTTGGCTCATGTTCGGGCAGACCTTGTACATCCACGGATAGTCCTTCGGCGCGCAATGCGTGGCCACAAGACCCTCGGCGCCGGTCAGCATGATGGTGATCTCGTTGTGCGCGTACCAGCCGTCGGCGTATTTGGTCGGGTTGATGGGAACCTCGACTTCCTTCCCCGTCATGTCGGTGACGGTCTGGGTCTTCGGCTCATCGGTTGCGGCCTGCTGCTTCGCGTCGCCGCCTGAGGATCCCGACCCGCTGCAGCCGGTGATGGCTCCTCCTGCCGCAAGCGTGACACCTGCCACGCCGAAGAGCTTCAAAAAGCTCCTACGCGAAATGGAACGGACAACGTTTTCCTGATAAGAGTCGTTCATTTCCTTGCCTCTTTTCTCCCAAATGAACGTTTTTATGCACACCGCATTGCGCGGATGATGCCAAGCGGAATGCGGGGGTCCCGCTCGTGGGCTTCTCGATTGCGCCTCGCCTGCCGCGGACACCCCCGCCATTCTGGCTAGGTGAGCGTGGGCACGCAGGTTTTCAGCGGGGAACCGGTTGCGTCGGTCGCGGTGGCGATGCGCACGTCGATCCCGTATGCTCGTCGAAGGTTTCCCTCTGTCACCACGTCGTCGACCGCTCCGGCAATGACCTCCCCTTGCCGGGTGATCAGCACCGCGTCCGTTCCGCAGAGGAACGCATGGTCGGGGTTGTGCGTCGTCATGATGATGCCGTAGCCGCCCTGAGCCATCTCCTTGATGCGGGACAGCACGGCCACCTGGTTGCCGAAGTCAAGCGCGGCGGTCGGCTCGTCCATCATCAGGATGTCGGCATTCTGCATAAGCGCTCGGGCGATAAGCGCCATCTGCTGCTCGCCGCCCGATATCTCGGTGTAGGGGCGGTTCGCCAGATGCGCGATGCCAAGCTGCTCAAGGATTCGACCCGCGTGCTCGAGGTCGGCTCGCTTCGGTTGGTCGAGCATCCCCAGGCGTGAGACGCAGCCGGTCAGCACCATGTCGATGACCGGGTAGGAAAACGGCGGCTCATGGGTTTGCGGTACGTAGGAGACCTTGCGGGCGAATTGCCTGCGCGAAAGCTCGTCGCGTGGCCGCCCATCAACGGAGATGGTGCCGCTGATGGCGGGCAAAAACCCAAGCAGCGTCTTGAACAGCGTGGTTTTTCCGACGCCGTTCGGGCCGAGCAGGCAGGTGACGCCGCCGCTTTTCACGGAGAGGGAAACATGCTCAAGCACGGGGCTGCCCTTGTATCCGCATGAGAGGTCGTGCGCTTCGAGCGTTCCCATCAGCGCACCCCTTTGCGTGTTTTCAGCAGGATCGCGAAGAAGAAGGGCGCGCCGATGATCGAGGTCAGTATCCCGAGTGGGATCTCGGAGGCCATGAATGTCCGGCATGCGGTGTCGACCAGTATCATGAACGCCCCGCCGATCGCAAGCGACAGCGGCAGCACGATGCGGTTATCCGGTCCGACGAGGAAGCGCACGAGATGGGGGATGATGAGGCCAACCCATCCGACAACGCCGGCGATGGCCACGACGGCCGAGGTCAGAAGCGTTGAGCAGACGATGCAGATGCCGCGAATCGCGACAACGTTCACGCCCATGGCCTCGGCCTCGTCGTCGCCGAACGACAGCGTGTTCAGGCGCCAGCGCAGGGCGAGCAGCGGGACGGCGCCCAGGACGAAAGGCACGAGGAAAAGCTTAAGGTCGTCCCAGGTGATTTTGGCGATGCTGCCCATGAGCCAATAGGTGATCTCGGGAAGTTTCGAATCGGGGTCTGCGGTGTACTTGATGGCCGACACGAACGCTTGGAACAGGGTGCCGACGATAAGGCCGCAGAGTACCAGCAGCAATATCTGGTTGCCTCCGCGCCCGATGCTTCGGGCGCTGAAGTACGTGAGGGCGACGGCGATAAAACCCAAAACGAATGCCATGATCTGCACCGCTCGGTTATCGAAGTTCCACAGCAGGGCCAGCGCCGCGCCGAACGAGGCTCCGGCCGAGGCGCCCAGGATGTCGGGGGAAACCATGGGGTTCTTGAACAGGCCCTGGTAGCTGGCGCCCGATACGGCCAGGGCAGCGCCGACCAGCAGCGCCGCCGTGACGCGCGGCAGGCGAACGTTCATCACGATATTGGCCGCCATCTCGGAAAAGTTGCCATCGATGCCGAATGTGCGGTTGGCCAGGATCGCCACGACGTCGCCCACGGCGACGCCGGAGCGCCCGGCTCCGAGCGCGATGACGAACAGCGCCACCGTGGCGATGCAGCAGGCGATGGCGACGGCCCTGTTGGTCGCGCGTCGGGATCGGTAGGACGCAAGCCCGCTGCTCGATTTCCTCTCAGGGCTGGTGCCTGATGGGTCTCCTGACGATTCTTCCGAAGTCGAGGTCTTGTCGATCTCGGGGGAATCGTCGGCTTTGTTGCCGTTCATGGTCGCCTCGGTTCGTGTGCGAGATTATTCTCGATTGGAACGGAAGTGTAGAACTAGGATTAAGAAATGCAAGCAAGAATGTCCCCTGAAGAGAATAATCACAAAATCATAACAATCGGGTAGGATTTGCGAGAGCGTCGGCGTGTCGATGGCGCACATGCCGCCCAGGGACGGCCTGGGCTCGGAGTTGATGTGGGACATGAGCGCGGCGCAGTCGCGGCCCGTGAGCGCGTCGAAGTGCCTGCACGACTTGCGCTTGTCCAGGCCGTTCTCGATCGCGACCCGGTCGGACTTGTCCAGCCTGCGGTAGGGCCTCGGTCTCTTCTCCATGCTTCTTCCTTTCTCTCGGGAGGGCCTGCGGCCCTCGCCTCCAGAAAGGAATTCCCGAACCCACCCGGACGCGTCCGGATGGGTTCGGGAGCAGAGGCTAAGTGCTCGGGTGAGCTTGCGAATCAACCCACCGCTGGCACCGCAGCGCCTTCTTCGTGCCATGCGTATGGAAATCGCCCCGGCTTCGTTCCCGTGCGGTATACTCCAGTGTCACATGCGTTGACGAAGACGAAGACGCGGGCATATGCAGTCAGCAGAGAAGGAACCCACCGGCTGAAAGGTTCCCGGCGGCAATCGCGTCCGTTCCCTTCCGAGCAGCGTTGCTGAAAACGGGGCGCCCCTGCGGCGC
>CAVHXL010000037.1:5403-13443 GCA_963639885.1 bacterium | reverse complement strand
GGTGCGCGATCTGCTCGTCGACCGCGAGCGAGGGCCTCAGCCTTCTGTCGGCATACACTTCCGATCGTCTGCCATCCGCGCGTCCTTCCTTTCGAGGATTAATTAGCCCTCATTATACAGTGCGGAAGGGGCGCGAGCCCTGCCCGGCGGCGCCAGCCGCCGGGCCTTGTTCTTTCATTTGGATTACCGGTGCACGGGTTTTCAACGACGCGGCGTGGCGGGTGGTCCCACACCCAACCTGCCCGCTGCGCCGCCCTCTCACGCGATCTCAGGAGGAAAGCAGCGCCGGCGCTATCACGTGCGTGTAGAAGGCGAGCCAGATGAGGCTTACGCAGAAGCCGGCGAGCACGTCGCTCGCATAATGAACGCCCAGGTAGATGCGGCTGACGCCAACCATCACGATGACGATCGAGAGCAGGACGCACCACACGCGGGCGAGGGAGCGATTGTGTCCGTACTTCCAAATCAGCCATACGAGCAGCCCGAAGAACGCCATCGAGATCATCGAGTGGCCGGAAGGGAAGCTGTATCCCGTCTCGGCGATGAGACGGAACCCCTCCGGGCGTGGGCGCTGCACGATGAATTTGAGCACCTGGTTGAGAACGAGCACGCACGCGAGGTTCACCGCGACGCAGGTTCCCGGCGCCCGTCCCGGTGCGAGCGCCGCGACGATGATGGTTATCACGAGCAGGACCGGGATGTCGAGCAGGCCGGTAAAGCCCTGCATGACGGAAGTCATGGGATCGCAGCGCAGTTGCTCGACGAAAAGGCTGTAGGCAAGGGAGTCGAGCTTCATGATCTCTCCCTCGGCAACCTCCTCAAGTAGGCAAAGGAAGACGATCGCCGCGGCGAGCACGATGATGAGACGGGTGTTCAGGCGTGCAAGTTTGGCGACATCGCGCCCGGCGCGTTCGATAGGTTGTTTCAAATCGCTCAAATCCTGCTCCTTGCAGTTGATCGGTAATCTCGAAACAGTAACATTCCTCTGTAAGCCTAAGGTAAAATCCGCGACGCTTCAAGCTGGGAACACTTGCTGCACGGGGCCGAGATTCGTTTTTCCCGACCCGCGAAATTGGCTGCCGGGCGCGTGCCGGAGCGGCTGCCGGGCGGTGCCGGGGCGGCTGCCAGGGCGGTCGCGGGCGGCTACCGGGGCGGCTACCGGGGCGGCTATCGGAGCGGCTAGCGGGTCATTGCCCCATGCAGGTTTTCGTGGGCGCAAGCGCAAGTTCGCGCCGCAATCGCTCGGCTGCCGGAACGGGCGCAAGCGCAGGCTCGGCCGCCGCAATCGCTCGGCCGCAGGAATGGGCGCGTCGCTGCCGTTGGGCGCGTCGCTGCGTTTATGCCCGCGCCCAGCGCTTTTGATTGTTGCAAGGGCGAGCTCCGGGGTATCATGGGGTGAACTGATCGATACCAAGGAGAAATCATGGCGAACTTCACCCCCTGCACGTCCGACTTCGACGAATATCTTCGGGATGAATCGCGCAGCATCGGCTGGGCTGAGGGCATCGCGTTCCCGGAGAGCGAAACGGAGCTCTGCGATCTGGTGCGCTCCGTGCATGATGCCGCCGCGCCCATCACCATCCAGGGTGCGCGCTCAGGCCTTGCGGCCGGCGCCGTTCCCCATGGCGGCATGGTGCTGAGCACGGCGCGCATGGCGTCTGTCACGGGGATGCGTCGTGATGAGGCGGGCAACTTCTTCGTGCGCGTGCAACCCGGTCTCACGCTTCTGGAGTTTCGCGAAATGGTGGCGAAGCGCTCGTTTCCGACGCAGGGCTGGGATGATGCCAGCCTCTCCGCGCTCGACGCGCTCAAGGCCGCGCCCGCGCAATTCTTTCCGCCCGATCCGACCGAGGCCGCAGCGGCGCTCGGCGGCATCGCGGCATGCAACGCGTCTGGATCGCGCAGCTTTCGCTACGGCCCGGCCCGCCCGCACATCTCGGCGCTGCGCGTCGTCTTGTCGGACGGGGACGTGCTGGCGTTAAGGCGCAATACGGTGCATGCGCGCGGGCGCGTGCTGTCTCTGCGCACCGAGGGGGGTCGTGCGCTTGAGTTGGACCTGCCGACATACGAGATGCCGCGTTCCAAGAATGCGGCGGGGTATTTCGCCGCCGACGATATGGATGCGATCGACCTGTTCATCGGCGCGTGCGGCACGCTCGGCGTCATTTCCGAGCTTGAGCTTGCCCTGCGCCCGGCGCCCGGCGAGATGTGGGGCGCGAACTGCTTCCTTCCCAGCGAGGAGGCCGCGATCGATTTCACCATCGCCGTGCGTGAGCGCGTGCAGTGCGCATCGGCCGTCGAGTATTTCGATGAGAATGCGCTGGACATCCTGCGCGCGCAGAAGCGGGAAAACCCGGCGTATGCCGCGTTGCCGACGCTTGCGGACGAGGCGCGCACGTGCGTGTTCGTCGAGTTGGATTGCGAAAACGAGGAAGAGGCGACCGAGCAGCTCGGCGAGCTATGCGAGGTTCTGGAGGCTTCCGGCGGATCCGCGGACGATGCATGGGTGGCCATCAACGCCGCCGATCGGCAGTCGCAGCATTTCTTCCGCCACGCCATCCCCGAGAGCGTGAACGCCATCATCGACGATCGTCGCCGCGTGGATCCGGCCATCACCAAGCTCGGCAGCGACATGTCAGTTCCCGATGATAAGCTTCGCGAAGTGGTTGCCCTGTACCGCCGAACGCTCGTCGAGCAGGGTTTCGAAAGCGCGACCTGGGGTCATATCGGCAGCAATCACCTGCATGTGAACATCTTGCCGCGCAGCGCCGAGGAGTACGCGCGCGCCACCGACCTGTTCTCGCAGTGGGCTGCCGAGGTGTCGGCCATGGGCGGCGCCGTGTCGGCCGAGCATGGCGTTGGCAAGCTCAAGGCGCATTTCCTGGAAGTTATGTACGGGCGCGAGCATATCGCCGAGTGCGTGCGCCTCAAGTGCCAGGTTGATCCGAAGGGCCAGTTCGGCAGGGGAAACCTGTTCAGCGAAGAGAAGCTTGACGCCGCGCTTGCGGGTTAAGGCGCCAGGCGGTGAGCCTTTGCGCGTCGCGTTGTTACGTTTCGCGCCAGCTCGCTTTGTCGATGCTATCATGGGGCGAACATGGAAAGCGAGTAGAGGAACAGCGCATCATTCGCGCTGTTGATGGAGGGGGAGCGCCCTATGATCAAGGGAACGAACGGGAACATGGTTGAGCGCGCGTCCGGTATCGTGCCGGGCGCGGAGTCCGCGGCCGACGCCGCGCTGGCCGCGCCCGCCGCGCTGGCCGCGCTGGCCGCGCCCGGCATGCCTGCGAAAAAGTCGATCGGCGCCCCTCTTGTGGCGACGGCCCTATCGGCGCTGCTGGCGGCCTCGGCGTTAAGCGGCTGCGCGGGCGCCGGCAGCGATTCGTCATCTGGCGCAGCGTCCGTTGAAACCGAGCAGGCCGCGCAAACCCAGGAACGCCAGGCGGCCACGTTGACCTCGAGCGTCGTGAAGCACGAGCGCTACGACTCCGCCGTGACCGAGCTTTCCTCCGATGACCTGGCGCTGGCCGGCTACGAGTTCGGCGACAGCGTCGACATCGTGTTCAGCAACGGCTACACGATAAGCGATGTGCCGTATTTCGACGGCTATTACGTGAAGAAGGGCAGCCCGGTGCTCGTCGCGTATCCGAAGGATCCTTCCGTAAACATCGCGTACAACAACAGCCCGCTGTGGAGCGTCATCGGCCTCGGCGATAGCGGCACCGTGACCATCGCACTCAACACGCCGGGAAAGTATCGCGCGACCTTCGATGCGCTTTCCCAGACGTACTCGGTTGAGCGTTCCGATTACAGCTCCGATGAGCAGTTCGCCAATTTCAGGGCGCTTAGCGGCGGCAACTTGAAGGAGAACTTCCTTTTCCGTGGGGCGTCCCCGGTCGACAACAGCAGAAACCGTGCCGCCATCGCCAACGCGCTGCTTGAGGCAAACGACATCGTGGATGTGCTCGATCTTGCCGACGACGCCACCAACATGGAGAAATACTTCGCGAGCGACACCTTCTCGTCGTACTACACGCGCGGTTTGTACGAATCAGGCGCTGACGTGGTGTTGAGCATGGCGTCCGATTACGATGCGGCTGCGTTCAAGGAAAGCGTCGCCGTCGGTATGCGCCATCTGATCGATGCTGGCGGGCCGGCTTACATCCACTGCATGGAGGGCAAGGACCGCACGGGCTTCGTATGCATGATGATCGAGGCGCTCGCCGGCGCATCCTATGACGAGATGCGCGCCGACTACATGATCACCTATGCGAATTATTACGGCATCACCGCCGATAAAACGCCTGAGAAGTACAACGCCATCGTGTCGCTGTACTTCGACGATTTCGCGTCGTATCTCTATGGGCTCGGTGAGGGCACGACGGATCCCGAGGTCGATGTGTTGCGGCTTAAGGCGTACGACTATGCGCAGGCCGCTCGGAATTACCTTAAGGTCTGCGGGATGACCGACGGCGAGATCGACCAATTGGTGGCCGCGATTACGAAGTAGCCATGGGCGCCGCGCGCCGCGCCGCTGTCGGTTTCCAGGGAAACCGGCTGTCCGGTTTCACGTTCGACTTGTCGTCGAACCCATAATGCGCGATGCCATGCCTGAGGTGCCCAGCGAACGGATGGGTGGCGAAACCGCCCAGGATGGTATCATTCCCCCATGACTATTATCCTGGGGAAAGGGTAGCCATGGGAACTTGCTGGGGGAGGATCTCTTCGACGGCTCTGTCGATTCTGCTTGTAGTCACGCTCGCGCTTTCGGGCGTGCCTTCGGTCGGGCTTGCGCTTGACGTTGGGACATCGGGTGCTGATGCGTCTTCGGGTTCCCCCTTATCTTGTCCCTCAGCGGTGCCAGGGGAGGTCGTCGTTGTTTTCGAAGACGATGTATCCCCTGCTCAAGCGCGTGAAACGCTTGCCGCGGCCGATGCGCTTGCAGACGACGCCGCGCTCGCGCTCGGCACGCTTGCAGACGACGCCGCGCTCGATGCGGCTGCGGAGGAGAGCGGCCTTGCCGCCATCGATGACGCCGCAGCTTCGTCGGGCTCCTCTTCCATCGCGGCGGTCGTCAAGGTTGCCGAGGGGGCGTGCGAGGACGAGGCGATAGCCGAGCTTGAAAGCGACCCGCGCGTTGCCATCGCGCAACCGAATTATCTCTATCTGCTTCCGAATGCGTCAGGCGAGGCTTTGGGGGAAGCGGCCGCAAGCGGCGCCGCAACCATCGTCAACGATACGGATCGCGCCTCGCAATGGTACCTGAGCAGCATCAACGCCGCCGACGCTTGGGATATTGCGCGCTCGGACAACCGGGTCACGGTTGCCGTGCTCGACACCGGGATCGACATGGCGCACCCTGATCTGGTGGACAACATCGTCTCGCCGCGCGACATCGTCGGCGACGCGCGCGCCGACGGCACGGTTTCCATCCCCGATGATTCGCCTGACGATGCGCAGGGGCACGGCACGCATGTCGCCGGCATCGTGAGCGGGCGCGCGAATAACGCGCAGGGCATTGTGGGCGTATCCTACAACGCCAACGTCATGCCGCTCAAGGTGTTCTACTACTCGCAGGCCGAGCGCGGATACGTGAGCGATACCGCCGACCTTTTGGCTGCCTATCGCTACCTGATGTCCGATGCCGGCGACGGCACTGGGGTGACCCGCGCGCAGAAGCACAACGTCCGCGTCGTGAACATGAGCTTGGGAGCGTTTTGGGATGAGGATACCTCGCAGGGGGACCGTGCGCTGCTGTCGGCGATAGATAAGGCGTATGAGCAGGGGATTCTCACGGTGTGCGCCGCCGGCAACGACGAGTACGAGCTCCCGTACGCCAATTTCCCGTCGGATTATGAAGCCTGCATCTCCGTGATTGCGACGACCGAATCCAATATGCGCGCATCGTTTTCGAACTACGGGGCGGCGAAGGACATATCGGCGCCGGGCTCGAATATCTACAGCACCTATCCCGACCTTTCCGGCTACGGGAAGCGCTATGCATCGCTTAGCGGGACGTCGATGGCATCCCCGGTGGTGGCCGGCGTGGCGGCGCTTATGTGGGCGGCGAATACGAATCTAACCCCCGACCAGGTGAAAGCCTTGCTTTTCGGCACGGCGACCGACTTGGGCGAGCCGGGTTTCGACGAGCAGTTCGGAAACGGCAAGGTCAATGCCGCTGAAGCCGTCGCCGCGGCAAGCGCGTATTCGTCGACGCCGGTCGAGCGCATCGAGGGGCTTGCAAGCCGGGCGTGGGTCGGTGAGACGCTTGCGCTTTCGGGCTCGGTGGTGCCCGCGGAGGCGAGTGGCCGCATCATGTTCGCGGTGAAGGATGCCGGTCAAACCGGCGCGAAAATCAGCGGATCGGCGTTTAGCGCCTCGCATGCGGGCGTTGCGACTTTGACGGCGACGATCGTCGCGGGCGGCGCTCAGGGCGCCGATTACGTGCAGGAGTTCACGATCGAGGTTGAAGGCGACGCGGGCGCGGCGGGCCTGTGGGACGGCTCGGCTGACACCTCATGGTATTCATCCGACCTGGTTGAATTCGAGCTCTCGGCCCCGGAGCAGCTTGCGGGCCTCTCCGCCATCGTTGCTGGCGATGCGCAGGATGCCGAGGGGAATCCGATCGCCGCGGATTCCTTCGCCGGCAAGGTGGTCAAGCTTGGCTGCGACGTGAAGCTCAACGCCTCATCCGTCAGCGAGGCCACGGCGGGCCAGCTCAACTGGAGGCCTATCGGCGACATCAACATCGCGGGATCGGAGACCACGTCAACTTCCATATGCTTCGATGGAACGTTCGACGGGCAGGGCCATACGGTCTCGAATATCTATATCGACGGGACGCAAACATCGACCCTTTTCGGTGGCTATCAGGGATTTTTCGGGGCGCTCGGTTCTCACGCGGTCGTCTCGAACCTGGGCATCGAGGGCGGATGGATTTACGGGCGCGTTGCCGGGGGAATCGCCGCTTGCTCGCATGTGTCGACCGCCGACGAGGTGCCCCTGATCGTTGCCTGCTTCAACGCGGCCACCATCGAGAATTACGGGTCGTCCACGCGCGGTGCGGGCGGCATCTTCGGAGGGGAGAACCAAGCGGGTGGCTCAAGTGGGGCCACGAGCGAGTCCTACCGTGGGGCCGCAGCTATTTCAAGCTGCTATAACACGGGAACCATCAGGGGATACGTTGGCGCGCCGGCGGGCGGCATCGCAGGTATCGGAAGCGTTGCCGTGCGCAATTGCTACAACGCGGGAGACGTCGTGTCGCAGGGAAGCTATGTCGGGTCACTGGTGGGGATGCTGCTTGCGCCGGGCTCTCCGGTGCCCTCGGCGGCAAGCGATTTCCTCGCCGCGGGCGTGGTGGCAAATTCGCTCGGCCTCGCGGGAACGAGCGCGAATCTGTATCGCTATCAGGACGAATCTCATAAGACGTCCGACACGGCCGAAACGGTGACGCAGCTCACCGCGGCCGAATCGTTGCGGGGCGCGGCGGCAAGCCTGGGCAACGCTTTCGTGGCGAATGGCGAAGGCGGCGCCGGCGGTTCGGGCAGTACAGCCGGCGGTTCGGGCAGTGCAGCCGGCTCGGGCAGCACCGGCGGCTCGGGCGCCGCTGGCGACTCCACCGGCTCGGGCAGCGGCGCCGGCGGATGGCCGCTTCTGTATTGGCAGGCTGGCCTGGGCGTCGTCGATATTTCCGGCGGCGTCGTCTCGGATCTTCCCGATCAGCTCTACACGGGTGCGCCCATCATTCCCGAGCTTGCGGTGCACGTTGCCGATCCCAATCCTCCCTACGCGACGCTCACCTTGACGCAGGGGGTCGATTTCACGGTTGCCGGCGAGGACAACATCGAGGTGGGGACGGCGAAGCTGACGATTGAGGGCATCGGGCGGTTCTCGGGGGCGCTTTTCGCCACGTTCGGTATCGAGAAGGCCGATCTGTCAGCCTGCACGATCGATGACATCCCCGCGCAGTGGATCTACGGCACCTTTCCTGCCACCCCGTCGGTGACGGTGAGGACGCCGGGCGGCATCAAGCTTCGCGAGGGG
>CAVHXL010000037.1:3399-5393 GCA_963639885.1 bacterium | reverse complement strand
CGCCCGACGATCCTTACCAGGTGGCCAGCAAAGGCGACTTGCAGTTCGTCTCTCATAGGGTGAACAGCGGCGATGCTCGATATGCGAGCGCGAGCTATCGTCTCGGCGCCGATGTCGATGCCTCGCCGAGCGAGGAAAGCCCGCTATCGGTCGATCCCATCGGGGTGGGGCTAAACCGCTTCAGCGGCACCTTTGATGGCGACGGGCATACGATCAAGCTCGGCATGAGTGCAGGCGCCCTTTCCGCGCAGATAGCCTTCGAGCCAAGCATGCAAACGTTGGGCCTGTTCAGCAGCGTGGGGGATGCGACAGGCACGACGGGCGCGAGTGAAGCGCCAGGTGCGGAGGACCTTGCGGCTTCGGGCGATTCCGCGTATGCGAACGCCGATGCGCCGGCTGCGACGGCTTCGGCCGCGGGTGGTGTCGTTATCGAGAACTTGACGCTTTCCGGCAGCATCGAAAGCTCCGGCGAGGTCGCGGCTTTCGTCGGAGGGGCCGTCTCGGGCACGCTCACGGTGCGCAACTGCACGAATCGCGTCGCGGTCGTCGCAGGCGACGATGCCTCGGCGGCCGGGTTCGTTCTCTACACATCTTCGGGCACGAACCTCACGCTCGACGGATGCGTGAACGAGGCTCGCATCGTCGGCGGTTATTCTGCGGCCGGCATCGTGGCCGATTTGGCGGGCGGCGCGAACATGATCGCGAACTGCGCGAATTCCGGCACGATCGAGGGCGGGTCGCACGAGGCGGGCATCGTGACGCGCTATGAGCCCGGGGCGGAAACCACGCTCGCCATCGATCGCTGCATGAACGCGGGAACCATCATGCAGACCGGGGAGGCCATCAACGGCAGCGCCGGCGGAATCCTCGGCTTCGTCGAAGTGGACGGCAAGGTTTCCTACCAACGCTGCTCGATCACCAACTCTTATAACGTGGGCGATGTGAACGCGCGTTATGGAACGGGCGGTATCGCCGGGCGCATTTACTATGTCTCCTTCGATTTCACCAATGTGTACAACCGCGGCAACATCCACTCCATGAATACGAAGGCCGCCGATGTCACCGCAACGCCCGGGGGTATCGTCGGGTACCTTTCCTACGGCGGCACATGGAACATCGCATCAGCGTACAATGCCGGACGCGTGAGCGTGGAGGCGGCCGCGGTCAACAACGCCTCGGGCGCGATCGCCGGGTGCATCAACATGTATGCGACGCTGAACCTCGATGAGGTCTTTTACGAGCTTGGCTGCGCCGATCGGGCTATCGCGAAGCAAATGGTGTGGAATGTGGGCAATCCCGTGGTGAACGGCGAGGCGGTGCAGCTCAGTCCCGTTGAGCTTTTGCTGACGGGCTCGGGCGGCGCAGCCGATCGCATCGGCCGCGCGTTCGCGGATGATCCGGGCGGGATCAACGGCGGCTACCCGGTGCTGTTCTGGCAGGTGGGTCTCAATCCGCCCGACCCCGATCCCGACCCCGAGCCGGAGCCGGATCCAGTCCCCGATCCCGACCCTGACCCGGAGCCGGATCCCGACCCTGTCGCCGACCTCGTGATTCACGGCAAGGCAGAGTTCACCGCCTTCGTCGATGCCGTCAACGCGGGTCAGTCGTATGAGGGCAAGGTCGTGGCGCTGGCGGCCGACATCGACTTGGCCGGCGAGCAGATGCATCCCATCGGGTACCGTTCGGCGGACTATTCGCAGAAGCGATGGTTCCGCGGCACGTTCGATGGATGCGGCCATGCGATCTCCAATGTGAACGTGGTGGCGAACCCGGATTCGCAAAAGGAAGGCGGCAACGTCGGGCTGTTCGGGTACGTGAACGCCCTCTCTTCGTCCGCGATGCCCGTGCTGAAGAATTTCACGGTATCGGGCAAGGTGACGGGTGCGGGAGAATACGTCGGCGGCGTTGTCGGCAACGCGGCATCGGTGGTGCTTGAAAACGTCGGGTCGCAGGTGACGGTCGTTAGCGCGAAGGTGGGCACGGCGACGCTCGGG
>CAVHXL010000037.1:0-3389 GCA_963639885.1 bacterium | reverse complement strand
CTCGGGTGCCAGGTCGGCGGCCTTATCGGCGGCGTGTCGGGATCGGCGACGGTGATGCGCTGCTATGCGCGCGGCGTGATCTCGGCCCCTTCGGCAACTGCCGTCGGCGGTCTTATCGGCGGCGTCGGAAGGCTTGATGAGCAGCGCGGATACATCGGCAACGTATGCCGCGCAACCATCGAGGATTGCTACAGCGTCGCCGAGGTTCTCGCCAGCGATTATGCGGGCGGGCTTGTCGGCGCGGTTACCCAAAACGCCGACAAAGCATTCTCCAACCTGGTGATGTCAAGATGCTATGCGGCCAGCAAGATCGCTTGCGCGGGGGCGTGCGTCGGCTCCGTCGTCGGGTTGACGTCGTCGGGCGCGACGTGCGAGAGCCTCTTCGTCGACACGGATGCGACCGCCCCGCGGGCGATCTGCGGCGGCGTGGCGGAATATCAAGTGATCGGCTACCCGAATCCGGGCGAAAACGTGGTGGGCGAGGATCTGGTGAGCGCTCAGGTTCAAGGTGTTGCGACCGCTGAGCTGTCCACACGCGCCTTCCTCGCGAAAATCGGCTCGGCGTTCAAAGCCGCGTTCCTGCCCGAGAACGGAGGGAGGCCGGCGCTTGCGTGGGAAAAGACCCCTGGTTGCGAGTTCGAGATCAGCTATGTGCTTGATGGCGGCACCAATGCGGAGGCGAACCCGGCTACGTTCGTGTCGGGAACCTCGGTTGCGCTTGCGGCGCCAAGCAAGGATGGTTTCGACTTCGATGGTTGGTATGCGGATGCGGGATTCTCGGCAAAGGTGGAGCGCATCGGCGTCGAGGTGTGCAACGATGTCGTGCTTTACGCCAAATGGGTGAAGAGGGAGGAGCCGTCGCCGGAGCCGTCGCCGGAGCCCGAGCCGGACCCGTCGCCGGAGCCGTCGCCGGAGCCTGGCCCCGACCCCGCCCCCGGCCCGACGTTTACCGATGTCGACCCTGCGCAATGGTATGGTCCCTCCGTCGAGTTCGTTGCGGCCAAGGGCCTGATGACGGGTTATGCGGGAACCGACCTGTTCGGCGTCGGCAAAACGCTGACGCGCGGCGAGTTCGCCACCATCCTGTGGCGCCATGCGTGCCCTGACGAGGCGGCGTCATACGACATGACGACGGCGAGAAACGAGACGGGCATCGCAGGTGTTGCCGACGGCGCGTTCTACACCGCGGCGGCCAATTGGGCGGTACGTGCGGGCATCATCACGGGCTACACGTTCGACGACGGCACGGCTGACTTCGCGGCGGACGACCCCGTGACCTTCGAGCAGATGATCACCATCATGGCCCGCATGTGCGCGGACCCTGATGAGCTTGTGGGGCAGCGAGCCGATTTGTCGCGCTTCCTCGACGGGGATGCGGCCTCTTGCTGGGCGGTGCCGTCGTTGGTGTGGGCGACGGTGTCGGGCCTGGTGAAGGGTTATGATGTGGAAGGCGGCAAGAACCTCTCGCCCATTGAGAAGGTCTTCCGGGAAAGGACCGCCACCGTCTTGCAGAGAGCCTTCACGCTGGGCCTGCTTTAGACGCCGTCGAGGGAAGGAACCTCATGCAAACCTGGATCGCCGCGGCCTTCGCCTCCGCCTTGTTCGCGGGCATCGTTTCGATATTGGCCAAATGCGGCATCAAGACGACCGATTCCGATGTCGCGACCGCGCTGCGCACCTGCGTCGTCGTGGTGGCAACTTGGGTGATGGTCGCCATCGTCGGGTCGTTCGATCAAATCGGCCGGATAACGGCGAAATCGTGGCTGTTCTTGGTGCTGTCCGGGCTAGCCACAGGCGGGTCGTGGATCTGCTACTTCAAGGCGCTGGCGACCGGCGACGTCAACAAAGTCGTTCCCATAGACAAATCGAGCACGCTCATGGCGGTCGTGCTGTCCATCGTGCTGTTCGTCGAGACCAACGATCTTGCTCTCAAGCTGGTCGGCACAGCCATAGCGACCGCCGGTACTTTCCTCATGATCGAGAAGAAACACGCGACGACGGCCGCAAGCGGGCGCAATACGTGGCTTGCGTATGCGCTTGCCGCCGCGGTGTTCGCCGCGCTCACCTCGGTGCTTGCGAAGGTGGGCATCGACGGGGTTGAGTCGAACCTGGCGACGGCCATCCGCACATGCGTCGTGCTCGTGATGGCATGGGCCATCGTGGTGGGGAAGGGAAAGCTTGGCCTGGTCAGGCGGACGGACAGGCGTGAGGCGGGTTATCTGGCGGCCTCGGGCGTGGCGACCGGCGCGTCGTGGCTGTTCTACTATTACGCGATTCAGGCCGGGGTGGTCAGCGTCGTGGTGCAGATAGACAAGCTGTCGCTGCTGGTTTCGATCGCCTTCGCCTGGATAGTGTTCAAGGAGCGTCTTTCGAGGAGAAGCGCCGTGGGTCTCGCCCTCATAGTGGTCGGAACCGCCCTGGTCGCCCTCTGCCGCTGATGCGAGCGGCCAAAAGCTGCGCTGAGGGCGCTCGCGCGTTCGGTGGTGCTCACGCGTCGAGCGGCGCTCTTAAACGTGGATCGTTCCTTCAATCGATTCTGAAATGCCGGCGCTTTACGATCCGAGGGGTGTGGAGGCCGGGCCCCCAGGCGAAGGTGGATTTCCTCGCCTGGGCTCTATTGCACCAGATCAAGCAGCTCTTGGCGGCTGTGCACGCCGCATTTTTGGTAGATGTGACGTACGTGCGTTGAGACGGTATTCTTGCTGATGACCAGATTCTCCTGGATGTAGGGAACGCTGCGTCCTTGGATCCAAAGCTCGAGCACGTCTCTTTCGCGGTTGGTTAGGTTGTGCGCTCGGGCGATCTTGTCGGCCGCTTTGTCGAGCTGCTCCTTGCCGCCCGCGCTCGCCGTCTCGCCCCAGAAAAAACGATGCAGGTTGTTCTCGGATAGAAGCCATATGCCCGCCGTTGACATCAGCATCACGCTGGCGGCCACGATGATGCTGCGTGCGGCGTTGCTGCTCTGAAAATCGGGAGCGATGCAGAGCAGCGTCACCGCTATGAGCATTCCCACCACAAGCGAGCCGGTCACGATGGCTCGCGCAGCGGCGAAAATGGCTGCCGCCGGTTGGTCGGCATGGCTTGCCGCGTCGGACAGCGCCACTATGATCACGTATTCGAAAAGAAGAAAACCGCTGATGATAAGCGTGTTTCCGATGAATCGAACCACGTCGTTGCCAACGAGCGGGAACAGGAGGTACCCCATCACCAGGATGGAGGTTATGGTGCGCATCGCCCGACGGTAGTCGGGGTCGTCGGTGCGCCCGAACACCGTGTAGGCGATCACGAATGCGAGCACGAACGCCGCGAGCACCATTTGCGCGAGCAGCGCCGGCTGCACGTTGTTCATCGTGAGCAGTGATTGCAGGAAGCCGTACCCTGCGCAAATG
>CAVHXL010000036.1:12172-13558 GCA_963639885.1 bacterium | reverse complement strand
GACCGCCGGAACGCATTGCTGAATGGAAGCTAGTTTTTCCTTTTGCTCTGCATAAGATAGACCCTCGGATAGAAGCTCGAACGCGCGAACAACTCTTTTGACGTCGCCTTCAGGAATAAGGGCGGCAGATCGCGCGTCGACTTTATCAAGCTCCTCCCAGAGCAAATGCGCCCCATGCTCTTGCGCAAACCGATTCCAATGCTCACGTACCGGATTTGCAACCTGATCACCATTCGGAAACTCATAGGCATCAATCGCCGCACGAACATAAAAACCCGTCCCGCCTACTAGGACGGGAAGCTTTGCCCGACTATCGATATCGCAAAAGCATTTTCTCGCATACTGCTGAAATAAGGCCGCAGAATATGGCTGACCAGGGTTAACGAGATCAAAGCCGAAATGCGGAACCGACCTCTCGCGGACGGGGAGTTTGCCCGTGCCGATATCCATCCCACGGTATACCTGCATCGAGTCAGCGCTCACCACTTCCCCGTCGAAGTATTCGGCAAGAGCCACCGATAGCGCGGTTTTACCTGAAGCAGTCGGACCGACCACGCATAAAACAGGCCTCCTAAGGTTACAGCTATTGCAGACCTCAGGTTTATCGGAATAGCTATTCAACGATTTCGCCCGACAGATACCAGGTTTTAGCTTCATTGATGGACACAGGAACAATAGTGCCGCACAAATCATCTATCGAAGCCCCAGCGGGAATGGGCGCATGAACCGTTTGGTTTTTGGGGCTTTTACCGGCTAGAAGGCTCTCGTCACGCTTCGAAACGCCCTCGACCAGCACATCAACCGTTTTACCCAAATCGATTTGATTCAAGTCGAAAGCATGTTTCTGCACGATCTCGACAAGCTCATCAAAGCGCCCTTGGATGAGCTCGCGAGGCGTGTTATCGACGATCTTCGCAGCAGGAGTCCCCTCGCGCTTCGAATATATGAAGGTGAATACCTGGTGATAACCAACCTCATCAACCAGACGGGCGGTATCATCGAAATCCTTTCGGGTCTCTCCCGGGAAACCAACGATAATGTCGGTAGATAGGGCGATATCAGGACGGACATCGCGTAGTTTTTTCACGAGCTCACGGTAATGAGCGGCGGTGTAGCGTCTGTTCATAGCCGCAAGTACAGCATCGGAACCCGATTGAACCGGCAGATGCAAGGCAGGCATAAGCGAGCGCAAATTGCCGAACATCGCAATAACCTCGTCGGATAAATCCTTCGGGTGGCTTGTCGCGAAACGGAGACGCTCGATACCCGTTTTATCCAACGCATCCAGAACTTGCGCAAAACGCGGACTTCCATAAAGATCGCGTCCATACGAGTTGACGTTTTGACCTAAAAGGGTGATTTCTTTAACACCGGATGCCACATATC
>CAVHXL010000036.1:10779-12162 GCA_963639885.1 bacterium | reverse complement strand
CCGCAACGATATCCTCCAAAGGCCTTGATTTTTCACGGCCACGAACATACGGAACGATGCAATATGAGCAAAAATTATTGCAGCCGATGGTAATAGGAAGCCAAGCAGCCCATGAATGCTCGCGAGCAGTCGGAAGCTCCGTGGGGAATGAAGAGGAGGCCTCAAGAACCTCAACCTGATGCCCACCATCAGCTATAACCTCCTGGAGCAAACGAGGGAGGCTTGCCAGATTATGGGTCCCAAAAACGATATCGAGGTGAGGAAGCTTATGCGTCAACTCCTCCCCATCGCGCTGCCCAATGCATCCACCGACGGCGATAATGCGCTTCGCGAGCGGCGAGCCGGGCCTCAATGGGACGTTTTTCATGGAAGCAACTTGCCCATAAAGCCTCGTATCGGCGGCTTCACGGACGCAACAAGTCATGTAAATGAGGATGTCGCATTCCTCAACCGTGTCGACCATAAGGGCGCCAAGGGCCTCGAGCATACCCGAAATACGCTCCGAGTCATGTTTGTTCATCTGGCAACCGAACGTATGGACGCAAAAGGTCATGTTCATAAGAGGGGTTTGCATAGTAATCTCAATTTCTGCGAAATGTTAAAAAGGATGCTAGACGTTGGCTTCCGCGCCCAGCTGGAGCGAGCCCCCATGAATCGTCTCCGGTTTGATGGCAAAACGGATGGCGGTACGATATTCTCCGTCGATAACGATATCTGCAAAAGACGGGACACAGGAAATCTCGATACCCACCGGAGAGAGGAAGCCACGCGCAATCGCGATAGCCTTCACCGCCTGGTTGACGGCACCGGCTCCAACTGATTGGATCTCAACGGGGGTACCGTCTTTCACCATTCCCGCTATGGCACCAGCGACCGAGGCTGGCGAAGACTTCGACGATACTTTGAGCAACCCAGAATCAAACGGGCTCGGTGATGTCATGTGTTTCCTTTTCGTAGTGCGTCTATCATGCGTTTGGTAGCGTGTTTGAAACCTGCTTGAATTTTAGCTGTTTGCGGAATCACCTGCAAGAACGTGTGTTGTTCGTATGATCTAATCGGCATTGGCGAGAGGAATGGAGATCACGAGAGCATCCTTCCTCACGCGCAAAATAGGTTCAACGTCGCCCTGTAGATAATAAGCGTCCGCAAGAGTACCGTATGCCTGCATAACCTTACCAATAAACTCAGCTTTATCGTTATCCGAGAAATGCTGTATTTGATGTTTGCGACGTGCAGCTTTACGTGAAATCGACTCGGGGGCGTTCATAGCCTCGAACGAGGTCAGCCCACGTACCTTAATTTGATCCAAAAGCGCAGTCGGCGCCTTTATGGTTCCATCAAGCACCCTGCGACAGGAGCGCTCGGACATAAGCAACCCCAGCG
>CAVHXL010000036.1:0-10769 GCA_963639885.1 bacterium | reverse complement strand
AAGCAGGATCGCTCGCCTGGGCTATTCGCTTGCATACGGGAATTTCAGAGAGGCGGGAAGAGACGTCCCCATCATACGAAGAAATGTTTGGCTTTGCGCCCGAAGCTCGTCCATAAAGAAAAAGGCAAGCTGCGATTTCAGTTGCCGAACCGAGAAAAACCGAGCACGATTTACGCGATTCAATTGAAAACTCGCATGCTGTTCGTAAGATATTCTTTGGTCCGCGTACCTTGACCGTACCAGAATCATCCAGCTCAAATAACGGAAACGTAGACTGATCGGTTTTCTCGGGAAGCCGCGTCAGATCGGTTTTGACCGAAAACGCAGCGCCAAGCCCCTTGTCGGAAGCCAAAATCCGAGCTTCATCAACATTAACGGATATAGAGTATAAAGCCATCCCGCGTCCATGGACCCCCCATTTGTCCATATGGACGGAATCGAGTTTAGAGGTGACCCTAGGCTCGAAAACAGCCCCTTGGAGATGCGAGGGAATTCCGTCCCCATCATCGATCATCACAATGGAGCGCTCGTTTCCCTCGCGCGTAACCGATACGAAGATGTTTCGCGCATGGGCATCACGTGCATTACGAAGCATCTCGATCACGATATCCTCACTGCACCGGATGTCTTGCGCCGCCTGGCGGCGCTCAGCTTCAGAACTCCGTAAGCGAACGAAGCCATCCCCGAGATCTTTTTCAACTCGAAGATGGCCTTCGCCGCATATGTCTTTCACGAAATCTTCCAGATCGGAAGCTGTCATGCCAAAGATGCCTTGCTGCTATTTGGCGATGCCGATAGCACGGCTCTCGCGGATGACGACAACCTTAACCTGACCCGGATACTGCATCTCATCCTCGATACGCTTAGCGATATCATGAGCGAGCACGGCGGTTTGCGCCTCGTCGACAACTTCAGGTTGCACCATCACGCGTACCTCGCGACCAGCTTGGATGGCATAGGTCCGCTCGACACCCTTATAGGAATTAGCAATTTCCTCAAGCTTTTCAAGACGCTTGATGTAGGCATCGAGCGTCTCCTTGCGTGCACCTGGGCGAGCAGCAGATACAGCATCAGCAGCCTGAATCAGCACATCAAGAACGCTATTAGGCTCAACGTCGTTATGATGAGCCTCGATTGCGTGAACGATCGCGGGCTTCTCGCCGAAACGCCTTGCAAGATCGGCGCCGATCACCGCATGGCTGCCCTCGACTTCATGATCAACGGCCTTGCCGAGGTCATGCAGCAAGCCGGCACGCTTGGCCGGAACGGGGTCCAATCCAAGCTCGGAAGCCATAACGCCCGCGAGATAGGCAACCTCGAGCGAATGATTGAGCACGTTCTGACCGTAGGAAGTGCGGTAACGCAAACGCCCAAGCGTGTGAACGAGCTCAGGGTCAAGATCATGGATACCCGTATCAAAGCTAGCCTGCTCACCGGCTTCCTGGACACGCTGATTCACGAGCTTCTCAGCCTTGCCGAACATTTCCTCGATGCGCGCCGGATGGATGCGGCCGTCCGCGATGAGGTTTTCCATCGTGACACGGCCGATCTCGCGACGAACCGGATCGAAGCACGAAATGGTTACGTTTTCAGGCGTATCGTCGATGATAAGGTTCGTTCCGGTCAGCTGCTCGAACGAACGGATGTTGCGACCCTCGCGACCGATAATGCGACCCTTTAGATCATCCGAAGGGATATGAATGGAAGAAACGGTGGTCTCAGCAGTGTGGTCAGCGGCAACACGCTGAATGGCAAGACTCAAGATGGAGCGAGCCTTCTTGTCGGCTTCAGCCTTTGTGCGCGCTTCGGAGTCACGAATGATCGCAGCCGATTCGTGGGCGACCTCGTCCTTAAGCGTATCCAGAAGCTCGGACTTAGCTTCCTCGGCGCTCATGCCCGCCACTTCCTGCAGCTTACGACCGATTTCTTCATGCGCTTGCTCGAGATCGCGCTCGCGACGCTCGATCTGCCCCTGCAAAGATGAGATTTGATGCTCGCGCGAATCGAGCGATTTCTCGCGGGAATCAAGGGATTCAACGCGCCTATTCAGCGACTCTTCGCGCTGGTTCACACGTTGCTCCGCAGCACGAACCTCTTTCTGACGCTCCTTGTTTTCAGCTTGCGCTTCTTGCCGCAGACGAAGAGCCTCGTCTTTCGCCTCAACGGAAGCCTCGCGACGCAAGGTTTCCGCTTGGCGCTTGGCATCCTCGACAACGCTTTGAGCCTCCTGCTCGGCGCGTTTAGTCGTTGAATTCGCGCTATTCTTCATGATGAGAAAGCCAGCGCCAACTCCGATTGCAGCGCCAACGACAAGCATAAGGATTGAGATAAGATCCACGTGATACCCCTTTCCAGTAGGGTGCGATTCAAAGTTTCAAAGGTTTCCATACATAAAAATGCCCGGGATTATCCGGGCATGAGCATACACGTGCTGAAAACGACTGTATACATTTGTATATATAACAAGTGTCGAAATAGACACATATGCTCAAGCTTTCATAATGATAATGGTTTCAGCCGATATCGGAAAGACCTCTACGTAAAATACCGACCCGCTTCCATGGGTTGTATTCTAAGGTCAATCAAGCGCAATCCACGGAACCGGGTCATGCTGGATAATTCAGAACCACATGCGCAATCGCACAGCAGCAGAGCTAAGCATGCACACCCTCGTCTAAGAGATGAAGAAGAATTTCAGGTTACCGACTATACATAGCAAGTAGGCCGGGGCAAAAGGGCAAAATCTTAGTAAATAGATGACATATGCCTTTCAACCCAGACCTTGGAAGCATGAGAAGCAACCGGGGCGTCAAACCCACGCGATATCAGCCGACGATAAGCTGAAGCACGTACGTTTTTTGAACGAGGGGGCTTACGATCAAGCACTTGAAGAGCCCTATCAAGTTCGCTATCGCAATGTCTGCGCTCATCGCAGCGCATCTCGGCGAATAATGGCACGGACATAGGGTCTATGCCATCCTGCAACAATTCACGCTCAATGCCTCGAAGACCGCGACCCTGCGACATGCGCGACCGAACTAGCACTTCGGCGTATCGAGCATCATCGATGAAGCCGCATCTGATCGCCCTCGATAAAGCATCTTCAATTGCCTGCTCCCCGAACTCGTAGCGCTTAAGCCTTCTCTTCATTCCCTCCCGTGAGTACTCTCTACGCGAAGCAAGATCAGAAAGCTTGCGGAATACGAGGTCACTCGAATCCTCAGTGGACGGTTGCAACGTCGAGCAATCACTCGCCGAAAAACCCATACATGCGCTCAATCCGTCCGCAAGTTTTTCAGACACGCGTGCATCTCTCGGAAAACGTTCAGCTTGAGTGGATAATTCGCGCTGTTCGGATTCGACCTTAGCGCTCAATTCAATCTGCGCAATTTGCGATCTGAGCTCCGCGAGCAGCCTCTCTTTACCCTCTGGCATGATTTAACGCTTGCCTTTAGGCTTGGCGACCGGCGTAACGCTGTCGAAGTCTTCCTGCTCTTTCGTGATAATCGGGATATCGAACGATTCACGTACCTTCGTCTCAAGCTCGTCCCTCAAGTCAGGGTTATCGCGGAGGGTTTTCTTGGCGGCCTCTCTCCCCTGCCCAAGGCGCTCCTCGCCGTAGGTATACCAAGCACCGCTCTTTTTAGCGACCCCAGCATCAACGGCCATGTCGACAATGCAGCCCTCGCGTGAAATACCCTCACCGTACATGAGGTCAAACTCGGCTTGCCTGAAAGGAGGGGCGACCTTGTTCTTGACGACTTTGGCGCGAACGCGATTACCAACGATTTCCCCGTCTTTTTTAATGGAGTCAACGCGCCGGATATCGATGCGGACGCTGGAGAAGAACTTCAGCGCTCGACCACCAGTCGTCGTTTCCGGATTTCCGAACATAACACCGATTTTTTCACGAAGCTGATTGATGAAGACGCAGGTGGTATTTGACTTGGAGAGAGATCCGGCAAGCTTCCGAAGCGCCTGCGACATCAATCGAGCCTGAAGGCCAACGGTCGTATCGCCGATTTCCCCCTCGATTTCGGCACGGGGGACCAATGCGGCAACCGAGTCGATGACGATGCAGTCAATCGCGCCGGATCGCACGAGCATGTCGCAGATTTCAAGGGCCTGCTCACCGTAATCGGGTTGAGAGATCAAAACCTCATCGACATCAACGCCGAGTCGCGCAGCGTAAACGGGATCGAGCGCATGCTCTGCATCGATAAAAGCAACGACGCCCCCAAGAGCCTGTGCTTCGGCAAGAATCTGAAGCGCAAGGGTGGTTTTACCACTTGATTCGGGACCGTAAATCTCAATGATTCGGCCGCGCGGAACGCCTCCGATGCCCAATGCCGCGTCGAGGGGAAGCGACCCTGTGGGAATAGCTCCAACGCTTAGGTCATGACCGCCCTCGCCATACTTCATGATGGAGCCCTTACCGAATTTGGACTCGATTTGGTCAGTGGTGACCTTGAGCATCTTCGTTTTATCTTCGTTCATCATCGGCCTTTCATCGTACAAAACGAAACTTTGTTCGCTTTTCCAATATTAAGCGAACGTTTGTTTCCATGTCAAGACACTTGTTCGCTATAAGCAATCTAGTTGATGAACCTTGCACATGGTTTGCGATTACATTCGTTAATGGTTGCAGCGAAGACGCAAATATATTGCAAACACCACGCGAAAACGAAAACCTATAGATGCGCGGTTATCCTGCATTGAGACGAACATCCAAGGAAAACGGGAAGAGGATCCACTCGACCAAAGAACCTGAAGACGACCATAACCTTAGGTTAACGAGCGAATCTCGCGCTCCGTACAGCAGTCAAGAACATATCAAGAGCAGCATCAACGGTCTGCCGGCGAACATCATCTCGATCGCCCTCGAACTTCACGGTTTTGGTAACGCAGCTCGTGTCGCTCGCGCATCCGAAGCAAACGGTTCCCACCGGTTTGCCCTCCCCGGCGCCCCCCGGACCCGCGATGCCGGTTACGGCTACGCAAATGTCGCACCCGAGTACCTCGCACGCACCCGCGGCCATCTGGGAGGCCACGGTCTCGCTCACCACGCCCGCCGATTCAATCGCATCCCGCTCAACGCCGAGGACGCCTTCCTTAACCGAAGGCGCATAAGAAGCCACCCCGCCAGCCACGACGTCCGACGAACCCGGGATAGCTGTCAAGAACGAGCAGATCAGACCTCCCGTCAGGCTTTCAGCCGTTCCTAGGGTAACGCCCCTATCCCGAGCCTCATCAAGAAGCAGAGAGGCTTTTTGCGAAATACCGGTAACCGAGCTCGTGCAGTCTTGCCCGACTTGCCGCAAATTGCCACCGGCGATGCCCGACTCATCCTCACCTGCGGCATCGCTTTCCACGTCTCGACCAGAAGAGACAGCACCCGTATCCTTAGCCGCCTTGCGCTTCGACTTCGAAGATCCGCGCGAGAGATCCCCCAAGCCGATAAGCTCACGCGCCTTCGAAATGTAATCGAGCATGGACACAACGGTGAGCACGAGCGCTATGACCATAACAGCCCAGCTCACAACCCAAAGAATATCAGTCATCGCATCAGCGATGCTGCCAACCATATGACTGTCCTTGATGGTGAAGAGCACGATGGCGATCATCTGGAACACGGTCTTGAACTTGCCGTACCAGCTAGCCGCGATGACCACGCCCTTGCTCGCCGACACCATACGAACACCCGAGACGATGAACTCGCGTGAAACGATGATGAGCGCAACCCAGCTTGGAAGAGCCCCGAGCTCGATTAACGCCAAAAGCGCCGCGACGACGAGGATTTTATCCGCAAGCGGATCCATGAACTTGCCGAAGTCCGTAACCTCGCCGCGACTACGCGCGAGATAGCCGTCAAGCCAATCGGTGCAGGAAATCAAGATGAATATGCAGGCGGCAATGAGGCTTTTTGATTCCTGCGCGATGGCGGGAAGTTGCAGGAACTCAGGCCAAGGACTTACCAGGACCACGACGAAAACCGGGACCAGGCAGATCCTGACGAGGGTCACGATGTTCGCCGGCGTCCACAGGTGCACAGCCGCCTGTGGCGGAGCGCTCACCTCTATCTTCGCCATCGCCTATTCCGCCTCCATCTCATACAGCAAGGTGTCGGCAATGCGCACCGTGACGATATCGCCAGGCTCGCCCTCATCAAGATACGTCACGCCATCAACTTCAGGAGCCTGGCACATGGCGCGCCCGAACAGCTGACCGTCCTCTTCCACGCCTTCAACCAGCACGTCATAGCTTTTACCGCAGCGCGCAGCGACCAAAGCCGTGCAAACGCCATCAGCGATATCGCGCAGCCGTTGTGCGCGATCGGCCTTTTCATCATCATCGATCTGATCGGGAAGCGAATAGGCACGGGTGCCCTCCTCGCGTGAATAGGCGAACACACCGACGTAATCGAAAAGCCCCTCTTCGACGAAATCGCACAGCTCCTCGAAATCGTCATCCGTCTCGCCGGGAAAACCCGCGATAAGGGTAGTGCGCAAAACGACTCCGGGCACCTTCTCGCGCACGCGCTCCATGAGCGACCTATACTCCTCGCGAGATCCATGCCGTTTCATGGCCTTGAGCAAATGAGGGCGGACATGCTGAAGGGGGATGTCGAAATAGCTGCAAATGTTGTCATGAGCAGCGACCACGTCAAGCAACTCATCGGTTACGCCCTCAGGCTGAATGTACATGACACGGAACCACGTGTCCGCAAACTCGGACGACAATGCCTCAAGCAGCGCAGCCAACGTGGAGGGCTCGTCGAAATCCTGACCCCAACGGCCCGTATCCTGCGCAATGAGAACGATTTCACGAATACCCGAGGACACGCGGGCTGCAACATCTTCCCGCACGGCATCGAACGGAAAGCTATGATAGCGACCGCGAATATAGGGGATGGTGCAATATGAGCAGAAGCGATCGCATCCGTCGGAGATCTTGACGTAGGCCGAAACGGGACGATTGCCGGAAACGAAGATATCCCCTTCGCCAACCGCGCCGAGCGTCGTATGCGCAAGGGCCTCCCGCTGCTGAGCGCCGATGCCCAAAGAGGCGCAAACGACCTCGACGATGCTGTCCTCCTTGCTGCAGGGCACGAATGCAGAGGCCTCATCCAACTCGCCCGCAAGATCTTCGCCGTATCGAGCCGGCATGCAACCGGCGACGATCAACGCCGCACCCGCAGCGACATTGGGCATGCCCGAGACCTCGAAGATGGCTTGCAGGCTTTCCTCGGTGGCGCTCTGAATGAACGAGCAGGTGTTGACGATAACCGCATCGGCGCATTCCGGGTCGTCAATGATGGAGAAACCCGCGCGACGAAGCTCGGATTGCATGCGGTGGGTATCCACCTCGTTCTTCGCGCATCCCATGGTCACGAACGCTATGGACGGGATGTTGATTTCCTGCATGAGTCGCACCTGTGCTAACGATAGTTGACGAACTGGAGCGGCTGACCGTAATCATTGCCGCGAACGAACGCGATAACCTCTTGCAGCGTATCGCGTGAGGCGGAGGAAACGCGCAGCTTGTCACCCTCTATGGTCACCTTCGCCTTGAACTTCTGGGCTTTGATGTCCTTGTTGATGGCTGAAGCGGTTTCCTTGTCGATGCCCTCGACGATGGTAGCTACCACGCGCACGCTTTGACCCGTGGCCGCGATGGGATCCCCCCATTTGACGGCGGAAAGCTCGATACCGCGCTTGATCAGCTTCGAGCCCATGATATCGATGACCTGCTTTGAAACGAAATCTGCAGGAGCGGAGACCGTGATAGACTTCTTTTGCTTGTCAAGGTCGATCTCAGCACCTGAACCCTTTAGGTCATAACGCTGCGATAGCTCTTTGCGCGCCTGCTGATAAGCGTTGTCCACTTCCTGCATATCGACGCTCGAGACAATATCGAAACTAGATTCTTTTGCCATGGTTCCTGTCCTTTCGTAGGTGTAGCCCTAATGGCGACAGTTGGATAGATGACTTCAAATGAGAAGCGTTATCGATGAATACCGGCCGGATGCACCGTATCAAGCAGATGTCGCGCTTGCGGTTTGAGATGAGCTGCCTGAGGTTGTCGACGTCGTGCCGGAAGCGGTTGAGCTTCCCGTCGTCGAGATGTTCGAGGATGAAGCGTTTCCCGAAGATGACGAGCTCGACGTGCCTGAAGCGCTCGACGAGGTCCCCGAATCGGATGAAGCGGAGGACGAACTCGACAAATCAACCTTAACATCGGGGTGCTGCTCGGCCCAGGTCTTCAAATAGTCCGAGAAGCTCACCGTTGCAGTCGGCATACCTGAAGTCGTGTCGGAATCGAATTCGACCGTCTTGCCGTCCATGGTGATGGTGAACGCGTCGGTGACATAGGTTGCCAAGCTCCAGGTCCCGCTGACATCGACGGATTCATCCACCGGCCCGGTAAGCATCTGCTCGGTCTCGGTGCCATCTTGCGTGATGACGAAGTAGGCCTGCTGCCCGGAAGCCAGTTTGTACTCGACCGAAACCGAGGTTGGAACCTTCACCTGCGTAGATTGCGATTGCGACGCGCTTCCCCCGTCTGACGAGGAACCATCACCGCTCGTGTTATCGGTGACACCCGTGATGGGAACCTTCGAGATTTCCTGCGTCTGCGAAGTCCCGTGGTTTCCGAAGATGAGAGCGAAAATAATCACCAGCAGAATCAGGATAACAGCGGCAACGATGACGACGACCATGCGAGGAGAGCTGCTCTGCGCCACCGACGCCATGCCCGAATACAGGTTTCCGAGATGATTCATGGAGGTGGACTGCCCCACCCTGCGCGATTTATCCTCAGCCCGCGCAGCGCGAACCGCCAACGTATCCTGCAAGCCTCCATGCTCCTGCTGCCTACGATTGGATGCACCCCTTGAACCGCCTCGCGCACTCCTCCCGGATCGCGAAGTCGCCTGGTTTCGGAGCCTGCGGGCATTGCGTTCGCCACGTGAGCCGCGAGCTGCCTCTTCTCCGCCTTCCCCTCTCGAGCGACGTTGGCCTGAGGTTCGACGCGCACGCGAGTCCTCTTCTTCAAAGGAACCATCGCGGGTGCGGCTCTGCCGACGATGCTGCGATTCATCGTGGGTAACGGACCTGCGCCCGGAGACATGAGCGATGGAATCGGCTTCTTTCCGCGAAAGCCTGACCTGATGCGAATACATCTGGTCGAGATACAAATCGGTGATATCGCTGGAATTTAGCCCCACCAAGCGAGCATACGCGGCAACCATGTTTCGCGTATAGCCTCGAGCAGGCAAGCTCGAGAAATCGGAATCCTCCAAAGCGCGCAGTATATCGGGGCGAACGCGAAGACGACGAGAGACGGACTGTATGTCCAGCCCCTTTCTCTCGCGCGCTTCGCGCAATACCATTCCAAATGATGCCTGAGGCATGCCATCTCCTAGTTGTCGCCGTCGTGCTGCTCGAAAGCCTTCAGCGTTTCAAGTTCCATAGCGTCGACGAGGACCTCGCGGGGCTTGCTGCCGTTCGGCGGACCCACGATGCCCTTCTCTTCCAGCATATCCATTATACGCCCAGCACGCGAATAGCCCACCTTGAGCCTCCGCTGAATGTTTGAAGTGGAGCCAAGCCCGCTGGAAACCACGATTTCAGCCGCTTCCCAGATAAGCGGATCGTCGTCGGTGCATGTTCCGCCCGACGCGTCGGATGGGCACGAGCCGAGAGTGATGAGATTCGTCGAGAGGATTTCGGAGTGATATTCAGGCTCGCCCTGCAAGCGAAGCTGCTCGACAGCCTCGTTGATCTCATCCTCGGAAACATAGCAGCCCTGAATACGCATCGGCTTGGAATACTCGGGTTTGCTTAAGAGCAAGTCTCCAAGTCCGATGAGGTTTTCAGCGCCAGTCGTGTCCAAGATGACGCGGCTGTCGATGCCGGTTGCCACATTGAACGCGATGCGGTTCGTGATGTTGGCTTTGATAAGGCCGGTCACCACGTTCGTGGACGGACGCTGCGTCGCAACGATGAGATGAATGCCGGCAGCACGGGCAAGCTGAGCGATGCGGCTGATGGAGAACTCGACCTCCTTGCCGACGTTCATCATGAGATCGGCAAGCTCGTCGATAACGATGACGATATAGGGCAGCTCGTCGCCGAACTCGTTGTCCGGCTCCTCTTCCCCGGCCTCAGCTGCTGCGCGCGCGGCATCCTTGGCGGCCTGCGCTTTCGCGTTGTACTGGCCGATATTGCGAGCACCCACTTTCGAGAACACCTTCAGGCGCCGCTCCATCTCCGCGACGCCCCAGGACAGGGCGCTTGCCGCCTCCTTTGGCTCAGTGACAACGGGGACATAGAGATGCGGAATGCCGTTATAGGGCGTGAATTCCACGCGCTTGGGATCGATCATGATGAAACGAACCTCGGAGGGCGTCGCGCGCATCAGGATGGACATGATCATCGCATTGATGGAGACCGATTTACCCGAGCCGGTGGTGCCGCCAATGAGAAGATGAGGCATTTTCGCAAGGTCCGATACGATGCAATGGCCCTCGACATCCTTGCCGATGGCTATCTGAAGCGGGCCGGAAGGGGCTTCTTTGAGAACATCGCCGAGCAAAACGTTTTCGCGGGTTTTATTCGGGACCTCGATGCCAACGTAGTTCGTGCCGGGGATGGGCGCGAAGATGCGCACGCCCGGGGCCGCGAGCGCCAAAGCGATATCGTTCTCAAGCGCGGTGACGCGGCTGACGCGAACGCCCGCAGGCAGATCAACCTTGAACAGGGTGACGG
>CAVHXL010000035.1:0-13597 GCA_963639885.1 bacterium | reverse complement strand
GGCCTCGGAAATGGTCTCCTGCGCGAACTCCTTCATGTCGGCGTCGCCGAGCATCTCCTTCGCCTCTTCGACGTCGGCGTAGCACTGCAGATATTCGCGTGACTTCTCGACAAGCGGGCCCTGATCGGAGTATTCCTTGGCAAGCTTGTTGTATTCCTTCTGATCACCGAGTACGGAAGGGTCGGTCATTTTGACCTGCAGCTCTTCGTAGGCCTTGATGATTTTCTCGAGCTTCTCGCGCATATCGTTGTCTTGCATCCCTTTGCGCCCTTTCTGCATTCGATGCGAAAAGCGAGAGCCGCCGCCCCCGCATGAAACGGTCGCTGCACGCGATAGGCGCAAAGCGACCGTTATGTTTGTAACCGTAATAGTTTATCAGACGGAAAGAAAACTTGCAGCCTGCTCCGCACAGACTGCACCATCGGCAACGGCGGTAACGACTTGGCGCAGATCCTTGACGCGAACATCGCCGGCGGCGAACACGCCTTCGATGCCCGTCGCGCAGCGCGCATCGGTCGGGATATAGCCGCCCTCGTCAAGCGCGATCGCGCCGTGCAGAAACTCGGTGTTCGGAATGGTTCCTATCGCGACGAACAGGCCGTGGGCCGAGATGGTCTCGATCGAGCCATCGGCACGCAAGATGTCGACGGAGCGAAGCTGCCCATCGCCTTCGTTCAGGGAAACCACGCGCGAGTCCAGTTCAAGTTTGATGTTCTCGGCGGCGGCAAGCTGGTCATGGTACACCGCGGTTGCGCGCAGTGAATCCCTGCGATGCACGAGCACAACACCGGAGGCTATGCGCGACAGGTACAGCGCATCGGCGACCGCGGTATTCCCCCCGCCAACCACCACGACTTTCCGATCGCGGAAAAACCCACCGTCGCAAGTGGCGCAATACGAGACGCCGCGCCCCGCAAGATCGTCTTCCAGGGGAAGGCCAAGCTTGCGCGGACGCGCGCCGGTGGCAATGATGACCGATTCCGCGGAATATGCGGCGAAAGGCGTCACAAGACGCTTTTCCTTCCGGTCAAGATAGACATCCGTCACCTCCTCGGAAACGATACGCGCCCCGAAACGCTCAGCCTGCTCCTTCATCGACCAGGCAAGCTCGAAGCCGCCCGCACCCGAGGGAAATCCCGGATAGTTGTCGACGCGCTCGGTTTGAGCGAGCTGCCCCCCACATGCGGCGCGCTCGAAAACGGCCACCGAAACCCCCGCGCGCGAAGCGTAAAGCCCTGCCGCGAGACCGGCGGGGCCGGCGCCTATGATGGCTACATCGAAATGCTCCGCCGCGGGATGGCCATGCGCATCGGGCGCGTCGGACGGTCCGCCTTCGGCCAGGCTGCTGCCGAACGAGCTGCCTTCAGACGGGCCGCCTTCGTACGGGCCGTTGCCAGACGGGCCGCCCTCGGCCCGACAGCCCTCAGCCCCCGGCTCCACCCGAGCGGATTCCAACACCTCGCCATCGGGTAGAGCAACTCCCTCATTATTCATCGTCAACCTCCGCATCAAGAAGATTATTCCATCGCATGCCGAGTGGGGCGAAACCGCGCTCACCGGCAAGCGCTCACGGCCGTGCCGGACGCGCACGAACAAGCGCTCACGGCCATGCTAGACGCGCGCTCGATGACCGCTTTCATGCTCGCCATGCCGGCGACGCAGCAGCACGGCGGCGATGGCGCACAGGCACAGCTGCAGCACCGTCGGCGAAAACCACACACCGTCGACGCCGAATGCGGCGCTCAAGACGAACACCACCACGCACACGATAACCGCTTCGCTTACCACGAGCGCGTTTGAAGCGCGCGCATCGTCAACTGCGTAGAAATACGAGGTCGTGGTATGCGTGAAACCGTAGAACACGTAGCAGATGGAGAACACCGGCAGCGCGAAGGCGATCATGTCGGTCGCCGCCTCAGAAGCGCCGAAGAGCACCGGGACAGCGAACCTCATCAAGAACATGAGCGCAAGGCCCACCACCCCGAACGTGATCGCGACCGCGTAGTTGGTGTTTCGCAGGCGTCGAACCGTGTCCGCGTCCCCGGCACCTCTGTACACGCTGATAAGCGGCTGGCTCCCGTCCCCCACGCTTTGGATCATCACCTGCACGAAGAAGGCGACGTAAGCGATGGCGGCATAGGCGGCAAGGGCAGTCTCCCCGCCGTAATGCGAGAGGCTCACGTTGTTGACGACGGTCGATACCTCGGGAAGCATCGTCAACCCGAAGGGAGCCAAGCCAAGCTTGCAGATATGGGCCGCGAAAGACGAACGGGGAACGAGCGATCGCAGGGGGATGCGATTGGCCCGGCGAGCGAAAAAGCCAACCACGCCCAGGAAAGCCGCCACCTGCGCTATCACGGTCGCAGCGGCCCCACCGCGCACGCCCCACCCGAACTGCATTATGAAAAGCCAGTCCAGCCCCACGTTGGTAAGGCCGGCTACCACCTGCACGAACATGGCATAGGCGACCTCGCCCTTGTTGCGGATAAGCGGCAGGCAACCGGTGGTAACCAGCTGGAAGGGAACCCCGACGGCAATGACTTCAAGGTACATGACCGCCTGATGAAGCGTGTCCCCCTGCCCGCCGAGGATACGGCATGCCGGCTCAGCCGCAACGTTATAGGCGACGGCGACGGGGATGGAGACGATTAGAAGCAAGATGAGCGTGGTGCCGATAACGCCCTGCTCCGCTTCCACATCCCCCCTTCCGCGTCGAATGGAGGAGATGACGCCTCCCCCCATGCCGATTCCCGTGCCAAGCGCGAACACCAGGCAAACAAGCGGATAGGCGACGTTGATGCCCGCAAGGCCCGCATCCCCAACCGCGTGGCCGACGAAAATGCCGTCGACGATGCTGTAGATTCCCGTCAGCGTGAACGTCACCATGGTGGGGATAACGTATTTCAGGTACTTCAGGATAAGGGATCTCGGGATCATCGGACGTTCCTTCTAGGTTGCCTTCTTCATGCCTGACGTCGCCGCGCGCTTCGGCGCCGCGGCGAGCCCATTCGCGCTCCAAAGTCCCTGAGGCGGCTTCTACGCAAAGCGCGGGCGACATCCTAGGATACCAGCAATCATTGGCCTATCATCGAAAGCAACGCCTGCTTCGTCTGCACACCGACCTTATGCGCAACGGGCTTGCCGTCGGAAAACGCGATAAGCGTCGGCACCGACATGACGTTTAAGCGCTGGGCGATCGAGGGTGCCTGATCGATGTCAACCTTGATGATTTTCGCACGTTCGCCCACTTCAGAGGCAACTTCCTCAAGCACCGGCGAAAGCATTTTGCACGGTCCGCACCAAGTGGCGAAGAAATCAACGAGGACGGGGACCTTCGCCGTCGCGATGATGGTGTCGAATTCGGATTCCGTGACGATCTGAGCCATGAGAATCTCCTTTCCTTGAACGGGGCGCGCCGCTCAGGCGCCCGATGCGCGCGGCGGAGCAGCCCTCACTGGTTTTGCCGCCATACTACACAGATTTTCGCCATGCGGGCAAATCGTTTCCATCTCGTCACATTATTGATACTATTTTTGTAGCATATATATCAATGCGCGACCACCCTTTTCAACGGGCACATAACGAAACGTCGACATCGTGAAGACGGGGATATCGCGCGCAAACGCGACGCTATACTGAATCGGAGCAAAGAGCGAAGGAGCCCGCAATGGCCATAAACGATAGAACGCAAGACGAGACGAACAGCACCCTGCCGCCAAAGCCCGCATGGGCGGGGCGCCCCGTAACCGAGGCGAACCTCGTGCTCGAAGGTGGCGCGATGCGCGGCCAATTCACCGGCGGGGTGCTGGATTACTTCATGGAGCACGGGCTGTTCTGCGACCATGTTTTCGGGGTATCGGCCGGCGCGCTCGCAGGCTACTGCTATGTTGCCGGCGAGATAGGCCGCACCTGCTTCCTGAACATGAAGTACTGCACAGACCCCCGCTACCTTTCGATGAAAAGCTTCCTCGTGACGGGAAACGCCTGCGGTAGGCAATTCGCGTTCCACGATATCCCCGAGAAGCTGGAGCCGTTCAACTTCGAGGCCTATTATTCGTCTCCGATCACGCTCACGGCCGTCTCAAGCGATATCGAGCTGGGCGAGGCGGACTACCACGACATACTTGACCTCGAGCAAGACGCTGACCTTCCCTATCTCATGGCTTCGTCATCGATGCCGCTCGTCAGCCAAATCGTCGAGGTTGACGGCAAGAAACTGCTCGATGGGGGAACCTGCGATAGCGTCCCGATCACGGCAAGCCAGCTAACCGGACGCAAAAAGCATATCGTCGTCCTCACACGCGACGCGCACTACGAAAAGGGTCCCAACAAGCTGATGCCGCTGCTTGCGCAGAGATACGCCGACTACCCATACTACCTTGACCGTCTGCAGACGCGCCATATCGAGTACAACCGCACCTACCGCAAGCTTGCGCGCATGCACGAGGCGGGAGATGCCTTCGTCATCAGACCGCAAAAGCCGGTGACCCTTGCAAGCATGGAGCACGACCCGGACAAACTGCTCGATCTGTATGCGCAAGGCTATGAGCAAGCGGCCCTGCAGTGGAGCGACCTCATGGCCTACCTGGAGGCCTAGCGACAAGCACGCGGAAGATCAACCTTTAAGCAGACGGGGGCTGCGCATTCACGCAACCCCCGCGATTTTCAGATCCCGAGATTCGACACGTCGTCCCGAGACTCGGCTCGACGCGACAACCTTTGACGCGACGACGGCCTTTTCGAGCTGCTCGCTCGCGTGCGAACGGCTATTCGGGGAAGAACACCTCGCGTATGGCCTGCTCACCCGGATCTGCGACGGAGCGCTTATCGAGCGCACTACCCGCGAACATCAGCACGCCGGCGACAACGATACCGATGACGATCTGATGAAGCCCGGCGACCTTGAAGCCGACGGCCATGCACGCGCAATAGGACACCACACCGCCGATCATCGAGAGCAAGGCTCCGCGCTTCGTGGCCCCGCGCCAAAAAAGGCCGCACGCCATCACCCAGAAAAACGCCGTCTCAAGGCCCCCGAACGCAAACATGTTGATTTTCCAGATGACATCGGGGGGAACGATCGCCAAGACGAACACAACCGCACCGATAGCGAAGGTGACTACCTGGCTTGAAGATGCGATAACGCCATCTCGCGGCGTCTTGCCCTGCCTGGAGAGGTGATGGAGGTACATGTCCTTCACGATGGCGGAGGAAGACGCGATCAGAAGCGAGGACACCGTTGAGATGGATGCCGCGATGGGACCGATGATCGCGATGCCGGCAAGCCACGGCGGCAAGGTTGCCGCTATCGTCGCGGGAATGATGTTGTCGACGCTCGATCCGTAATCAGACAGCGATCCATCAAGCACGCCGGTCGCCAAAACGCCGAGCGACGTGACGCCGATCATCATGATGCCGATGATGACGGTGCCCATGATCATCGCCCCGCGCAAGGCTTTCGTGTCCTTGAAACCCATGCAGCGCACCATGGATTGCGGAAGAACGAAGGTGAACACGCCGACCAAAAGCCACTGCGTGAAATACAGCGTCGCGGGCATCTGCCCGCCGCCGAACGGTTCGAGCATTTCAGGATGGTTCGCCCGAAGGGCATCCATGATGTTTTCGTACCCGCCGCCCGCGCAGAGAATCCCCGCCGCAAGAACGAAGATGCCGATGAGCATCGCGATTCCGCAAAGGGCATCGGTCAGCGCCACACCGCGAAAACCGCCGATCGTCGTGAACAAAATGACGGCGACGCCGAACAGGGCCAATCCGATCAGGTACGAATAGCCGGTAACCGCCTCGAACAGTTTCGCCCCGCCGACGAATTGAGCAACCATGGTCGCCGCGAAGAAGAGCACGACGATCACGGCACTTGCGTTGGCAAGCGCATCGGATCGGTATCGGGCGCGGATGACGTCGATGACGGTGACGGCATCGATGCGACGCGATACCAAAGCCAGCTTCTTGCCAACGATGCCGTAGAGCAGCACGAGCGCCGTGACCTGCACGACGGCCATATACACCCAGCCCCATCCGACAAGCCAGGCCTGACCAGGACCCCCCACGAAGGAGCTGACCGAGCCGTACGTGGCTATCGTCGTCATCGCAAGGACGAATCCACCCAGAGCACGGCTCCCGATGAAGTACTCCTTCACGAAGCCCTCCGAGCCCGCAGCGCGGGAGCGCCTGCGAACGAGCACGGAGATGCAAAGGGCGATGGCTAAAAAGATGATAAGCGGGACAAGGGCGATGAGATTATTCATGACGGCCCCCGATTCCTTCATCCGCCGCACGAGAACGCGATTGCGGCATCGCAGCCGTGGAGGGCATGCGATGCTGCACGCCGGCGGCTCTCGCATCGCCAGGATGCGCATCAGCGGCAACCGAATCCAGATCGAAATCGGCGAACACCTTGTATCCCAACACGACGGCAGCGATAATCGCCGCAATCCAAGGAGCAACGCAGCCACCGATGACCCACAACGGCGTATGGAACACCCAGATATCCAGCCCGGAGAGGCCGAACCCGCAGACAAGCCACACGGCGATGATGGCGAACAAGGCGACAACCGTCGACTTAGCTTCCCTATTCGCCTGCTTCATGGCATCCGCATAGGTTTCAATCCGACGCTGCGGCATGAAGCCCCCCTTTCGACAAAAAGTTTTCTCGCTATGCTATCACGCAATATCTACGCGATTCGAGCCAGGTTGAGGCTCATTGGAAATGAAAATAGGAAGACGGGCGCAATCGGGCATCATGGACAACCCGAGACCGTCGGCGCACCATCACTGATCAAACGCCGCATCGTCCCATAAGAAAAGGAAGCCCCGCGCTACTGCAGGGCTTCCGAAAAAATGGTTGCGAACCGTGCCGGCTAGGCGCGCGTGCGGGTTTCCTCGAGCACCTTCGCGGCGAAGTCGGCAACGGTGGAAGGCACGGTCTCGTTGGAGCGGTCGCGCACGGCGATGGTTCCCTCCTGCGCCTCCTTCTCGCCGACGACGATCATGTAGGGCACACGGTCGATACTGCGAGCCTCGCGGATCTTGTAGCCGATCTTGGCATCGCGATCGTCGACAGCCACGCGGATGCCCGCCTCGTCGAGGGCGGCGGCAACCTCATGAGCGTAGTCGCGGCTCTTCTCGGATACGCAAAGCACCTTAACCTGCGTCGGCGCGAGCCAGACAGGGAACTTGCCGGCATAGTGCTCGATCAGGATTCCCACGAAACGCTCGACCGAGCCGAAGCAGACGCGATGCAGCATGATGGGGCGCTTGCGCGAGCCGTCGGCGTCGACATACTCCAAGTCGAAATTCTGCGGCATCTGGAAGTCGAGCTGCACGGTACCGCACTGCCAGGTGCGTCCGAGCGAATCCTCCAGATGGAAGTCGATCTTCGGGCCGTAGAAGGCGCCGTCGCCCTCGTTGAGCTCATATTCCATGCCCAACTGGGATAAAGCGGTCTTGAGACCCTCCTCTGCCGCAGCCCAATCCTCATCAGAGCCCATTGAGTCGTCAGGGCGCGTGGACAGCTCAACATGGTATTTGAAACCGAACTGCTGGTAAACGGAATCGATCAGGCGCACCACGCCGACGATTTCGTCGGTGAGCTGGTCGGGGCGCACGAACAGGTGGGCGTCGTCCTGGTTGAAGCAGCGCACGCGGAACAGGCCGTGCAAGGCGCCGCGCATCTCGTGACGATGCACCAAGCCGATCTCTCCCGCGCGGATGGGAAGATCGCGATAGCTATGAGGCTTCGAAGCGTAGACGAGCACGCCGCCGGGGCAGTTCATCGGCTTGACGCAGTACTCTTCCTCGTCGATGGTGGTCGAGTACATGTTGTCCTTGTAATGATCCCAGTGGCCGGACGTTTCCCACAGATGGCGATTCATGATCAGCGGCGTGGAGATTTCCACGTAGCCAGCCTTATGATGGATCTCGCGCCAGTAGTCCAGCAGCGTGTTCTTGAGCACCATGCCAGCGGGCAGAAAGAACGGGAAGCCCGGGGCCTCATCGCGCATCATGAACAGGTCCATCTCACGACCGATCTTACGATGGTCGCGCTTCTCAGCCTCCTCAAGGTTGTGCAGGTACTCGTCAAGCTCGGCCTTCTTGAAGAACGCTGTACCGTACAGACGCTGCAGCTGCTCGCGGGAGGCGTCAGCGCGCCAGTAAGCGCCGGCGAGCTTCATCAGCTTGAAAGCGCCGATCTTGCCGGCGCGGGGAATATGCGGGCCGGCGCACAGGTCGACGAACGACCCATGACGGTAGATGGAGATCTCCTCGTCGGTCAAATCGTCGATATGCTCAAGCTTGAACTTCTGATCGGCGAAGATCCTCTTCGCCTCGTCGATGCTGACCACCTCGCGCACGAACGGCTCGTTGCGCTTGATGATCTGCGCCATCTTCTTCTCGATGGCCGGATAGGCGTCGGAGGAGATATTCTCAGGCAGCAGGAAATCGTAGAAGTAACCGTCGTCGGTAGCGGGACCGAAGGCGATCTGCGTGCCGGGGTAAAGCTCCTGGACGGCCTCCGCCATGATATGCGCGCACGAATGACGCAGGATATGCAGGGCCTCGGGACTCTTCGCCGTGATGATCTCGACCTGCACGCCGTCGGTCACCGGGCAATTCAAATCGACCAGCGCGCCGTCGATCTTGCCGGCAAGCGCCGCCTTGGCAAGGCCGGAGCCGATTGAGGACGCGACATCGGCGACGGTAGCTCCCTCATCAAGAGCTTTTTTCGAACCATCAGGTAAGCAGATTTCCATGAAGCGGTTCCTTTCCTGGAACGTTATACGAACATCCGAAGACGAATCTTCGCGATGCCTGGGTACACTCGCATCATGCTAGCGCAAAGCATGATGCTCCGATGCGCTCGCCCCGCGCGAGCATAGGACTTTCACGCCCTTCATACGGAAAGCCGCTAGCGAGCGGCTTTCCGATACAGGCAAATCGATGCAGAGGCGAAGCTACTGGACACGCTGACCGCGCGGAACCTGCGGGCGAGACTGGCCGGAAGGAGCTTGACGGCGCTGCGGGCGCTGCTGAGCCGCCGGAGCCGCGCAATAGGGGCAGACAGTCCAGGTGGGATCGAGCGCATGCCCGCAGTTGCCACAAAGGTTCTTCAAGCGAGTGTGGCAGCTCGGGCACAGCACGTAATCCGCCTCGACCGGATAACCGCAGTTGGCGCACTCGCCATAATGCATAAGCTGTCGCTGCTTCAGGGCAACCTCAAGCTCCTGCTCGTCACGATCGATCATGAGCATGGGCGGGCGAAGCAGGCAATAAGCGATAACGCCTACCAACGGCACGAGTGCCACGATAGCCCAAACATACCAATAGGAACCACGAAGATATGCATCGCGGGCAACCCAGATGATCGACAGAATATACAAGATGACCAGCAGCACCACGACAACGCTGAAGGCCGCTTGAACCTCAGGCGTGATAAGCTGCGAAAGCAGATCGCTCATGTCTTCCCCAATCTCCGTAGCCACGCCTTCGCGCGACTGTCTCGAATTCGTCTTACACGGCAAGTCGTTGAACTTGCGCACACGTTGCAGGATTATAGCAAACGAGTCATCCCGTCATGCTCGGCGAGTTCCAATTATCAAGAAGGGGTGAAGATGAGCGGTGCCGCCGGATTCCGCCCGAACCCCCGAATAGCCCGATTTCGTTCAACAAGCATGAAATGAGCCGACGTTGGAGCCGACGCTAGAAAACGGTAAGCAGGGCATATGCCGCGACACCGGACAGCGCGCACCAAAGCAGCGATCGCGTCTTGAGCGCGACCACTGCCACGACCACGGCGGCGACAAGCGGAGCCGAGGCCGGCCAGATGCCGGATTCGAACATGCCCGGCTTGAGCAAATCGTTCGCGACCAAAGCCGCAAACGCTGCCGGCGGTATGAATCCGAGGGCGCGCGCAACGGAGGATGGAAGCTTGCGACCTTTGAGCGCGAACAGCGGCACAACGCGGCACAAAAGCATCGTGAACAGGCAGCATCCGAACACGATCGCGAAATCAGCCCATGTCATCGTTCGCCGTCGCCTCCTCGATGCGCGCAATCGCCTTCGCCGACGCACGATTCCTTCGCGCGAAGCGCATCGTTTCCGCCAGCGCCCACGTCCCGACACGAACCCGTCGCCTCCTCGATGCGCGCCTCGATCGCGGCGTCTTCAGCCGCAACGTCGCGCCTCAGCATGCTGACGAGCATGGCCGCCACAACACCGAGGACGGCGCCAACCAAGATAGCCGGACCCGAGAGCCCCACGAGCTTGCACACGTAAACGCCCAGCATCGCCACAAGCGCCGCGACAACGTTTTCGAGCGAGGGCCTTTGCGTGACCAGCAAGCAGATGAATATGGAGGTCATCGCGAAGCTTGCGATCGCCAAGGGAATCCCGATGGCGCCGCCTATCAAAACCCCGACGACGTTCGAAAGCGTCCACGACGCAAGGCTCAGCAGGTTCACGATCGTCGCCCGGGCAACGCTCCAATCCCCCGTCGCGAAATTCGCCATGTTGACGCCGAACGATTCGTCGGTGACGGTGGCCGCGAACAAGAAGGAAAGCCCGCGCCGCTCATGGGCGACAAGGGGCGCGAACGAGGCGGCGTAGAGCATTTGCCTGGTGTTCACCAGCGACACGCTCGCGATGATGGATGCTATAGGACTAGCCGCAAGCCACATGTTCGGCACCATGAACTGCCCGGCTCCCGAGTAGAACAGCGCCGAGAACAGGAACACCTGCACCACGTCAAGACCTATCGAGTCCTCGAGGATGCCGCAGGGGATGCCGATGGCGACATAGCCGAGCATGATGGGTGCGGCCGCCGTGAAAGCAGCCTGTATGTCTTTTCCTCTGGTAGTCATTGCGACGCTACAGTATAAAGCGTCAGCAAACGTTCAGCCGCAAACTTCGCAAAAGCCCGCCGAAACCTATCTAGCGCACGATATCGCGCGGGACGAACAAGCGCGTGAACGCAGCCGTGGCGAACCGATCCGTCATACCGGCTATGTAGTCGCACACCGCGCGCAGATCATCGCCGCCCGAGATGGCGCGATACTCCTCGGGAACTTCCGACATATGCTCCACGTAGTAGTCGAAAAGCTGTTCTATCAGGCGTTTCGCCTTATCTACCTCAACCATGACCGCGGGCGCGGTGTAAACAGCGGAGAACAGGAAGCTGCGCAGCTCATCCATCGCCTCCCATACAGGAGCGGACAAGGCGATGTCATCGACTGCGGCCGACGTTTCAACCATGTCGCGCACCAGCGTCTCGATCCGACCCGAATGATCGGGCCCGAGCAAGCGATGCGTGCTTTCCGGAAGGGCATCCTCGGTCAGCATTCCCGCACGGATGGCGTCGTCGATATCGTGGTTGACGTAAGCTATCCTGTCGGCAATGGCCACGATCCGCCCCTCCATCGTCTCAGCGCGAACCGGCCCGGTGTGATGCAGGATGCCGTCGCGTACCTCGGCCGTTAGGTTCAAGCCGGCACCGCCGTTCTCGATCAGCTCCACCACGCGCAAGCTCTGCTCGTTATGAAGATACTGGCGGGCGGCCTCATCGCTTACCAGATCGATCCCCCGATGACGGGCCAAGCAGGCGCAAAGGGCGCTCTCTCCCGTATGCCCGAAAGGAGTGTGCCCCAGATCATGTCCAAGTGCGATCGCCTCGGTGAGGTCCTCGTTGAGCCCGAGCGCTCGCGCGATGGTGCGCGCGATCTGGGAAACCTCAAGCGTATGCGTCAAGCGGGTACGGAAATGGTCACCCTCCGCAGCAAGGAAAACCTGCGTTTTATGCGAAAGGCGGCGAAAGCTTTTGGAATGCAGGATCTTATCGCGATCGCGTTGATAGTCGGTGCGCAGGTAATCGCGATGAGACGAATGGACCCTCCCCTCGCTCTTATCGGCAAAGGCCGCATCGGCACCCAAGAGCTCGTGCTCGATGCGCTCGCGATCCTCTCGACGTGAAACCTCCATAACGACCCCCTCGTTACTCAGCAACGTTTTCCCTGATTATAATGCAAAGTTGGGAATTCGGAGCCGAACGCGCAAGTCCGGGGCGCACGAGCGCGAGACCGGTTTTTCCGCGCCGGGGAACAACGCTTGGGCGAAAGGCGGCCTCGTTGCGCTACCATTGCGGCGAGGGATTTATCGAAAGGCGATCGCATGGAGCGCGAAACGCGGGCAACGGCAAGCGGAAGCGAAATAAACGATGGGAACGAGCTTTCGCTCGGCTCATCGTTTTTCGTTGCCTTCGAACTGGCGCACGAGAGCCTCCGAAAAGGCCTGCGCACAGCCAGCTGCCTGAATTGCACGCAGTACAGAGTGCTCATAAAGCTTGCGGCTGCCGCACCCGTGTCGCTCACCCAAAAAGAGCTCTGCCGCATGCTCGATTTGAGACCCAACGTGATGAGCGCCGCCATCGACACGCTCACCGAGCACGGCTTCGCGCTGCGCAGGGAAAAAATCGCCGGGGCGCGCACGGTGCCGGTAAGTATCACGCAAGCCGGCATCGACCATATCCAGCAGGCGAATACCGCCATCATCGACCAACTCTACCGCATCTTCCCTACCCAGACGGCGCCGTTTCGCGCGGTGCTTGAAGCCGCCATCATGGCGGGCGCCACCATCGAGCCGCCGCTATCCGGCGAAATGGCGCGGCAATTCTTCGCCAGCCGCACCCTGGCATCCTTCGAGGTGCTGCGGCGAAAGCTGGAGAAATCCTTGGCAAGCGCTTGCCAAGGCGCGACCTATAGCGAATGCCGCGTGCTCATGCGCCTTGGCGAGGAGCAAGCGCCGCTGCGCGTGATGGACCTGTCGCGCCAGCTGCGGATGACGCCCGCCACCGTCGTGCGCGCCTGCGATCGCATGGATGGGCGCGGATGGACGCGCCGGCTGTCGTCGGAGGCGGACCGCAAGGCCGTCTACATCGCCGCCACCGACGAGGGGCGAAGCATGCAGCGCGACATCGCCGCATGCGTGGACGACATCGCGCAACGCTATCTTTGGAGCCGCCTGACCCCCGAGCGCTGCCAGGCGATCGCCCAGGTGGGCAACGTCATCCTCGCCGACTTGCAAGAACGCGAGAAGCAGGAGCGGCAAAAAGAGCTTGCCGACCTCAAGCCCCGCTAGCTTGCCACGGCGCACCCCCTCGAGAGGAGAGGTGCTGCCTGCAGCCCGGCACGCGAACCCTTGCCACCCCGCCCGCTTGCACCCAAGGCGCCGACCCGCTTCACAAGGCCGTCCAAACCCAGCAACTCAAACGCTTTTAGAATGCGTTTATCAGCCCCCCTTCAACGAGGTCCCGGATATCCGGGACCTCGTTGAAGGGCATCGCTGTTCCAAAGCCGCTTGCATGCCGAAACCTGTTTACGACCAAAACCCGCTGGCGCTTAAAGTTCGCTAACGTCCACGAACCGCTTATGCGGGGAATCTCGACCGGCTACTTCGTCAGCTTCGCGGCCACCAGCAGCATGACCACGTTCACCACCACGTCGAGGGCGAGCAGACCGCCCACCACGGTACCGCTCGGGCTTGCCACGTTGATGTTGACGAACGTGAGCACGGTCAGCACCATGACCAC
>CAVHXL010000034.1:0-13715 GCA_963639885.1 bacterium | reverse complement strand
TCGCCCTGCAGGCCTCGGGCGTGGTCGTGGACGGTACGGCCGTCTCCGCCGCCGCGCTCGCGGCCGCCCTGCCCTCGATGCAGAGGGTGCCCGCCGCCGCGGGCGGGCCCATGTCGGAGTACGCCGGCATAATCGCGGCCGACGCCGCCGCCGCGGGATCCCTGGCCCAGGTGGGGTCGAGGCTCTCGCTGGTGTTCCTGGGGGCGTCGTGCTCCCTCCTCGCGTCCGGCATCCTGTCCCACGGGGAGCCCGCTGCCTTCGTCATCCCCGCCGGGTCGGTAGACGGGGTGGACAGGGACCTGTACGTCGTGGTGGCGTCTACCTCGGCGGTGCTCGTCGACGGCGTCCCGATCGGGGCCTGCTGGCTGCAGTACGATCTGCTCTCGTACATCTCCGGGAACTACGACTCGATTAAGGTTGCCCCTTCGGAAGCCGAGACGGCCGCCACCGCAGAGGCGGCGAGGGATGCGTTTATCGACATGGCAGGCCGGGATTTGTCCAGAAGCGGCAGGGACAACGTGACGATGGTCTCGGTTGGCTACAACAAGGTCACCGGGAACGTCGCGATCGGCGTTAAGCTGAAGGAGAACCAAGGCGGCAAGGATGCAGGGCTGGCCGTAGGCCAGGGAACGCTTTCCGGAGGGGTTCCCTACTTGGCGGTTCTTGACGACGGGTCGACGCTCGTCTCCGGCAAGAAGAAAAACTGCGCCGAGGATGCCTGCGTTCAGCTGCTCGGGGGCCTGGGAGAAACCGAGGCCGGGAACATCGTGATGCTGCCACCGTTCAACTTCGGACGCCTTCAGGGCCCGGCATCCCCGATGGTGACGGTCAGAAAAGTCTGCGAGGGTTGCGAGAGAGCTTACGGCAGGCACAGCTTCGCGCCCGGCACCGAGTTCGATTCGCCGACGGTCGTCAAGGAGTAGGAGGAGCCATGGACGGAGGGAAGGGCACGTGGGTCACGCGCGAGGACGTGCGGAGGAACGTCATCGCCCCGCTTTCGGCAGACCCGGTGGCCGGGGGAATCTACGATTTCGCCTGGGACGGGCCCGGGGGCGGGCAGGGCGGCGACGTCCTCCTCTGGCTCGAGGGGAACGACCAGGGCCAGTACCTGAAATTCGACGAGCGACGTTCGGACTTCGACTTCGGCCTTTCCGAGGTCCTCATCAGGGGCTACCCGGCCCGGGAAGGCTGGACGGAGGAGGACTGGGTCAACGACGTCCGGGGCGCGGAGTGCGGCATCGAGGGCTCTCCCGGGCCCGAGGACGACGTCTACCGCCTCATCTACGGGGACCCCTCGAACCTCGTTCCCAGGGAGGATCTGCTGGCCATGGCGAGGGAGGCCTTCTGGGCCGTGGCGGGCGCGACGGGCTGCAGGGCTCGCTCCCTCGCCGGCCTCTGGCGAAAGGCGCCCGACCGGGTGATGCGGGGAATCGCGGCCGAAAGGCCCGAGCTGGGCATCTGCCCCGAGGATTGCCTCGTGGAAATCCCGCGGTACGTGGTGGAGGTGGACAACCCCTGCCGCGAGCCGCTCTCCAGGTTCTTCGCGAACATAGAGATCAGGGTCAACGGCGGCGACTCCGCGGACGGCGCGAGGGACGAGGCCTTCCCGCTGCGTTGCTTTTGAACGCATCGTGCCGCCTCGGCCTGCGTCGTAGCGGGCTTCTCACCGAAGCACGTCTTCCGCAGCTCGCGACTTTACGGCGACCCCTGCTTGCGCGGCAGGGGCTTCCCGCTAATCGCATCGGCGAATGGCGGTACCGAGTCGGCAGTTATCGAGTCCTCTGCATCATCGAGGATGAAAAACTTGCGATTGAGATTTTTCCGATAGGTTATCGTAGCGAGGGGTGCGCGTCGAAGCGCTGACGAATTGCTGCAATGAGCGCCTGTCCCGAATCTGGGCGCTATGCCGCGTCGTCCTTCCGATGTGTCAAGCAACAGCCTTGTCAAAGAATCCATCCATGCCGGGCATGGCGGCAGCCCTTAGGCTCTCATTGCTCTACCGCAAAACCACGTTGCTAATCCGGAAGCGCTCCAAGGGCAAGCCATCTGAGAAAGCGCGGCATAATGGCAAAAGTCACCAATTAATTAGATAAACGGGGATGCGGACATTTCTTTGGACCGGCTACGCCGCCAGTCCCAAACTCCTGCGGCACGGCTGTTCGATGAACCCACGGCGCCCTGCCGCCCGCCGCCGCATTGCTGCCGCTCGCCCGGCCCCCGGCCGGCCCGCGCGCGCGGGAGGGTGGTTCCGGAACGGTTCCGGGCGCTTTCGGAACGCGCGGCCAGTATATTCTCACCAAGGAATAACCTTTCGCCGGCGCGGCGGCCGTCTCCCTGCGCGTCGCCATTGCGCTCGGCGCGCAGACCGCAGGCAAGGAGGGTCGTCATGGAAAAGGGGCCGACAAGGAGAGAACCCGAGGGGGCGGGACAAGCCCATCGACTTTCCAGATTACCCTGAGGCAGATCCCCTGGAGTGTCCGGAAGAGGGCTGGGAATGGAAGGGAACCGGCGATGTCGAGTCCAATGACGGGTCATGGGTCGATCTCGTGACGGGGAGCTCGCTGCGCCAGGACCTGAATCATCCTGGCGACATCAAGCTCCATTGGGATTACAACGATAAAGGGACAGGAACGAAGTGGAGGATGTATCCGGACGGGACGGTTCAGCAAAAGGCATAAACCCAAAACAGGGAAACCAGGAGGTACAGAGCAATGCAAAGGGATAAAAGCCTGCCCGGGACCGGGAGCGCCCTGCACGACCGGAGTACGGCGTGGATGTGGGATGTGGGCCGGGATCTCTGGGGCGCCATGCTCTACTACTCAGTCTACGACGAGGACCTCGACCACGACCACTGCATCTTCTGCGGGCAGCGGCTCTGCCGAAAGGGATCGCCCTACGACGACGGCATACACGAGGGCTTCAGAGCCCTCAACATGGACTGGGTGTGCCCCAAGTGCTACGGGCTCGCGCGCGACCCGATGGGCCTGAGGCTCTACGACCCCGCCGTATGGGACGGCTCGGACCTGCGCTGCTTTTTGCGCGCCGCCATAACGTGGAGGATGCCGCCGTACCGGGAGCGCGACATCGAGCTGCTCTTCGCAAGCCTCGAGGAGATCGGGGAGGGGATCCCAAACGTCTTCTGCGAGCCCTGCAGGATCCGTCCGGTGGTGTGCGCCGGCAACGGGGACGAGGACTGGACGTACACGTACCTGCACTCGCTGAGGGAGGAGATCCCGCTGCTGCGCCTCGAGGACTTGCCGGGGGTCTGGGATCTGATGCGCCCGCGGGTCGACGACGCGGGCTATGCGGGCAAGGGACTCCTCATAGACTTCTACGGGCTCTGACGGCATACGGCGTCGCGCCGTTCGCCTGCCTCCCCTGAGCGGCCTTGATCGTTCAGGGGGACGCTTTCGGAACGGTTTCGGGCGCGTTCGGAACGCGCGACCGCTACATTCTATCCAAGGCCCCGCCGGACCTATTTCTTTCACGTACCTTCTGAGTGGTGGGGCCCCAGTTTTTGCGCATGGGCGCAAAAGGGCAGGGCATAGAGGAAGGAAAGCAAATGCTCGGTATGTTCTACGCGATGCTGAGGCTCGCGGGGTTGTTGGTGCTGCTGCTGGTGGTGGCTCTGGTGATGGGCATCTACGTCGTGCGCCAGCAGGAGGCCGCGATTATCGAGCGGTTCGGCCGCTTCAGTCGCATTACGGGGGCGGGTATCCATGTTCGCATCCCCTTTGTGGAGGTCATCGCCCATAAGGTTGAGCTCCGCACGCGGGAGTCGAAGTACAGCTTGAATGGCAAGACGAAAGACAACGTCACGATCGGGATGGATGTCTCCGTCCAGTACCGCGTCGCTCAAGGAGGACCGGCCGAGCCGACCCAGACCGGCGCCTACCGGAGCTACTACATGCTTAGCGACCCCGTGGGGCAGATGGGGTCCTACATCTCCGACGCCCTGCGATCGGCGATTCCCGGCTACACCCTTGACGAGGTGTTCGACAACAAGGACCAGATTGCCGGCAACGTTCGCGAATCCGTGTCTGCTCTGATGGAGGGCTACGGCTTCGACGTTGTGAGCACCCTCATCACTAACATCGCGCTGCCAGCGGACGTGGAGCGCTCCATGAACGCCATCAACTCGGCTCAGCGCGACCAGCAGGCTGCGAGCGCGCTGGCGGAGGCCGACCGCATCAAGACGGTCGTCGCGGCGAAGGCCGAGGCCGAGGCCATGGAGCAGACTGGTATCGGCATCGCCAACCAGCGCCGTGCCATCGCCGATGGCATCGCGGGATCGCTCGAGGCCATCAAAGCCTCCGGCGTCACGCCCGAGGAGGCTAACCGCCTGTTCCTCTACACCCAATGGTGCGACATGATGTCCGGCTTCGCTGAGCAGGGCAAGGCATCCACCGTCGTGCTGCCCTCCAGCTTCGACCAGAGCACCGACCTTGTGGGCGGCGTCCTGGCGGCGGGAGACCACCTGAAGCAAAGCTAGCTGACGACCCGGATGGGCTGCGCGCGGCCGTCAGATCACGGCGGATACCGCCGCGCGCACGCATGGGGTGGTCTACGTCGACGGCCGCCGGCTCGCCTGCTCGTTCAGGCTCAGCAGGCCTTCTCCCGGTTCTTGGCTCTCCACGGGCTTTCGTAGATGGGCGCTGCGGCCCGTTGCGGCATCGTCATCCTGGCGCTGCGGCAAATATAGCGGTCGTGTCCCTCTGCCGGCGCGTGCTGGACGCGAAGCTCATCGGTGCCGGTTTCGACGTTTGGCGTATCTCGATGCCGGAGGGCGAAGTCGACCTTTCTGGGCGGTTGCTCCGCCGCTTGTTGCCGCCTTGCCGCCGCTTTTGCCTGCTTATCCCGCGTTCGTGACCCGGAAAACGCACTCTAGTGTCACGGGACGGACGAAGTGGAACGGTGCAAGGCGTTTCATTGTGTAAAGTTCAGGAAAGGACGAAGCAATGAAGCGAGAAGAAGCGACCGAAGAAGCCGAGGAAAATGACCTGGCGAGGACCGTCGCCGAGCACTTCGGTGGGTACCATCGGTGTCGCTTGGGCGGCTCGGTTCGCCTTGAGTACGTGAGCGACAACCTTTGCGCGATGCTCGGCTACGGCAAGCATGAGCTCGCGGGTCTTATCGGGGAACCCTATACGGCATTGGTTTATCCGGACGACACCCGTGCTTTCGAGAGGTTCGCCCGCAGGCTGGCGAGGAAAGAGGGCTGCGAGAGCGCCACGTATCGTCTCATCAAAAGAGACGGAACGGTGATTCAAGTCGTTGATACCATGGCGTCCATCAGGGTAAACGATGGGTGCATGAGAGGCTATTCCATCGTTTGCGAGATCCCGGGCGATCAAGCGACGATGGGGCAATACCTTCCCGGCAAGAAAGTAGCGGTCGTAAAGGTTTCTGGTGGCTCAAGCCCGACAATCACGCAGATGCGCGGTCTGGCTGAGGATTTCCTATCGATCGATGCCGAACCCGAGGACCTGCGTCTTATGGATTTCGTCGCTATAGACGACAAGGATAAGGTGGCGGGAGTTCTGAGGCGCGCGTATCGTGACGGAAGTTCAGGAATGGAGTCGTGCACCATCGTCTCGGCTGACGGGAATGGTACCAAGTGCAATCTTTGGGCCGAGCGTATCGACGACAACGGTCGCTTCGAAGATAGCTCGTTCTTCGTTAAGGTCGAGGTGGGCTTCGGCTATCAGGAGGCGCTATCCGTCGGCAAGGCGCTGTTCTCCAGCTTCGCGGAGGACGTTTTCGAGATCGACAGGGTTGAGAATTCCGCCAAGTATATTTGCCAAAGCGGAAAGGTCCCCATAGCTGCTCCGCTCAATGTTCGCCTGAACGCCGACGATTTTCTTGGGTGGTTCCTGGAGCACGTTTCCCCATGGGACAGGGGCGCGGTGCGAAAATTCTGCACCGATGCGAAGACGTTGAAAAAGAACGAGGGAAACGGCAACCCGGTCTCTTCGAAGATAAGATTCGAGATGGGTGACGAAAGCGGGTTCGATACGTTGGCTGCTCTTGTCGTGGTTCCCGTTTCCGATGTGAAGTGCTTCATGTGCCTCAATTCCGATTCGGTTTCCATCGAATCGGGGATTATCCGACCAACGGAGGGGAAGACAAAGCACATCGATGCCAGGCTGTTCGGGTCTTTCAGCCTCAGCGTCGACGGCGAGGCGGTTTTCATCAAGCACGACAAAGCCAGGGAGCTGCTTGCGCTGATGATCGAGAGGCGCGGAGCCTTCCTGACCGCAAGGGAGGCCATAACCTCCCTGTGGGAATGCGAACCCGATGATTTCTCAAGGAGGAGGTACCGCAAGGCCGCCTTCCGCCTTATGGAGGATCTGAGGAAGAACGGGATCGGCTACATCGTCGAGAATGACCGCGGAGCGCGCAGGGTCATACCGGAGTACATCGAATGCGACTATTACGATTACCTGGACGGGGCAGCTGAACCCTCGGGCGGGTTTCTCCCCGAGTACTCCTGGTCCGAGTTCGTGGGTGTTGTCTGATGGCTGTCAGCGCGTATTTCTGACTGCCGACGGCCTTGAACGCTACGGATCGATATCCCATTCGTTTCTAAAGCGTCGGTCTTGCGCGGTCTTGCGCGGTCCTCCCGTTCTCTTGGCAGCCGCGGCCGCAACGGGCGCTTTCGGAACGCTGCCCTGCCAATTCGGAACGGTGCCCGCATAAATGTCACGGTGGTTGTGGATACTGTTGTTCGGCGCTAACGGCCGGCTCGGCACCTCAGCCGGCTCGTTTGCGTCTGCAGGCCGATCTGCCTCGCGCCTGCCGCGGGGGCCGGCGAGCCCGGCTGGCAAGATCCATGATGCAGCAGGCGGGCCGTGCCGCTCGCCGCTCCCGCACCTCCCCCCGCCCCAATTTCCGGGGTGGGGGATTTGCGGCAGCTGGTGAGGAAGGCTCCCCTAATGAAATTGACTGGTCGGTGAACCGCTTCGGCTCCACGTTCGTGCTTTCCGATGATACCGGGGCGATGGTTACAAAACGCTACTTTAATAGTAGGGATCTAAGCGATGTCGAGGTAACCGAGATCAACCCCAGCGGGGTTTCTGCGGAGAGTATTTCCGTTCAGGTTGTCAAGGGCACGAACAACTCGGCGCTTGCCTATGGACGTGACTACACGTTCGCTTCCGCAGGCAATCAGAATGGCTGGCCTGCGCTCACGGCGAGCGGGGAGGATATAACGCTTACCCGCGATGATCTTGTCGGAGGCGATTATCGGATCACTCTCAAGGAAAGCGCCATTGAGCAGGGAATCCATGTCGTTGCATATGACGCTGCGGGAAATGAGGCGAATGTCGACTCCGCCAACATCTTCATCAACAGCGACCCCATTGCTCGCTGGGTGCATAACACGGCGCTGTTCGTCGTCTCCATTCTGATTATGGTCGCCTCACTTGGTGTGGGTGACTGGGCGGCGTATCGCCGTTTTGCCAAATAACCCGTATCACCTCAATTTGACCACAATTATGCCCCACATCGGCAATCTTGTCCCAATAGGCTGCTCTGCGCACCTCATCGCAGCCTATCTTCCATAGCGGTATCGCCCTTGTGCGGGCTTGGTACCCCATGGGTGTCACGAGTGTGACACCGTTCCGGTGCGATAACGGAACGCTTGCTGCAAAAACGGAACGGGGGACGTCTATCGTTTATCTCGACTTAAAAACCAATGCCATAAGTCAAAGGAAATTGATTTGCTGCGTAACTATTTAAAAGATCGTGAGGACGGACAGGCCGCCGTCGAGTTCGCCATTGTGGCGATCGTGCTGGCGCTGCTCCTTGTTGCGCCCGTCGACTTGTATCGCTATGCAGCCGCTAAAACCGTTCTGAGCAGTGCCACTTCCGAGGCCCTGTCCCAGGTAAAGGCAGATGAGATCAATGATTCCTCCCTGCTTTCGGCGCACGCGCTTGCCGCTGCGAACACCATGTACGGTGACAAGGTCGAAGGGCTTGCGGTGTCTGGTGTGTCGGTCTCGTCTTCGGGGAAGAAAGTGGATTACGACTACCGCGTCTATTCCAGCGATCTTGCGGGCGACGCTGATCAGTTCGAAGCCCGTCCTTCCAACTATACCTATAAAACCGTTGAATTGTCCCTCTCCTGTGACTGGTCCGCGGTGACCTTTCTGGGGACCCTGTTCTTCGGTGACGGGAACATTCGGATCGAGGGCGACTCTCTGACGAGGGACGTTCTCGTGGAAGGGTACAAGCAGTAGCGATGATCAGTTGCCTTGCTACATATAAGCCCTTTGCGAGAACCAAGGGCAGATCCGCCGAATCAGGCCAGTCCACTGTGGAGTTCGCCCTTGTGCTGCCCCTTCTTCTGGCTATGATCTTCGGGATCATCGATGCTGGCTGGATGGGATATCAGGCTGCGGCGTTCAATTACAGCTACGCCAACGCCAGCTGGGATATCGCATCGAGCAGCATCGTGGACTACGACTATGCCGCCGTGAGCGCGGGCAAGGTTCCCGATTCCGTTGCTGAAGCCGGCATCAAGGACAGTCTCCGAAAGTCGGCGCTGCCCGGATACGACCCCGATGACACCATGGTGACAATCCATGAGGTGAGCCTGTCCAACGAACGGTCCAACTACACGGTTCCTGACAGAAAGGGCGACGAGGCCTCTGCGTCCAGGGTGGAGCGCAACCTAAGCGTACGCGCGACCGTCGCGTACTACACGAAGCCCCTTGTCGGTTTTTCGCTCTTCTCGACTCGTGTCGAGAAGGAGCTTGAGTTCACCCGTCTGGTAGGAGTTGAGCACCGTGAATAAGCCAGCTATCCTTCGCGGGTGCCGCGAGGAGCGCGGTGCGGTCTCCGTGTTCGCCGCGCTTACCATGATCATCCTGATATTCTTCGTGGGCCTCGCTCTTGATTTGAGCATGGTTCTCATGGACAAGAGCGAGCTCGACAACCTCTGCCAGGTTGTCTGCGATGATCGCTACGTCCATGACGACCTGGTACGTTTCTCCGACGATCCCGCTCAGGCGACGGTTGATTACACCACCGCCGCCCTGGTGAGCAACGGGTTTTCAGGAGAGCTCGAGGTGACGTTCGATGAGTCCACCCGCTCCAAGGACAGGCGCGTGATCGACGTGGAAGTGACCATCAAACGCGATAGCCCTCTCTATTTCTTGAAGATCTTCGGGGCCTCCTCGTTCAACATCTCCTCGACCGTCTCCTATGAGGACGTGTACGGCGAGGGGGGAGACGACGTCGTCTGGGCTCCGTCGAAGTCGGCATCCTCCTACAACGGCACGTATAGGAGGACGATCTAGATGAGCAGATACACTCATAAGAACGCACCGAGCGGTCCTGTTATCGACAGGAGGGTCTTCATAGCGGTTGCCGGCGTTGCCGTGGCCGGTTGCGCCTTTGCGGGCATCCGCGGATGCGTCGCGGGAAGCTCCGATTCCATCGACGTTATCGCAAGCGACGCCATCTCAAGCAAGCTCGTCAACGATCTAGCCGAGAAGATGGGTTCCATCTTCCGTGACGTGAACCTGACGGTGCTCAGCGACGCCGATATGAGCGCGGGTAAGCTGGTCTCCAGGGTTTCCGGATCCCGCTCATGGCTTGTTTTCGGAGCGAACGAGGAAAGCGCGAACGCTCTGGCAAGCCTTGAGTGCCTTGATTGGATCGCCTGGGCGACGAATCTTCAGGATTCCCTGGCGTTCACGTTTGACGGATCGCCCTTGCGCGCGTTCCCCCTGGAGGGGGATATCGGAATGCTCCTGTGCAATAAGTCGCTGCTTGACTCCGCCGGCGTTGGCACGACTTCAAACGTAGACGAGCTGGCATATATCTGCACTTTCCTCGCAGAGGCCGGCATAGAGCCTCTTGCGCTTGATGCGGTGGACGCCGGTTCTCGCTCGCTCAACCTCTGCCTGGATGCTTCGCTTGCCTATTGGTCGAGCGCCGAGCATCCAGAGCCCGAATCGTTGGACGAGGCTGTCGCGGTTCTTGCCGCATCGGCTCTTCGATGCGGGAGGAGGGAAGACGGCTCGACCCCCTTTGAGACAAGGGAGGACGCACTGCTTGCGTTCAAGGAGGGCGATGCCGCGATGATCTTCGCCTCCAGCAGCGAGTTTGGCGCGCTGGGCGACATCGATTTCCCCTGCCTGTGCGTGCCCATTCCCACCTTGTCCGGCGACGCGTCCCCGGTGCTTCGGCCCGCGCGCAGCGTTGTCTGCTCGGCGAAGCTTCCCGAGGAAGCCTGCACGGCGGTTCTTAATTGCCTGCAGAGCTCGGACGGTGCCGGCGCCGCGGGGATGCTGGCCCCGTTCAGGAACGAAAGCGGCGGGCTGACGATGGCTGGGCTTCCGGCAACGGCGTCTGTGAGCATCATGCCCCCGAATCTGATTGATGGCGACGTTCTGGACGGTTCCGCGCGTCAGGGCTACCAAGAGCGCATTGTCGCTTTGTGGAACCAGGACGAAATCGAGCCTATTGCCTATGCGAATGAAGTGGAGGTCGAGATATGAGTGCAATTAGAAACCATATGCTTGCAATGTTTGCAGTTCTCGCAATGCTAGCTGGTGCTGCTGCATTGGCCGCCCCTGCGCATGCCTATGCGGAAAACTATAGGTTGAATGTCGATTGCGTCATTGATAACGCTGATGACGTTCCCGCTGACCAGGCATCGGCTACCTTCAATTATTCGGTTCAGCCCGTATTTGATTTCTCTAGAAATGGCGATTGGTTTATTTATCCAAGGATTGCTTCTAAGGCAAAAGATCTTAATTTAAGGAATGGGGAGACCCAGTCCATGGTTTTTCAACTTGTTGCCGGGCAGCCGATTCTTATGTTCCAGCCCGGATCGAACTCCTCTGACCGATACGCACTCGCATCAATTGAGGTAGTGAGCGGCGGTGAATCCTACATATATGACAACGACGGTCGGGCTTCCGTGCCGTGCACTCCCTTCAACTGGGTACTGATGACTGAGCGTACCTGCCATGTTGTGCTCCACTTCACCTATGTAAAAGATCTTCAGGCGAAGAACTTCGACTACGACATCGCTCTCAGCGGAACTAAACAGATTGATTACCTTGGTGACGGGGTTTCGAATGCGGATACCAGCAGAAAGGGAGCAAACGACTATCGCCTTTATTTGACCGCGGAGGCTGGTCAAGAAACCCAGGACAGCTATAAAAGCAAGAACATCATATTTATCGTAGACGTTTCTGGCTCTATGGGCTACAACCTTGGGTCGTCCACGCGCCTAGGTGTTCTGAAGCAAAGTGCGCAGAGGATGCTCTCGGCGCTCTCTGCCGATTCGAACAATACCTATTCCGTGGTTGAATTTGCTGAAAACGCGAAGGTAGATGTTAGCAGGGGAACGGCTGATGAGGCTGCTCGCGCAATCAATGGCTTGAGCGCATATGGCGGTACTGCTTACTATCAGGCATTGACCAAGGTGTCAGAGCTTCTCAAGGACGACGTGCGCGACAGCGTTATCGTATTCCTTACGGATGGCTGTCCGACGGACGTCGGGCGGGCTGTTATCGGCGGCAGTGGTGGCTATGACTTGCAAACGCCCGTTGCGGCGCCTTATGCGGCTCAGGCTGCCGAGGGACTATCAGGCTGCGACAGCTTTTACGCTGTGTACACGGGAACCGACAAAGGTGCCGCGACCTGGACCCAGATCATCGCGCAGAAGATCTCCGTGACCGACGAGAAGTTCTCGGTAAATGCCACCAACCAAGATGAGTTCGAGCTGGTCATCAATCAGCTGACTGCGCGCCTTCAGAAGCCGAAGGCTCATATCGAGCTCACGGATACGCTCTCCGATAACGTTGTTTTCCGTACGGGTTCTGACAAGGTTGTGAGGACGGCGGCCGACGGCTCGACAAGCGTGCTCACGCGGGGTACCGGTTACACCCTCACCTATGACTCGGCGACGAAGACCGTCACGGCGAGTATCTCGGAGACTGTGCAGGAGAACACCTCCTATACGCTATCGTTTGACGTCGCCGCAAGCGTTGCCGCGGTTAAGAAATGGCTTGCCGAGGGCGTATACCCGGATATCGGCGACGCCGGAACGGACTATCTGCTGACCGGCAACGCCACCAGTTCCGGACAGGCTGGCTACTACTCGAATGCCGGCGCAACGGCGGCTGTCGTCTGGGATGGCGGAGGCAAGAGCATCGACCTTGGTAAACCGGTCATTCAGGTTTCCTTCAACGCTGATTCGAATGCCGCCATCAAGGCTCACGTGCGGCTCTACAACATGGAGCTTTCCCAGGGCTTGTTCAAATATGAACTCTTGGACGACACCGGTGACGTGGTCTGGATTGCCGGCAATAACCTGGATGGTGACATCTTCTTCCCGGATCTTGGGTTCGACACGGAAGGCGAGTGGGACTTCACCATCAGGCCCGTTGTTCCGAAATCCGGCGACGGCGATTGGATCGAGCACATGGAATACGACGCCACCGAGGTGAAAGTGCATGTTAAAGCTTCGGTTTCGGGCGACTCCAGCGGTGCCGCTGACGGCATGAAGCTTGATGTCACCTACGACAAGGATCCGATGTTCTACTGCGAGTACTCCCTGCGTACGACGCTGCAATAACGATAGGTTTTCTGAATCATCATGTTCAACGCATTAGACATATGCATTTGGCTTGTGTGCTCTGCGGTATGCGGCATCCTAGCACCCTATTTGATTCAGGGTCTGGAAAGGCAGAGGGCGCAGGCGCGCGGGAAAACCCTTCCTTACGAGAAGTGGCCCGTCAAGCGGACCGTGCTTCTGGTTATCGTGTTCGCGGCATGCACCCTTTTATGCGCCCTCTCCTACGATGCGCCGCAGGCGGCCATCGCGTCGGCTCTTCTGTACGTTGGCGTGAGCTGCGCGGTTATCGATTTAGACATGCGCCTTATCCCAAACCAGCTTGTTGCTGCGATTGCTGCACTGGGTATCGCCTTAAGGGCATCTTGCGGCGTGGAGTCGCTGCTCTATGGGCTGGGCGTTGCCGTTGCCGCATTCGTCCTGCTTATGGTGTGTTCTCTCGTCTCCAGGGCTTTGACCGGCAAGATGGGCATGGGTGGAGGAGATCTCAAGCTTCTCGTCGCCGCCTGTTTGGCCACGGGATGGCCCGGGGTGCTCTTCATGGTTGTGGGCTTCGCGGCTGTCGTTGCGATGATGGCCCTGTATCAGCTGCTTTATCTGAGGCTCGGGCTTAAATCGATGTTCCCGATGGCTCCGGCTATCGTGACGGGTCTCATTTTTGGGGTTGTTTACCTGGCGATTTCGAGCTTATCCGGCGTGGTCCCGCTCTGAGGACCGCTTCTATTCCTGATGTCCCTGCCTATTTTCAGGCATGGCATAAACACTGTTGGCAATCGATGCACCGAAAGGAGGGAATTCCAATGCAGGAAATCACGACTTGGATGGCGTCCGAGGAGGATGGCCAGGGCATGGTCGAGTACGGCCTCGTCATCGCACTCGTGTCCGTCGTCCTGATCGGCGCGCTCACCGCCATGAACGGCTCGCTGAATGAAATCTTCGCCAAGATCAGCGACACGCTCTCCAACGCGTCGAAGCAGCCCTAAGGCCGCCTCATCGCGCATCGGGGCGGGCTGCGGGCCTCGCCCGCGTCCCGCTTAAGGAACTCGACTTACCGGGAGGAGGATCCCAATGCAGGAAATCACGACTTGGATGGCGTCCGAGGAGGATGGCCAGGGCATGG
>CAVHXL010000033.1:0-14507 GCA_963639885.1 bacterium | reverse complement strand
GCGTCAACGAGGGCAAACGACGCTATCCGCAAGCATTTCCGTCATCTCGGTAGGCGCAGGGGCGCCCGTCGGCCATTGACGCGGGCGTGCAGATCGCTTACGCGAGGGTGTCGTTTTGATTTACGCGGAATGGTCACCACGATTCATGCGCTGCGTGCGTATCGTTGTTGAACGTATCCAACGCGAGCTAGCCGTCCGGGATTCCCGCCGACACTCCCCCGCCGGCGGCCGTTCCTCCGCCCGACCCCGCGGAATCCCACCGCGGGGTGCTTTCGCCCGACCTTGCAACTAATATTGCTGCGTTAACGAACTTGAAGCTGGCAGGTTTAGCGCGCGTGTGACGGAGACGTAATCGACGGAGACTTAATATTTCATGAATTCCCCGAGATCGACTCCTAGCGACTCATCCATTTCGCATAGCTCTTTGTCAGGGAGATCATCTATTTCATGACCTCGCACATGGCCGCAGGAAAGCCCGCGAGTGTCGCTGTTTCCACACGACCAATATGACAATAGCGCAGTCCTCGATATCGATCGTTGCCATTTTTGCCCCTTCCGCCAAATCCATCTGAGCATGTTTTCAGCCAGCGGACGGTTGAGCATTCAAGAAACGCTGCATCTTCTAGCGGCCATATATCCTTGCCATAACCTGCCAACCTGCAACCGAGCCCAGCTACGCCTCCACGCGCGCCGTTGAGCCAGCGCGGGTCTTCTTCACGATAATCTTCTTGGGGATATTCGATTTCAGATCCTCGACATGGCTGATGATGCCTACCAGCTTCGTCCCGCCGGACAGATCGGACAGCAGGTTGATGGCGCCCGCCAAGGCCGATTGATCAAGCGAGCCAAACCCCTCATCCACAAACATGGTGTCGAACGCGACGCCACCCGCATGCTCCTGCACCACATCCGACAGACCAAGAGCTAGGCACAAGGACGCTTCAAACGACTCACCGCCCGAAAGCGATGATGCATCGCGTGCACGACCCGTGAAGCTATCGATCACGTACAGCCCGAGACCGGCTTTCGAATTGCCCGATGACGCATCGGCACGAACAAGCTCGAACTGGCCGTTGGACAAAAGTCTCAAACGCTCATTGGCCGCCGCGATCACGCGATCGAAGTAAATCGCTTGGACATATGCCTCGAAACGAATTTTTGCGGCGCCGTTGCGCGTGCCATTCGCCACATCGGCGAGATCGCGAACGGCGCCGTAACGCATAGCGATATCGCCCGCTTTCGCAAGGACCTCGGAAAGTTGCTTTTGGCACCGCTTGTTCGTTGCAAGCCTCAGACGCAAGGCGTCCTCGCGCTCTGACAGCTCGGTTCCCCTCACGCTGAGCTCATCGAGCGCGGCACGGGCCTTCCCCAGATCGATCTGAGGAAGATCGGCCAGGCGCCTCTCGGTTGCCGCGAGCAGCTCGCGCTTCGTGTTCAGGGCGGACTCGTTCGTCGAGAGCGCCTGCTCGGCGGCTTTCAGGGCGCGCAGCAGCTCATCGGCGGCAGCGCGATGGCACTTGGCCTGCGTTTGCGCCTCGTCCAAAGAGGGAAACGGCAGATCAGCCTGCAATCGCGCCTGATCATTCTCGGCGATTACGCGCTGCTGCTCGGCATCGCGCAGTTTCGCCTCGAACGCCTGCGCGTCCGCATCAACCTGCCGCATCGCTGCCTCAAGCTGGTCGTATTGCTTTTTCAGGGCAGAGAGGCTCTCGGCCGCGCGCACGGCATTGTTGAGCTTCGTCTGGACGGCGAACAGCGCTTCGGCAGCCGCAGCCGCCCTACGCTCGAGTTCCTCGACACAAGCATGCTCGTCCTCGAAATCGACAAGCGCGTTAACACGTTCGTCAAGCTGAGCCTTCAGGCGCGCTGCATCAAGGGAGCAGGAATCCGCCTCCGCCTTCGCACGCTGCTCGGCCGCCGAAGCCGCATCGATTTCCGCATCGGTCGGCACTTCCCCACCTGCGCGCGCCGGCGCCGGATGGTCAAGCGAGCCGCACACCGGGCATGGCTCACCCGCCACAAGCGCTTGAGCCAAGATGCCGGCACGACCAGCCCGCTGCGCACGTTGCAAGTTCGCGAGCGCGTTTTGCGCCAGACCCAGACCCTCTTCAGCCTGCGCCAACTTCCTCACGGCGTCATTGTAAGGCGCGCTTGCGCTTTTGATCGCACTCGCCAGCGATCGAGAGCGCGCTACGAGGTCTTTCGCCTCCTTGGCCGCACTTCGAGCCGCCGCATCCTCCCCGCGAACCTCGGCCAGACGCACATCGGCACCCTCGAGCCGGTCGAGTTCGGCTCGAAGCTTCTCCACCTGCTCCGTTGCCTGATCGCGCTTGCGCTGAGCATCGCCGAGCGCTTGCCGGGCCGTCTCGGCGGCCGTGCAAGCAGTCGAAAGAGATCGTTTCGCCACCGCAAGCTGCTCGTATTTTGGCAATGAGCCCTCGATGATGGCCGCGCGCTCAACGGCAAAAGCCCGCTCTTCCTCATGCGACTTTCTTTCGGAAAGGGACTCCACAAGCTGCGGACGCGCGGCTATAAGCCCCTCGATCTCGCTCGATAGCTTCGCCCGTTCGGCCTCAACGGCCGGGCGTGATTCAACCTGCTTCAAGATTGCCTGATCGCTGGCCCATTTTTGACGCAACACCCCCACCTGCTCGGCAAGCTTCTCGTGCTCCGGCGCATCGACAGCCAGCGACGCGCTTAGCGCATCGGCGAGCCATTCGCCAAGCAGGGATTGACCGCGCAAGCGCTCCGCAAGCTCGTCAGCGGCTTCTCCCGGAGCGAGTTGCACCTGCCGCGCGATGGCCCGGATTTCGCCATCAAGCTTTTCGTTCTCCCGCTCAAGGGATCGCGCCTCCTTCGCCAGCATGTCCTGCAGGCTCGCAAAGCGCCCCGTGGCGAACAGCTTGCGGAAAATCGATTCACGCGCGGCGGTGTCAGCCGTCAACAACTTGCGAAATTCACCTTGGGCGATCATGACTATTTGCTTGAACTGGCCCGCATCGATGCCGAGCAGCTCCTCGATGCGAAGGTTCACATTGCGCGTGCCCGAGACGCACGAGCCATCAGGCAGTGTGAGCTCGGCCGACGAAGCTTGATGGGTCATGCCCTCGCCACGGCGCTTGGCGCGATCGTAGTCGGGATTGCGCTTGACCGTGTAACGTTCGCCACGATAGCAAAATTCCAGCTCAACATACGTTTCGGCATCAGGGGAAGCATAATCGCTGCGCATGGACGACGTGGAGCGGGCACCGGATTTCGCATCCCCGCTCGCTTCTCCGAACAGCGCGAAGCATACCGCATCGAAGATCATGGTCTTGCCGGCGCCCGTGTCTCCGCAAACCAGGTACACGCCCGATGCGCCAAGGGACTCGAAATCGACGATGGTTTCAGACGCATAGGGACCGAATGCGGATAGCGTCAACCTGCAAGGCCTCATTTCGCCTCAGCCTCCTCGATGCCGCAAACGAGCTCTGATACCAACTGCGCCTGGCCATCGCTCAGAGGCGATCCCGTTTGCGCCTCATAAAAAGATGCGAACATATCGGCCATGCTCATGGAGTCGGGGTTGACCGTCTCTCTGCTATCGTCGCGGGCAACCAAGGCTGAGGCGAACTCGTAATCGAGCGCCATCGCGTTGGGGTAAACGTCGCGAACCTTCGCCATGGCGTCAAGCTGCGGATGCTGGTCGGTCAAGGTGATGTGGACATAATCTTGCGATGCGGAATCGTCGGTTCCGCATCGAACAACATCGGCCAAAGACATCGTCAGCTCGCGCATGTCATGCATCGGCTTGAGGGCAACAAGCCTGATCGTCGCGCAGGCGCCCACCGGATCACCGGGAGCCTTCGCGCCAAGCTCCACGAGAACGCAGCTCTTATCGTAGCGGGCCTCGCTAAAGGAATACTTCAACGGAGATCCGGCATAGCGCACGGAGTCGCGCCCGACACGCTGCGGGCGATGGACATGCCCCAGCGCCACATAGTCGAACGAGTCGTATGCGCTGAAATCAACGTTATCCAAACCGCCAAGCTTTATCTCGTCGTCAGCGCGCTCGGGCGAAACGCCGAATGCGGTAACCAGCTGATGGGACAGGATCACGTTTCGTTGCGTCTTATCAAGAGAGCATGTCCTCAGCGCCGTCATCAGCGCCGTCGTGTAGTCGTCGGCGATGTTCGCTTCGGGATAATAGCGCCTGACATCCCCAGGTTTGAGAAATGGCAGCAGCCAGAAATTGACGGGCCCATGAGCATCCGTGAGCCTGATGCACGTCACTTCCCCGTTGTAGACCGGCGGGAAATACACCCGCTGAGCTCCGAGCAGACCTTGCGCATAGGCGACGCGCTCGGCGGAATCATGGTTTCCCGGAATGGCGATAACGGCCACGCCAAGCGAAACGAGCTCGGTTAAAAACGCATCGAAAACCGTCACCGCCTCAGCCGAGGGCGTTGCCTTGTCGTAGATGTCGCCAGCGATGAGCAGCGCATCGACACCCTCGTCGCGAATGATCTCAAGCATCTGGGAAAAAATATAGCGTTGATCATCCAGCATCGAAACACCGTTGACGCGTTTGCCAACATGCAAATCGGCGACATGCATCAATTTCACGAGAACCTCGAATCACTCAGATAACGAAATCAGCAGGGCCGAATGCGGGATTCGCCAACGCGGAACCGAAACGAGAGACCGGCGAAGCGGCGCTCGACAAGGTGCGGCGTCGCGCCCATCGGCGCTCGCAAGCAGGGATTGAGCCTTCGATTGCACCTGGAAGATCCATCCGCTCGCTAAATGCCCTCGACCGCCGCAGCTTTTCACCGCAACCGCCCCATCCGCTCAACCCCGGAAGAAGCGCGCCTATGCCCGCGTATCCTCCTTAGACGAAATCCCAGACGTGGACGCCTTGTCGTCGACCACGACCTCCTTGACCGATGCAGCCAGGCCGGCGATGCCTTGAATATCGCTCGGGATGATAAGCTTGGTCGCACGGCCATCGGCAACGACCTTGAGCGTCTCCAGCGCCTGCAGCGTCAGCACGGCGTTGTCCGCTCCCGCCTCGCGTACAGCGCGGATACCGTCGGCTGTTGCCTGCTGCACGCACTTGATGGCCTCGGCCTCGCCCTCCGCCTCACGAATCTGTCGCTCACGCTCCGCCTCGGCCGCGAGGATGGTTGCCTGCTTGTCGGCCTCGGCCGCGAGGATCTGGGCCTGCTTCTTGCCCTCGGCCACCGTGATGGCCGACTGCTTCTCGCCCTCGGCGAGCAGAACCTGCTCGCGCTTCTCGCGCTCGGCCTTCATCTGCTTCTCCATCGCCTGCTGAATGGCCTGCGGAGGCGTGATGTTCTTCACCTCGACGCGGTTCACCTTGATGCCCCAAGCGTCGGTCGCCTCGTCGAGCACCGAGCGCATCTGACCGTTAATGGTATCGCGGCTGGTCAGCGTCGTATCCAAATCCATGTCGCCGATGATGTTGCGCAGCGTGGTGGCCGTCAGGTTCTCGAGCGCGGCGATTGGATTCTCAACACCGTAGGTGTAGAGCTTCGGATCCATCACCTTGAAGTAGATAACGGTGTCGATGGACATCGTGACATTATCCTTGGTGATAACGGGCTGGGGCGGAAAGTCCGCCACCTGTTCTTTGAGCGATATGCGTCCATTGACTTGATCAATGAAGGGCACCATCATGTGCAAGCCGTTGTTCCAAGTGGTCAGATAGCTGCCCAGCCGCTCAACCACACGCGCCTCGGCCTGCGGAACGATTTTCACGCACGTGAGCGCAAGGGCGACCACGACGACAACGAGAAACAGTAGGAGCGCCATATCATATCCTTTCAACCAGAAGCTTGATGCTTTCCTGACCGACAATGCGCACGCGCACGCCGAATTCGATCGCCTCGCCCGTCACGCTCAACGCTGCCCAGGTCATACGATCGGCCGTTTCAACACGGCCCGGTTCCCCACCTGCAGGTATATCGATCACCACGCGAGCCGACTGCCCGATGACGCTTGGCTCGGCCGCCTCCCCGCGATTGCGATGCTTTACCGCATAAGGCCGCAGCGCAACAAGCAGGACAACCGAGACAACCAGGAACACCACGATTTGCTCTGCGAGCCCGAAACCGAGCAGCTGAACAACGAGGGCTGCAAGCGCCCCCACGACGAACCACATCGTGAACAGGCCCAGCGACAACGCCTCGACCAGGGCCATGATCAGCGCGACGACAACCCATAAGGCGTATCCCATTCCTTCCTCCTTCCCCTTGAAACGTTTGCTCGATTCTAAATGAAAAAAAATTCCTATGAGTACACCACGATGGACACAAAAGGCGAAATTTCACCCTCGCGCTCGTTTTCGGCATGAATACCCGCGACCCGCATGCAAAGACGCGAGCAGGCGCGCTAGAGAAGATCGCAAGGTAAGACGTTGCGGCGAGCCATCCTTCTGCGCGCCTCAAGCGCCACCGCCAGCGATGCGCATGCGGCAACCACCGCCAACGCCGAAATCGAGGCCATCCCGTCGCCGGTCTTCGCAAGGATAGACGATCCGGAGCCGACACCCGACGCGCCAGCGTTATCAGAGGAACCGCGATCATCGCCGCTGCGCGTCACGTCACCCGGCAGCTCGTTGGTCGCAAGGGCCGTGGAGCGCATAACCGTTTCATATGCGCCGTTGAAGTCGTGTCCCAGCACGTAAAGCTTGCCGCGGTAAGCAATGGCGCGATCGAAAACGGTCGGGGTGTAATTCACGCGTTTGCCGATGCTCGCGAAGGCCGAAGACCCGCCCTTAAGCACGAACGAGTCATCTTGAATCATCTCCGTGCTGGCGCCTTCATCGGAACCTTTGCCGGATACGGCCAGCAAACCCGCGAGCACGGGACCCTCGGCGGACGACGCAAGCCCGGCGCAGAGCCCATAGCCCTCCTTGGCCGCAGGAAGCACGCCGCGATCCTCGGAAGCGGCCCCATACGACCCGATGGTCTCGCGCGTGATAGAACCCTCGCAGATGACCAGGCGTTCCATCGCCTCTTGATCCTGATCGGCTTTCGTGTTGGCAACATCAGCTCGAGCTCCGCCATATATATAGAGCTTATCGCCGCAAAGCGCCGTTTGGATATCGGATGACGACCGCGCCAAGCCCGTGTTCGAACGTGGCAAGCAACTTCCCAGCACGGTCGTCTTGCCTGTTGCAAGATCAAATGATCGCACATTGTCACGCGTTAAGGTCATGAGCGCTTGATCGCCCTTGGCAATTTCCTGAGCGGTTTCCTCATCATATTTATTCGAAACCCAAACACCCTGCCGGGCGGCAGCGTCCTCATCTTCCGGAAGCTTCGCGATCACCGAACCTCCGATGAGCAGCAGCTTGCCCCCTACGTTCACAAGCGCCGCCTGATAAGGCACATCGTCGGATGCAACCTTATCGGACAGGTCGCTCCAGCAAGCGGTGTCGGGGTCGTAGGAGAATAGCTTCTTGGTGGCGAGCCCTCCATAACCCTCGCTTGCGGTCGACCCCATCACCAGAAGCTTCCCATCCCAAAGCGTGGAGCTCACGTTGGCCAACGCGCAGGGAAGGCTTTCGACCTCGGACCAAGTTCCCGATTCGATCTCATAGCGCCAAACCGTGCGGTAGAACAGCGCCTTCGATTGCTCGTTGGACGAATCGACGGCCTCGTTGTCTACGTAAGAGTCGCCGAATACGTAAAGCGACCCATCGAGCGCAGCCATGGTGGAGAACTTGCTGCAGCTGTCGAAGACATCCGGCGTATCGATCGATTCCTCGTACACGGGAACCTCTTCCGAAGAGACATCCTTGGTAAAGGCGATGGTCTCGCCATAGCTGCAAGATTTCCCGTTTGCGCGCGAAAGCTCGAATTTGAGGTACCCGCTCACCAGCCCGCTCGGGCGCGCGATCACCACCGCGTTGTCGGACCAGCTTTTCACCTCGGCCTGCTTGCCGCCAACGTCAACGCTGCCAGCCTCGCTTCCCAGTGACGCACCCGCAAGGACGATGGTCTGCTCGTCATCCGAAAGCGTTGCCGATGCGATGACGGGATTGCGCTGCTCGCTATTCTCAGAGGAGAACTTGCTCGCATCGATCATACCGTTGGAGCTGCACAGGCCCGTAAACGCGTCATGAGTGGCAACCGAGCTCTTGAGCAGGCACGTCAGCTGCTCCGCACGCGCGCTCTTGTCGAGCTCTTCATAGCCCTCCATCTGCGTGGAGGCAACCGCCGCAAGACCTGCAACGCATGGGGTGGCCATGGATGTGCCGCTGAGATACACATATGGGGAAAGCTTGCTGCCGGCGCCCACGCAGTCGATGAGGATCCCGTCAGCACTCGTTTCGGCAAGCTGGCTCATGGGTATGGTCACATGCACCCAGATATATTTACCGCCGTCGGAGGCGGTATGCACCGCGAGCTGGGCGTCCTCGCCGGACTCCTTCAAGGCGCGCTCGGTGGACACGCTCATCGTGTTCCAGCCAGCTCGAGGAGCGACGAAGCCCGCATTCGCCCCGACCGTGGAGGTCTTGCCGCCCGAATCGACGGCCTCGAGCATGATGGCGGAACTTCCCAGCATATCGGTCGCCTTGCCCCCATCAAGCGCGATAGCTGCGGAAACGTTGGAGATCTCCGAGAGCTTGTCGCCATTGACCGGCACTTTCAGCGAAACGACGATATTCGAGCCGGGGCTTTCCTTGCCCGCCTGCTCAAGCTCGGTCTTGCTGATCTTGAGCACCCCCGCCGCCGGATCGTAGCCCACCTTCGACGAATCAACCGCGCCGATCCTGCCCAATGCCGCCTTGGAGCCCGACGTCTGCTCGATCCCCGTCCACGCCTCGATCTGCGTCGAACCCTCGCTGAAATCTGTGAACGCAGCGAGGGAGCTGCGATCTTTGATCAAGCAGGGAAAGAACGTTCCGGTAAACGATCCCTCCTGCGATATGGCGGTTGAAAGAATCGTCGAGCCGGGAGCGAACAGGTCGGTGGTGGTCTTTCCGTAGTTCGTGAACTCCGAGGCAACGCCCGTCATCATCGCGGAATCGACGATGGTCGTGCAGTTGGAAGCGCCTTGGATCTTAGCCGTGTCGAGCCCGGCATCGACATCGGTATGCTCGTTTCCCGCAGCGAAGATGACAGCGACGCCTTTTTGGCCGATGGCCTGGACCGCAAGGTACGTGGCGCGCGAGGCGGATCCCTCGCCGCCCCACGAATTACTGCAGACGCGCACGTCGACGCCGGCATCGACCGCACGCCCGATATAAGCATAGGCCTTAACGGCGGAGGCGGTGTTGAAGCGACCCTCCGAATCAGCCGCGCGGACGCTGATCAGCTTGGCTCCGTTAGCGGCACCGCTCACTCCGAACCCGTTCCAAGCCGCCGCGACGATGCCCGCGCAATGCGTGCCGTGGCCCTGAACATCGCTTGAGTCTCCACCGTCCCCGGTGGCGTTGTAGCCATGCTCATCGCCGCCGATTTGACCAGCGTATGGGCCCATGTCGAACATCACAGGCTCTAGATCGGGGTTTTTGCTATCAATACCCGTATCGACAACAGCGACGACGCCCGCCGCATTCGTTGCGGAAGGATCGTTCCAACCACTGAGGTTAACGTCGAAGCCTTCTTGATGAAGGCTTCCGTACGCGCCCGCGGCGCCGTCGGAAAAAGCCCATTGATAGGCTGTGGCATCCGCCAGCTCGTCGGAGGATGCAACGGTGGAGGCGACCGGCGTCACCCCCTCGACGGGGTCGGTCGTGGTGCCGGCGGCATCAGTCGTGGCGGCATCGGCGCCGGCGGCAGCCTCGGCAACCGTGGCGATCTCGGCAGCCGTAGCGGAATCGGCGAAGCCGGCGGGCTCGGTCGCTTCGGCGGCCTGCGCAGCTGCCTCGGACGCAACCGAGACGCCCTCTTGCGTATCATCGTAAACGTCGCCAACGTAGTTCGGCTCGGCCCAGATAACGCTCGGATCGGCCGACAAGGCACGAAGAATCTCCTCGGTGCTTGAGCCCTCTTTCTTGACGAGCAGCGTGCGCACCTCAACATCGGATGCCTCGACGGAGGCAAGGCCGCTCTCGCCCGACTCCGCGGCGTCCAGGCGCTGGACCCCCTCGATCACAGACAGGGGCAGCGCTTCGTCGAACGCGCTTTCGTAGGCATCCCCGGTCGTGCGCGCCAGCTCCTCGACATCGCTTAGATCAAACGGCAAATCAGCAGATCCGCACAGCGCAGCCTCGCCGGAAGAGTCCAGGGAAGCCGACGAGGCCGCCGAGTTGGCAGCCGGGGCGACGATGGCCACCGCCTGACCTTCGACATAGGGAGCCGCCTGAAGCATATCTTCGATTCGGTCTGTCCATGACACCTGCTGGTCAAATGCATTCGAGGTGGGACTTGCTGCCAACGCATCGCTTTCCCGCGACGAGCTTGCCGCCGACGCGAGGGGAACGCCATAGAAAAGGAGCGCCGCTGAAAGCGCAAGGGAAACCGCAATCGAAACCGCACGGCGCGCCGGCGTGGACACGGCACCAACCTCAAGAAACCCGTTCATGAGCCCCACGCTCCTTTCGTGACGAAAACGCCTGCTTCAAGATCCTGAATCGTGCACATCAGTTTACTTGATGCAGCCCCATCCGTCAGGAGCCAACGGCAACCTGGCAGCCTTAATCCGGGAAACGCCGAGCCAACGATTCGGCGTAAGCGGCAGCGCCGTCAAGCCGGATCCTCCGCCGAGTGCGCCTGCACGCTAGGACGGAGTCGTCGAATGCCGACCTTGCGCATCGCAGAACTCAACAAGCTTATCCTCCGGCATCGGGCGTGCGTAGTAGAAACCTTGGATGCGATCAACGCCGAAATCGAACGCGATATCGGACTGCGCGGCTGTCTCAATGCCCTCGGCAAGCACATTCAAGCCCAGCTTATGGAAAAACGGCACCAGAGCCATAACGGTAAGACGGGATTTCGCGTCATCGACCAGGCCCGATACCAGGCTACGATCAAGCTTGACCGTGTCGAAAGGCAGGTTCAGCACGCTTGAGAAGTTCGAATACCCCGTACCGAAATCATCCAGCAGAAACCCGAACCCGGCATCATGCAGCTTATCCATGGCAAGACGGGCGGCCTTCTCATCATCGGCAACGAAACGCTCCGTGATCTCGATCTTCAAGCGCCCGGAATCAACCTCGTGCTTTCCAAGCAGCTGCTCAAGCCGTTCGCAAAGATCTTTCGCCATCAGTTGCCGGACGGAGAGATTCACCGAAACCGATTCGAGCCAGGGGCACCTCCCCGACCCAAGCAGCGAACAGGTTCTGTCCGCGACGAACCATGAGATCTCGTCGATCAAGCCCGCACGTTCAGCCAGCGGGATGAATTCCTCGGGCGAGATGTAACCGCCGTTACCATCGGAAAGCCTAATCAGGGCCTCAGCAGACTGAAACGATCGCGTTGACCGATAGAAAACGGGCTGAAACCACACCTCGAAGCCGCCGTTATCGAGCGCTTCCTGCATGGCGCGAATGACGTGCTCCTCGCGCTCAAGCCGCGCCGCGATCTCGGCATCGAAGCGCACCAGCGGCATGGACTCTTCCTTGGCAAGCTGCACGGAGTAATCAAGATAGTTGACGATCTGCTCGGAGGACCACTGCTGCCCCTGCAGGCTCAACTCGGCGAGCGTGGACTGCACATCCACGTAGGAATCGCCTAATTTCCAAGGGCGGCTCATGCAGTCCCGCACCTGATTCAGGCGAAGCGTGCACGTGGTTTTGTTTCCGCCAGGCAACAGGAGCAGGAACATCACGTTGTTGTAGCGATATACAGATCCCTCGCCGCAACGACGGCGCAGCTCCTCGGCGATATGGAACAGCAAGGCATCTCCGCCGCGATGCGTGAACACCTCGTTGATGGAAGAGAAATTGCGCAGGGCAACGACGATGATCTGGCAGCCTCTGCGGTCGGCCGCGCGCAGGGGAAGCTCATCGAGGAAGCTTTTGCGATCCTGCAAACCGGTCAAGGGATCGCGCCCAGCAACGGCGCTTTGATAACTCATATAGGACACAAGGTTAACGAGAGCGGCGATGGTGCCATTGAGCAACTGTTGCGGATAGAGAAGCTGCAGCACCACCAGAGGTGCGACGATAAGAGGGGTGGCGCGAACGATACGTGTGGAGGCTTGACTGACGCTGTGCCTGTTGACCAGGTAGCACACGAGGAACATCACCAGATAAAGAACCGGTTCGATGTACATGAACGAATTATAGGGTCCGCGCACATAGGAGCCGTCTTCCCTGAAGTAAAAGAGATAGCCGTTCCAGTAGTTGCTGGCCACCAAGGCCAAGAAGCCGACAGTCACGAGCGCGATCAGTATCCGCACGATCCGCAAATGCCATCCGCTGTTGACGAATTCGATCATGCGGACGGTCAGATAATAGACGATGGCCGAGCTCATGAGCACGCTGAGCGCGAAGAACAAGGCGTTGACGCCGTAATTGACCTCGAACGGGATCATGTCGTGGTATTCGTCGCACATGATCGTAGCGACATCGGCGACGATGGCCGAGGCGGACAGAACCAAGCATGCCCAGAACAGGCGGCGGCGCGGCGTAAGGACCTGCTTGCCATCATGATAGAAGATCATCATGACAAGCAACAAGATAAAGGCCAGATACTCAGCTAAAAGCGACCACTCGCCCAACGAAGCACCTTCCTATCCACCCCGGACAGCCCGAACAGCTTGACCGGACACCTATCGCACATCAAACCTTCATGCAAAGCACTCCGCGCGCACAGGAATACTTTACAAAGCTAATTGATATTACCGCATAACCTGGCGACACAAGCGCACTTTTAGTACTGAAGGGCATATTTGATTGAAAATTATTCGGCGGTGGATATAGTTGCACCGTTTGCATCATCCATCTTGCCAGCACGCGATTCCCCATCGGTCGCCGCGACCATGTCCATGGCCGCCATGGCCGAGGGCACTTGCAAAGGTGCGGGAGCAGGGGCAACTTCCAGATCGTCGAGCATGGCGCGCGCCTCCTTGAACTGGCGCGACAGCTCTTCCATGGGGTCGCGACGCTGTTCGGTCGCGCGCATCGACCCATCGGTGATGGCCATCGCGCACGCAACCGCCTCGGTGTGCGTGTAGGACAGGGACAGCGGCAACTCGCGAACGCCCATCTCTTTCGCCACTTCTTTCGCACGCCCGGTCAGCACCGCGAAGGGGCGGCCTTTCGAAGTCCGCTTGACCTCGACATCCCGCACGCTGATTCCCTCGGAGAACCCCGTGCCAAGCGCCTTGAGAACCGCTTCCTTGGCCGCGAAACGGGTCGCGTAATGAATCTCCGGCGCAGCGGTTGCATCGCAATAGCAGCATTCCTCGCGGCTGAAAACCTTACGGGAAAACGCAGGGGAACGCTTGAGGATTTTCCTCATGCGCTCGATCTCGACGATGTCGACACCGAGTCCGACGGCGCCGTCCGCGCCGTTGAATGCGGTGGCGGTCGAAGTTGCATTGACGTTCGTGTCGGTTGATTCTGGCACGGCTCTCCAATCAAAGGGTCGAACGGGCGGGCGGCAAAGCGGGGCTACGACGCTGCGGGGCGCCGAGAGCAGCTCAAGGCAACTGAGGACGTGGGCTCCACCCGCGCTATATCCAGAGTTGCATTCTACCGCGAGCGCGTCGTTGCGACGACGCGGCTTTACCTTCCTCAGACGCATTCTTTACATGGGATGCGCATAATGAACCCGAGGAGCATCCCTCGGGGGCAACTGGAAGGAGATCATCATGAGATCCGCAATGCACCATTTCGCCAAGTACATGGCCTCGTACACCGCGCTCATGCTCATAGCCTACCTTCTATGGCAGTCATCCGGATGCCCGGCGGCAGACGCCGTCCTTCCTGCGGGAACCTTCGAGCAATGCGTCTTCTCCCTTTCGAATTTCCTCATCGGCTTCGCCGTCGTCGCCTACCCGCTTTACGCGCTGATTGAGGCCGCCGTGAAGCGTATCATGGGCAAAGCAGGCCGAAGCAGCGCGGCGGGCAACGAAGCATCGAGCCTCAAGAAACGAGCTGCTTCGCATTAGATGGTCAGGCGATACTCCGGAGAAACCCGCCGATGGAGCGGTCGTGAGCCCATCAACCAAGCGAGCACCCGAGCGGGCGGTTCCTGCTTGAATGATGAACGCTGCCTATTTTGTGTGATTGCAAAACCAACTGTTTCCAAAGCGTTACCATGATGCGCACCGCAAAGGGGAAACGCGTAAATACACGAGTCAGCAAGATCCCGTTTGAGCGCCTAGCGCCACAAAGGGGATCTTGCTTTCTTGTCTCTTTTCCCTGCCCCTTGCCCACCACGCGCAGGGAAGGGGCAGGGATCGAAGCGTGGCGGCGTCGCCGCGTGAGCACATCGCTCGATGCGAAAAGCGCCCCCCCTGCGCAGCACGGCAGACAAGACCCGGCTCGGAAACGGAACCATGCAGCACGACAAGATCAAACCTATCCTGTTCAGCATCATCAA
>CAVHXL010000032.1:12827-14605 GCA_963639885.1 bacterium | reverse complement strand
CGATGCGGTAGTACGGGCGCTTCTTGGCACCGTGACGGGCCAGGCGAATCTTAACCATGAAGAGAACTCCTTCTTGCTTTAACTCAATCGGTGCGACCCGCAGATGCGCGCCGCAAAACAGCAGTTATTCATAATAAGGTGAAACAAGCTCGTTGACAAGAGGCTATATCCGCTTCATCAGGAGTTCATGAAAACAGGGAACCTGCTCCTTCCGGACGATGCGCGAAGAGCATCATGTCCGCCTACTTGATATCGCCCATCATATCCTGAATCTTCTGCAGATCGGCCATCGACATGCCGCCCATACCCGGGATGCCGAGGCGACGACGGCCCTTCTTGCCCTTCTTTCCCTTCTTCGAAGACGCGGGCTCAATGGCCGGCATCATCTTCTTCATCATCTTCTTCGTCTCGTTGAATTTCTTGATGAGCTGATTCACATCGGTCACCGTGACGCCCGCGCCGGCGGCGATACGCGCGCGACGGCTGCCGTTGAGGATGTCGGGCTTTTCGCGCTCGGCCTTGGTCATCGAATTGATGATGATCTCCATGCGGTCGAGCGCGCCCTCGTCAACCTGGCCGGAGCCTAAGGCCTTGTCACCGCCGGGCAAGGCGCTGATGAGCTTGGAGATGCCGCCCATCTTGCGCAGTTGGCGATTCATGGTGATGAAATCGTTCAGATTGAGCTGGCTTTTCATCAGCCGCTCGGTCTCAACGCGCTCCTCCTCGGCCTGCTGCACCTTGACCGCCGACTCGATAAGCGAGAGCATGTCGCCCATGCCCAGGATGCGGCTGGCCATGCGGTCAGGGTGGAATTCCTCAAGGGAATCGGGCTTCTCGCCCGCGCTGATGAACTTGATCGGCTTGCCCGTCACCTCGCGAATGGACAAGGCGCCGCCGCCACGGGCATCGCCATCCATCTTCGACATGATGACGCCGTCGAAATCGACGCGCTCGGCGAATGCGGCCGCGACGTTGACGACGTCCTGGCCGGTCATGGCATCGACGACCATGAGAACCTGATCGGGCTTGACGGCGGCTTTGATGGCGGATGCCTCCTCCATCATCTGCTCATCGACATGCAAGCGCCCCGCCGTGTCGACGATGACCACGTCGCGCAAGCTGTCGATGGCGTCGCGCACCGCCGCCTCCGCGATGCCGACCGGGTTTTTGCCATCCCCGCGGAACACGCGCACGCCGATTTCCCCGCCCAAGGTCTCAAGCTGATCGGCTGCGGCGGGACGATACACGTCGCAGGCCGCAAGCAGAGGGCTGTGACCTTCCTGCTTCAAGCGATACGCGAGCTTGGCCGCCGCGGTCGTCTTGCCCGAGCCCTGCAGGCCCACGAGCATGATGACGTTCGGGATGCGGCTCGAGAGCACGAGCTTGGAATCGGTGCGCCCTAAAAGCTCGGTCAGCTCATCGGAAACGATCTTGATGACGTTTTGGGCCGGAGAGAGCGAGTCGAGCACCTCCGCGGTCATGCAACGCTCCTTCGCGCGGGCGACGAACTGCTTGACCACCTTGAAGTTGACATCGGCCTCAAGCATCGCCAAGCGCACCTCGCGCATAGCAACGTTGATGTCGTCCTCGGTCAGGCGGCCCTTGCCGCGCAAGCCGTCGAAAATGCCCTGCAAGCGATCTGATAGATTGTCGAACATGCCGGATTGCCCTTCTCGTTGCGCATCGGTGATTCCAAAGGTGGATTCCCGAAGCGGTTTTCATTTCACATGCGCCGCCGCCGCGGCGCCAAAGACGCGCTTCGTTTTGCGCGATTATAC
>CAVHXL010000032.1:0-12817 GCA_963639885.1 bacterium | reverse complement strand
CGATTATACCGTACGGTAGCCCAGTATCCCGTCGCCGGTCGAATCCGTCGCCACAACCCCACGTCCTATCAGGTGGTTCAAATACACGATACCCTCGGTGACGATGCACCACCGCTGCAGAAACGAGATGTCCTCCCAGTCGTCGAACGGGACGTTCCATGTAAGCGAGCGGATCGCCTGATAACCGGTGATGCCGGGACAACGGGAGATGACATCCCTGGCCTCGTCAAGCCTCTCGATATGGTGCGCGCCGAGCCAGGTCAGACGATCCTCGAAATCGGACCTGATGGCACCATGGGAGTGGAACAGCTGGCTGATGGCAAGACCCTCGACCTTCTTCAAGCTGTCAAGATAGGCGGCCAAACCGTCGCGCGCCTGCGGGAACAGCGCGATGGAGGGGCTGATGACGAACAGGGCATGATCGCCGCCGAACAAAATGCGGCTTCGCGGTTCGAACAACGATAAGTGACCAGGTGTATGACCGGGCGTTCCAATAACTTGCAAACGATAGCGGCCAACCTCGACGATATCGCCCTCATGCACGAGGTTCATGCGAAGGCGACCCGCGTCGAACAGCTCCGGCTCGATCGACAGGCGCGCCGCAGCCGACGCATCATGCAGGGGGATTCCCTGCTTGCGGTAGATGCGCTGGACGGATTGCAGGTAAGAGCCGGTTCTCGAGGCACGCGCGCAGGCGACCTCGGCCGCTCCGACATACAGGCAGGCGCCCGTCGGGACGATGCGGTCGATCAACCCCGCGTGATCGAGGTGCAGATGCGTCAGAAACCACTTCGCGCGCAGGCGATCGATGCCGAGCTCATCAAGGGCGCAGGCGAGCACGCGCGCACCGTTCGCGCTCGGCGCGCCCGTATCGACGACGGCGGCATGAACCCCGTCGCGCACGATGTAGCAGTTCGTTGCGGAAGTGGAGATGTTCTCAAACGGGACGCGGACCAGAAACACCTCAGGGTTGGCATGAACCTGCTCGACGCGATCGCGCATGCCCCCTAGCGCTCCTCGCGTTCGTCGAAGGAGCCCACAAGCGCCCGCGCGAAGTCATGGGCGTCGAAATCCTTCAGATCGTCCATGCCCTCGCCCACGCCGATCTTGATGATGGGCAACCCCAGCTCGTGGCTCACGGCCAAGGCGATGCCTCCTTTCGCGGTGCCATCGAGCTTCGTGACGATGATCGCGTCCAAGTCGAGCTCCCTATTGAACTCGCTTGCTTGCTGAAGACCGTTTTGCCCGGTAGTCGCATCGATGACGAGCACCGTGAACACCGGCAGCTTCGAGCGCTTTCGCACCACGGTAACCACCTTGGTAAGCTCGCGCATCAGATCCGACGAGGTGTGCAGGCGTCCCGCCGTGTCGATAAGGACCAGATCGGCCCCAACCTCCTCGGCGCGCTCAAGCGTGTCGAAGCAAACGCTCGCGGGGTCGCTTCCGCGCTCACGCGTGACCATTTCGACATCAGCGCGCTTCGACCAAACCTCAAGCTGCTCGATCGCGGCGGCCCTGAACGTGTCCGCGCTGCCAAGGATCACCTTGCGGCCCGCGTCATGAGCTTCTTTGGCCAGCTTGCCCACCGTGGTGGTCTTGCCCGTGCCGTTGATGCCGACGAACAGAACGCACGACCCTTCCGGGGAAAGCACCTCATCGCCGCCTTCGCAAAACGTCGCGGCGATCTGATCGTTGAGCAGATCGAGGACCGAGTAGGCGCTCGGCAGGCCCTTACGCGTCGCCTGCTCGCGCAGGTTCTCGACGATCTCGATGGCCGCCGGCGCGCCGATATCCGCCAGGATCAGCGTCTCCTCCAAACCATCCCAGAACTCCTCATCGAGCTTCGGGCCGCGGTCAAGAAGGATGTTCATCTCCTCCTTGAAGCGGTTGCGCGAACGGGTTAGCCCCTCGTTGATTCGATCGAAAAAACCCATATCGGATCATTCCTTCCTGCAATGCGATCCCCATCGTCCGCCCGAAAGCCCGATGGGCCGGCGACGGCGAGCGATGGGCGGTACCCATCATGAAAACGTTACTCAGCGTGCTTAAGCGCCTGGTCGAGCTTCTGGCTGATGACCTTCGTCACACCGTCGGCCTGCATCGACACGCCAAAGAGCACGTCGGCCATCTCCATGGTACGCCGTTGATGCGTGATCATGATCAACTGCGTGTCGTGGCGTATGGATTGCAGGTAAGCGGTCAAGCGGCGAAGGTTGGTGTCATCAAGGGCCGCCTCCACCTCGTCGAGGATGTAAAACGGCGCGCTTCGGATGCGGTACACCGCGAAGAGCAGCGCAAGCGCGGTCAGGGACTTCTCGCCGCCGGACATGAGCATCATCTTGGTGATGCGCTTGCCGGCCGGCTGAGCGTTCACCTCCACGCCCGTCGAGTCGACGTCGTCGGGGTCGGTCAAGATGAGCTCGGCCGAACCACCGGGGAACAACGTGGCGAAGATCTCGCGAAAGTTCTTATCGACCTGGGCGAACGTGTTCGTGAAATCATCCTTCATCCGAGAATCGATCACGCGGACGATCTTCTCAAGAGCACGCCGAGCACCATCAAGATCCGCAAGCTGGGCGGCGAGGTAATCGTAGCGCGCCTTGAGCTCTTCGTATTCCGCGGCGGCATCGGGATTGATGGACCCCATGTTCGCGATGCGGCGTTTGAGGGAAAACGCGCTGTCCTCCGCTTCGGCGCGGTTGGCAAGCTCGGGAAGCGCCAGAGCGTGATCGAGGGGGGTTCCCATATCGGACACGATAGAGTTCACCGCCGCATCAACCTGCACCTCGAGCCGGCCTTTCTCAACGCGCGCCGATGATAGTTCGGCATTGACGCCATCGTAGGCCTCATGAGCGCAGCGAGCGGCCTCACGCGCCTGCGTAACCTGGGCATGCAGGCCGCTTGAGGAATCCTGAGCAGCGCGAGAGGCCTCCTCGAGAGCACGCGTTCGTTTCCTGGCTTGGCGCGTCAGCTCCTCGAACGTGGCCAAAAGCGGGGAGGTGCGCTGCTGGGCGATGATCTTGCGCGCGAGGTTGGCGCGCTGGGATTCGCGGGCTTTATCGATATCGCGCACGTCACGGGTGCGCGCATCGACGATCCGGCTCGCATACGAGTGCCGCTCGCGCAAGGTCGCCAGCTCAAGCTTCGCCTCCGCAAGGGAATCGCGCAGCGAAGCCGCCTCCTTGCGCAGGGGCACGACACGCCCCGAGAGCTCCTCGATGCGTGCCGTGCGCCGTTGAGCTTCCTCGGAAGCGGCTTCGATTTTCTTCTCGAGCGCCTCGACGTTCGGGCGTGCCTCCGAAACGGTTTTTCGGGCCTGCTCCCGCTGGCGCTCGGCATCGGCGAAGTCGCGCCGAGCGTTCGAAAGCGCGCTCTGGGCGCGTTCCGCCTCGTTTTGAACGGCCTGCGTGGCGCCCCTTTGCTCGGCGAGGGCCTGGGATAGCTTCAGGCTCTCGGCCTGAGCCTCGCGAAGGGATTTCTCAGCCTCCTCTTCCGCGCGCTTGGCCTGCTCGGCCGCAACGCACGCATCCTGATAGCCCTCGCGCAGCGCATCAAGCCTGCGGGCGCGGGCAAGCTCGCCCTCATCGCCCGATTCAACACCGCCGATGCGCATGATGCCCGACGAGCAAACGACGCAACCATCGGGCGTCACGAAACGAACAGGATCGCCTTCGCAGCGCTTGCCGGCCGCGAGGGCCTCGGCAAACCCGTCGCAAACGACGACGTCGCCGAGCAGGGCCTCGATGGCGGATGCGCAAGATTTCGGATATTCAAGAACGTCGACGAGAGCCCGACCGCCCTCAGACGCCGCGACGCGGCGAGCCGCCGGCTCGGGACGCGACGCATCCGCGGGCGCAAGAGACACGCGGCCGGTGCAGTCGGAAGTGTGCAGCGATTCCGCAAGCGAGGCGGCCTGGGAAGCGTCATTCACCAACAAGGTGGAGATATCCTCCGCGAGCAGCAGCTCGACAAGGCCTTCCAAGCCGTTCGGCGCACGAAGCACGTGCGAAAGCGCGGAAACAGCGACGCCTTCCCCTTCTGCTTTATCGATCACCCAAGCGCGCGCGGGACCGGCAGCGGCCGAGGTGCGCTCAACCTCCTCGAGCGCGGAGATCTGGCTTTGCAGAACCGTTGCCTGCCGATGCGCCTCTTCCTGGGCGGATCTTTTCTCATCACGGGCCTTGAGCGCCTGCGCCACCGCCGCACGTGCGGCGGATTCCCGCTTCTGGGCCGCATCGAGGGCCTCCTGCGCGCGCCGACGGTCGTCGGCGAGCTTTTGAGCCTGTTCCTCGGCGTTGGCAAGCGCCAGCTCAAGCTCGGTCGCGCGCCCTTCGACGAGCCTGACGTGCGCGAGACCGTTTGCGAGCGCTTCGCGCGTCTCGTCAAGGCGACGTCGGTCCTTCTCCATCTCGCGATCGGCACTGCGGCGCGCGCGCTCGAGGCCGTCGAGCTCGCTTTCGATATCCCTACGCGCCTCGGCATTGGAGCTGCGCGCCGAATCCAGATCGTCAACCTTGCGGCGCGCCCCTTCAAGCTTGCCGAGCACCGCATCGAGCTGCAGCTGCGCCGAGGCGCGTTCCTCTTCAGCCGCGGCGCGCTTCGCCCGGTCCGCCTCCAGGGAGACCCTGACATCCGCCTCGTAGCTCTGCGCGGCTCGACGCTTTTCATGCAGCAGCAAGACCGCTCCGTCGAAACGCTCGACGGAGCTGCTCGCGCGCTGATATTGCTTGGAAAGATCGCCGGATGCGCGCGCCTGCTCGCTGATTTGCTCCTGAAGCTTCTCGGAGCGCGCCTCGGCAGCCGAAATCGCCTGATGCTTCACCTGCAGATCGGCCACGAGCCGCTGCTCGCGATCGCATGCGTCCTCCCAGCTTTTGCGCAGCTGGCGAAGATCGTCGACGGCAAGTGCGAGCGAGATCTGGGAAAGCTCCCCGGAAAGCTCCTGGTAGCGGCGGGCACGCTTGGCCTTGCGCTCAAGCGGGCCGAGCTGTCGCGACACCTCCCCGGCGACATCGCGCACGCGATCGAGGGTGGTATCCATGTTCGCAAGCTTGCGCTCGGCGCGCACCTTGCGCTGCTTATGCTTGAGAACGCCCGCGGCTTCCTCGATGAGGGCGCGCCTGTCCTCGGGCTTCGATTGGAGAATGGAGTCGAGCGAGCCTTGGCTGATGATGGAATGAGTACCCGATCCCAGACCGGAGTCGTGCAGGATGTCGAGCACGTCCATACGGCGCGCGATGGTCCCGTTGATCAGGTATTCGCTCTCCCCCGTGCGGTACATACGCCGAGCTATGGACACCTCATCGAAATCGACGGGAAGCTTCCCGTCGGAGTTGTCGAGAACGAGCTCGACCTCGGCGACGCTGGTCGCCTTGCGCGCCGACGAGCCGGCGAAGATGACGTCCTCCATCGACGAGCCGCGCAGATGCTTCGCGTTGCGCTCGCCAAGAACCCACAGCACCGCATCGGAGATATTCGACTTGCCGGATCCATTCGGCCCGACGACGGCGGTTATGCCCGGTTCCATGGCAAGCGTGCTTTTGTCGGCGAAGGACTTGAAGCCTTTCAGAACGAGGGATTTCAGGTACATGCGCTAGCCTTGCTTCAGATGCTTGGCGCGTTCTTTATCCTGCTTCTTGCGCGCCCGCTCCTCGGCCTTCGCGGCAGCCTTCTCCGCCTTCGCGGCCTTCGCGGCGGCGGCCTTTTCGGCACGGGCAGCGTCATCGATGCCCAAACCGAAAAACTCGCCTAAGCGCGCAAGCGTGGTCTTCGCGGCCTGGCTTTCAGCCTCCTTCTTGGTGCGCCCGGTGCCGCGCGCAAGGCCCTGCGAACCCGCGAACACCTGCGCGACGAACGTGCGGTCGTGCGGCGGACCCTGCGTCTCGACCAGCTTGTACGTCGGCGTGATGCCATCCTCCTGCAATTTCTCCTGCAGGGCGCTTTTGGGATTCTCCGGCTCGAGCGCCAGATCAAGCGACATCCGGGGGATAAGCGTGCGCTTGACGAACGCTGCGGCGGTATCGACGCCCCCGTCAAGATACAGCGCGGCGACGATGGCCTCGTAAACGTTTTCGAGCGCCGAATGAAGTCCGCGCTTGCCCGTCCCCGTTTCAGAGGAGCCGAACACGATGACATCGGAGAACCCGAGCCCGGAAGCAACATCTGAAAGGCTCGTCCCCGAGACCAACGCGACTTTGATGCGCGTCAAACCGCCCTCGTCAAGGTCATGATATTCGTCGAAAGCGATGGAGGCGACGATGGCGCCGAGCACCGAATCGCCTAGAAACTCAAGACGCTCATAGGAAAAACGGACCGAGCGACCCTCGGTAGCCGACGGATGGGTTATAGCCGACAGCAGCAGCTGCTTGTTGGCGAATTCGTAACCGAGAATCTCCTCGGCACGATTGAGCTTGCGCTCTTGCTCCTCAGTCAAGTTCATGAAAGCCCTCGAAACCGCATACATATTTCTTCACAAAGGCCTATACGCGCTCGTCCCGCGCGAAGATAGGCCATCCCCGAGGCTAGATTGTATCCGACAACGCGCTCCCTGTAACGGTTTGCTCGATTATTTCAGAAACCCCCTGCGAAACGATCTTCGAAGTCATGAGCACGCCATTCGCGATCGCCTCGGCATTCGAGGAACCATGCCCCACAAGACACGCGCCCTTCACCCCGAGCAGCGGGGCCCCGCCATAGGCATCCGCCGAAAGGCGCCCCTTCATCTCCTTCAGGTTGCCCTTGACGGCAAGCGCCCCGAGCTTTGAGATGGTCGAGGACATCATGGCTTCCTTAATGGCGCCGAAAAGCACTTTGGAAGTGCCCTCGATCGTCTTGAGGGTCACGTTACCGGTGAAGCCGTCGGTGACGATGACCTCATAAGCGGCGCCAAGCACATCGCGCCCCTCGGCGTTGCCCGCGAAATTCGCAAGCCTCTTGCGCATCAGCTTGTTGGTCTCCTGCGCGAACTTGCTTCCCTTCGTATCCTCCTCGCCGATGTTCAAAAGCGCGGCGCGCGGGTTGTCGTATCCGAGGATCTTGTTCGCGTACACGGTTGCCATCTGCGCGAACTGCACCAAGTACTCGGGTTTGCAATCGGCATTGGCACCTACATCGCAAAGCACGATCGGGCGAACCGGAGAGGGGATGACGGTTGCCAGGCACGGGCGCGAGATGCCCTTGATGCGACCCATGACCAACGTGGCCGCGGCGAGGCAGGCACCGGTCGATCCCGCCGAGAAAAACCCGTCAGCATGCCCTTCCTTAACCAAGCGGCAGCCCACCACGATCGACGAATCCTTCTTTTTGCGAACCGCCTGCGCGGGATGCTCGGCCATGTCGATCACCTCGGTCGCGACCTCAGCCCGGCAACGCTCGTGCGAAGCGCAAAACGGCTCGACGACCGCCCGCGGCCCGCACAGGATGACGTTAAGCGCGTCGTTTTGCGCTAACGCGGCGGCAACGCCTTCCAGCACAACGTCCGGCGCATGATCGCCGCCCATGGCATCGACGGCGATCGTGATGGTTCCTTCCATGACCCCCCGCTTTCAATCGAGTTCCCGAAAAAAGAAAGCCTCCCCACCGCGAGCGGCAAGAGAGGCTCATAGCATATCACCCAAAGGAGCGTTTACTCCGTCTCGATGACCTCGCGGTTTTTGTAGAAACCGCAGTTCGGGCACACGCGATGCGGAAGCTTGGCTTCGCCGCACTGCGGGCAAATGGAACGAGAGGGAGCAGCGATCTTGTCGTTAGCGCTGCGACGGGAATGAGTGCGGGCGCGGCCCATTTTCTGCTTAGGTACTGCCATGATGTTCTCCTTGCTTTATTGTCGGGCGCCCACGCGCTCGCAATTACTGTGTAAACACGCGAGGAAGTACTTTACCAAAGACGAGGCTCAAATGCAAGCATGGGCTTTGGTACAACCCCATTCGTCACGGAGCGTTCACAACATAAGCCGCAAACGACTCATGCGCGACGCTCAGCCGGTGCCAGCGTAAGCCGACTTCCTCGATCAATCTTCGATCTTGAGATCCTTCAAGGCGGCGAAAGGGCTGACGCGTCCATCGCTCATGCGCGGCAGATCCTCAGCTTCATCGGGCGATGCGCAGGTGCACAGCTCGGAATTCAGGTTAGCCCCGCAGCCCGAGCACAGACCCTTGCAGTCCTCGTCGCACAAAGGGATGAGCGGGATATCGACGAGCAGCGCCGCCACGATAAGCGGCTCGAGATCGATCATGTGATCGGCGGGAAGCACTTCGAATTCGTCGTCATCCATGCCCTCGGGACGCTCGGAGCTCTCCGACAGCAGGAAATAGCCCTCGATATCGCCCTCAAGATCAAGGGCGAACTCGTCGAGGCAACGGGCGCATTCGGTTCGCGCAAGCGCGCGCGCCTTGCCCATCACGAGAAGGGCGTCACCGGTATTGGTGATGGTCGCGCTCCATGAGACAGGCTCGCTAAAATGATAGGTGTCAGGTCCGGCCTCGAGGACGTCAAGAGAAAAAGAACCGCTAAAAGAGGAGCTCTCCGCGACGACGAAGAGCTCCGGCGGTACCTCGAATACGATAGGATCCACTTAGCGAACCACCGTGGAGTTGGCGTTAAGGCGCTCGCGGCAACGACGCACGGAGGTCAAAAGCGTATCGAGGCTCTGCTCGACATGGCCGAAAACCTCGTCAGCGTAATCCTCGGCGCCCGCGCGCGTCTGACGCTCGAGTTCGCGAGCATCGGCAAGCAGCTGATCCGCCTGCTGCTGGGAGATGCGAACGATCTCCTGCTCGGAAGCAATGGTGATAGCCTGGCTCTGAGCATCCTCGATCATGCGATTCGCCTCGGCTTCAGCGTCGTCGATCAAGCTCTGGCGCTCGCGAACGATCTGACGCGACTGGGAGAACTCGCTCGGGAACGTGTCGCGAATCTCATCCATGATTTCGAACGCAGCGGAGATGTCGACCTGACGCAGGTTCGTCTTGCCGAAAACCGGCTTAGAGTCTTCAAGCAGGATTGAGAGCTCTTCCAAAAGCCCCAAGACCCCAGTTTCGTCCATGATGTTCCTTCCACCTGAAATGCTACGTTTAAGGTTCATTTTTGGCGTGCTAGCGCGATGGTGCATCTAGCATCTTTCAAATAATAGCATGTTTGCGCTGGCTGGTTGCCTGCTTACAAAGCAAGCACACACGAAGCCAGGCGGAGCCGGTGCAACCGCGCACAGGCGATGAGCCCTTTACGCCGTGCCGAACTTGCGCTTGAGCGCCTCGTTGACGCACTCGGGGACGAACTGCGACACGTCGCCGTTCATGGCCGATATCTCGCGCACAATGGAGCTTGACAGATACATGAATTGGGGCGGGGACATGATGAACAGCGTCTCGATCTCGGGCGAAAGCTGGTAGTTCATGGCCGTCATCTGGAACTCGTACTCGAAATCGGTGATGGCGCGCAGGCCCTTCACCACGAAGGTGGCATCGACCTCATGGGCGAAATCGACCAGTAGGCCCTCGAAGGACTCGACGCGCACATTGGAGATGCCGGAGGTTGCCTCGCGGACAAGCTCGACACGCTCCTCAAGCGTGAACAGGGGGTTTTTCTTGTTTGATTTCGCCACGGCAACCACAACCTCGTCAACAAGCTGCGAGGCGCGGGTGATGACGTCAAGATGACCGCTTGTTATGGGGTCGAACGTTCCCGGGGTCAATGCACGTTTCATTGCTACTGCTTCCCTTTTCGTCAATCGGTAAGACATATGCGCGACTCAATGGCGCTTGGGGCGGCTCAGGCGCAGCCGAGCACATCCACGACAGTATCGCCGTACTTCTTGCGCTGCGCAAGGCGAAATCCATGCTCGGCGGCTGCGGCATCGTGAGCGTCGTTGGCTTCAAGGGAATGCTCGTAAACCACGAGCGCATCGACGGACAGAACGCCACGGGAGCGCATCCCCTCAAGCATGCCCAAAACCGCGCTGGCGTCATAAGCGTAGGGCGGATCGAGGAAAACGAGGTCGAAGGGAGGTCGCGAGAATTGCGGAGGACGCTCCATCACGTCAGCTCGATTGAGCGTTGCCGCATGGGCGTCCAATCCCAGCTTCCCGGCATTTTTCGAAAGCGTCTTGAACGCCTTCGGATCGCGCTCGTAGAAGATCGCGCGCGCCGCGCCGCGCGAAAGCGCTTCGAATCCTAGCGCGCCCGATCCGGCGAACGCGTCGAGCACCTGCGCGCCCTCGAAACCGCCTCGTGCGCTGTAAAGGCTGCTCATGACCGATTCGCGAACGCGATCGGTTGTCGGGCGGGTGCCCTGCCCGACAGGTGCATCGAATGTGCGGCCGCGAAGGCTGCCTGCGATGATTCTCATGATTTATACCCGCTTATCCTTCGTTTTCGTTCCGAACGCGCGCCGCAGCTCGGTGGCGAGCGCCTGGTTCGCCGGACTGCCCAGATTCGGATCCGCCTCCAAGATCAAGGCAGCATCGTCATGGGCCGCCTCGATGATCTTGGAATCCCTCACGACGTTGACCAGCTTGAGCACCGACGCGCCGTGCTGCCGGTTGCCCAGGATGTCGCCCTCGCGACGCAGGGACAGATCATAGCGCGCAAGCTCGAAGCCGTCATCGGTTTTCTCCATGGCTGAAAGTCGATCGATCGACGAGGGCGATTTCGAGGTGGAGACGAGAAACACCTGCGCGCTCGCCTCGCCGCGCCCGACGCGCCCGCGCAGCTGATGAAGCTGCGAGAGGCCGAAACGGTCGGCATCCTGGACGATCATCACGGTGGCATTCGGGACGTCGACGCCGACCTCGATGACCGTCGTCGCAACGAGCACCTGGGTCTCATTCCTGCGGAAACGTTCCATCACCTGGTCTTTTTCGTCACTCTTCATGCGGCCATGCAGCAGCTCGACGCGCCAATCGGCGAACACGGTCGTCTGAAGGAAATCCGCCTCCTTCGAAGCCGCGGCGATGTTGTCCCCCGAAAGGTCGGCGTCGGATTCTATGCTGATGGCGGCGTACTCGTACGCCTCCTCGTCAACGGCCCGCGCGCGCCCTCCCCCGCGCTCGTCGCGCTTTTCCCCGTCCTGGCCGATGAGCGGGCAGACAACGTAAACCTGCTCGCCGCGAGAGAGCGCCGCGCGCGCGGCATCGTAGGCGATTCCCTGATCGGACTTATGCACGACACGGGTCTCGCGCTTCGCCAGAGCATGGGGACGGCGCTTTATGTAGGAAAGCGTCATGTCGCCGTAAATCGCCAGCGCAAGCGTGCGCGGGATGGGCGTGGCGGTCAGCAGCAACGCATCGGGCGCCTCGCCCTTGGAAAGCAGGCGGCCTCGCTGCTCGACGCCGAAACGCTGCTGCTCGTCGATGACGACGAGGGTAAGATCATCGAAAACGACATCGTCCTCAAGGATAGCATGCGTGCCGATAAGGATGCTCAAGGCGCCATCCTTGAGGCTCTCGAGCATCCTTCGACGTTTAGCTTCCGGCGTGGAGCCGGTAAGCGCGCCCCACGATATGCCCGCGGCATCGAAAAGGTTCCCAAGGCTTTCGGCGTGCTGCCGCGCAAGCACCTCGGTCGGCGCGAGCAGGGCAGCCTGGGTACCTGTATCGGCCACGCTCGCCAAGGCGAACGCCGCGACGGCCGTCTTGCCGGTGCCGACATCGCCGAGAAGGAGATGATTCATCGTGCGCGGTTGGGCCATATTGGAAAGGATGTCGTCGCGCGCCGCGCGCTGCTCATCGGTCAACGAGAACGGCAAGAGCGCCTCGATGGCAGCGCAGCACGGGCCATCCACCACATGCGCGACGGGGCTTGCCCCCTGTGCCCTACCGCACGCCTCGCTCATGAGCATGAGCTCGAGCAGCAAAAGCTCCTCATAGACCAGCCTTCGGCGCGCTTGGGCCGCCTCGGTTGCGCTCTGGGGGAAATGAATGCTGCGGAAAGCCTGGTTGCGCGACATGAGCCGATAGCGAATGCGCAGCTCAAGCGGCAACGGATCATATGCGCCCGCGGCAAGATCAAGGGCGCTGCCGATCAAACGCCGCATCCAAGCAGGCGATATCTTCTCGCACGCCGGATGCACGGGAATGATCATCCCATGCGCCTGGCCTCCAGCCTCCAAAATCTCCAAGTAGGGATTCGTCATGCGCTTGAAACCGTAGTTGAACTCGATCTTTCCGGCAACCGCCACTGACATTTCGGGCTTGAGCTGATCTTTGAGCCATGGTTGGCGAAAGCAGGTGACCATGAGAGCGCCCGTTTCATCGACAAGCGTTATCTCGACCAAGCTCAGATTCGGACGGGGGCGTTTCAGCTCGACCTTGTGAACGATGCCCTGCACGGTGCATGGTCTCCCGATTTGCGCCTCGGCGACGCGACAACGAAGCGACAGGTCCACGTAGCGGCGCGGGTAGTGCGTCAGAAGATCGCGCACGCTTTTGATGCCCAACTTCGAAAGCGCGCCGGCGCGGGCGGGGCTTACCCCCGAAACGCGCGTGACCGGCTCGTCAAGCGCTAAAGTTGCTGCCAAACGGTCGGTCACGATGCGAAACGATTCTGCGTGTGCGGGTTATTCAACCGAGAAGACGATCGGGTAGAGCGGCTGCTCGCCACGATGCGCGTCGATCTCAAGGTCTTCGAATGCATCCTCTATGCGATTCTGCAGATTTGCGAAATCGTCATCGGAGAGATCCTTGCCCGCAAGAAGGGTGCAAGTGTCGGCATCGTCGGCATCCATGCGCTCGAGAAGGGCCATCACGACATCGGAGATGGAATCGCCCACCGCCTCGATGGAGCCCCCGCAGATGCCGATGATGTCGCCATCGCTGATGGGG
>CAVHXL010000031.1:10364-14691 GCA_963639885.1 bacterium | reverse complement strand
AAACCTATACCGTGACCGAGGCCGACATGGTCGCCGGTTCCGTGAAGAACGTGGCATCCGCCACCGCCAAGGACCCGTCCGGCAACGTGGTTCCCGGTAGCGGCGAGACGACCACCGAGACCGAGGCTATCGCGGGCGCCCTGAGCGTCGTGAAGACAGCGGCCGCCGGCTCCTATGCGGCGGGCGACACCGTTGAGTACACCATCGTGGTGACGAATGTCGGCAACGTGACCGTTTCCGACATCAAGGTGGCCGACGCCAAGACCGGGCTCAACGAGACGGTGACGCTGGCCAAGGGTGAGTCCGCAACCTTCACCACCGGCTACGTGGTGACCGCCGAGGACATCGCGGCTGGCACGCTTGAGAACGTTGCAACCGCCAAGGGCACCGACCCGGCGGGCAAGGACGTCGAGGGTTCGGGTTCCGAGACCATCGGCAACAAGCCGCAGCCCGATCCGAGCAACCCCGATGAGCCCACGCTCAAGCGCCAGTTCACGGCGAGCAACCCGAGCAACGTGGTTTACAACGGTGCTGAGCAGTTGCAGAAGCCGGTCGTGACCGACGGCAGCAAGGTGCTGGTCGAGGGCGTCGATTATGAGCTTTCCTACAGCGATGCCACCAACGTGGGCACGGTGACCGTAACCGTGACGGGCAAGGGCAACTACACCGGTTCCGTCGAGGTGGCCTACCAGATTACCAAGCGCCCGGTTACGCTGACCTCCGAAAGCAAGACGTGGGTCTATGACGGTAGCGCGCATACGGTAGCTGACGTCGTCTGCAGCGACAACGTGTTCGCCAGCCAGGTCGAGGGCCTTAAGGCCACCGGTTCGGTGACCAACGTCGGCGACAGCGCGACTAACGCGATCGTCTACAGCTACATGCGCGGCTTCAGCGAGGACAACTTCGCGGTGACCAAGGTCGAGGGCACGCTGGGTATTACGGCTCAGAGCATCGATCCGGGCACCGATCCGGACAAGCCGAAGCCCGGTTACCTCGGCGTTGAAGTCGGCCAGCTTGAGGATGTCGTGTACAACGGCCAGCCCCAGCAGCAGAAGCCGTCCGTTGTTGGCAGCGATGGCAAGGCGCTCGTCGAGGGTACCGACTACCTGATCTCCTTCAGCGCCGATACCACCAACGTGGGTACGGTGACGGCTACGGTGACGGGCATTGGCAACTTCACTGGCAAGGTGGAGCGCACCTACCGCATTACGCCCGCCCCCCTTGCGGTGACCACCGCTTCGGATTCGAAGGTGTTCGACGGCACGGCGCTCACCAAGACCGACGAGTGGACGCTTGAGGGCCTGGTTGCCGGCGAGACGGCGACCGTCAAGGCGACGGGCGCCCAGACTGCGGCCGGCAGCTCCAACAACACCTACGAGCTGGTGTGGGGCACGGCTGTGGCGAGCAACTACCAGATCGTTTCCGAGAAGCTCGGAGTGCTGACGGTGAAAGCTCAAAGCATCACGCCCGGTACCGATCCGGATCGTCCCGATCCGTCCTACACGGGCGCGACGGTGAGCGAAGCTGCAGACCTCGTCTATGACGGCGCCGAGCATAAGTGGGCTCCGGTCGTCACGGATGCCGAGGGCAACGTGCTCGTCGAGGGTCGCGATTACACGGTCGAGTACGCGACCGATGATTTCGTCAACGTTGGCTCCATCGCGGTGACCATCACGGGAACGGGCAACTACTCCGGTTCGGTTATGAAGCTTTATCGAATCACGCCGGCTACGCTGCAAGTCACTACGCCGAGTGCCGACAAGGTCTACGACGGCGAGGCTCTCACGGCCGCGGGCACCATCAGCGGGTTCGTGGCGGGCGAGACGGCCGACTTCAGGACCACCGGCACCCAGACCGTGGTCGGAAACTCCGCGAACTCCTACGAGATCGCCTGGACCGGCACGGCCAAGCAGTCCAACTACGTCATCAGCGAGTCCATTGGCATGCTGACGGTCAAGGAGTCTGCTGACGAGATCGTCATCACCGTAACGGGCGGTGTCTACACTTATGACGGCAAGGCGCATGCGGCTACCGTTTCGGTCGGCACGGTTCCGACTGGTTACAAGGTTGAGACCGCCGAAACCGCGGCTAGCGCCACTGATGTGACCACTGAGCCGGTTAAGACATCCCTTGATAAGCTGGTGATTCGTAACGCTTCCGGTGAGGACGTCACGTCCAAGCTGAATGTTAGGGTGAATGAGGGATCGATTACCGTTAACCCGGCCGAGCTTGTGGTTGCCACGCCTGATGCCAACAAGGTCTACGACGGTGAGGCTCTCACAGCCGAGGGTTCCATCAGCGGGTTTGTGGCGGGCGAGACGGCCGACTTCAGGACTACCGGCACCCAGACCGCGGTCGGCAGCTCCGCGAACTCCTACGAGATCGCCTGGACCGGCACGGCCAAGCAGTCCAACTACGTCGTTAGCGAAACCATTGGCACGTTGACGGTCAAGGAATACGCCGGCAGCATCGTGGCCACGACGACGGGTGGCACCTACGGTTATGATGGTGCTGCTCATGGAGCCATCGTTCGAGTTTCCGGTGTGCCTGCAGGCTATACGGTTGAGAGCGCTGCATCGTCGGCAACCGCCACCAACGTTGCCGAGGGCGTTGTGCCCGCGACGGCTGATCAGCTGGTGATCCGCAATGCAGCGGGCGAGGACGTCACGTCCAAGCTCGATATCGTCTACGTCGACGGCAGCATCACGATCTTGCCGGCAACGCTGTATGTGACCACCGGTAGCGCGTCGAAGGTTTACGATGGGCAGGCGTTGACGAGCGCCACGCTCGAGATCGTCGGCCTTGTAAACGGCGATCGCGTGAGGGCTGCGGCAACGGGTGCGCAGACCGAGGTTGGCAGCTCCGCCAACACCTACCGCATCACGTGGGGCGACGTTGATTCTCGCAACTACAGCATTGTTGAGAACCTTGGCACGCTTACCGTGAGCGCTGCTCCGGTCGTACCGGTGACGCCGGGCAACACGGTCACCCCGACGACTCCGGGCACCACTCCGGGTAGCACGGCAAGTTCGACGGCGAATACGCCCGTGCCTACGGTTGAGCAGAACGGTGAAACCAGCCAGGCTTCCCCGAACGATGTGAACGAGGAGCTTATCTACGATAGCGAGACGCCGTTGGGTAGCTCCGAGGGCGAGGCGCATTGCTGGGCGCATTACCTGATGTTCCTGGGCGCGATTTTGACCATGCTTTACGGTGCTCTGGTCGCGATGCGCCGCAGCAACTACACGCGTGACCTGAAGAAGAATCGACACGATATCCTCGGCGGTGGCGGCGATGACGACAAGGATCCGGAGGGCGCTTCTGCGGTTCCGGCTCCGGCAACGATGGGGGCGTAACAGATGAGGAAGAGCAATTGCATCGTATTGGCCGTGGCGGCCGTTGCAGCAGCTATTCTGCTTGCTGTATGGTACCTACTCGGCTTCGACAAGATCGACAATCCGCTTGATCTGGTTGTTGCCATCGTTTGGTGGGTGATCATCATTGCGATCGCGCTCATCATCACGAAGCTTGAGGAAAAGCGTCGTCGAGAGATCCGCACCATCTACGTCTCGCCGACAGCACTGTTCAACAGCGAGCGCGGGATGGTGGGGCTTAAGGGCGTCGACGGCGTCGATGCGATGCAGAACATCCTTGAAGGACTGGAGTACGGCTTCGACAAGAAGGAGCTTCCGGAGCCCAAGAAGTTCGACTATCGCTACGTTGTCGAGACCGATGAGTTCAAGCCGGGCGATGATGAGGTGTACGGCCTGCGCACGGCAACATCCGAAGAGCTGGAGCAAGCTGGAATGACGAGCGAGCACGAGCTTGCCTTCGATGACGAGAGCAAAAAGGCAGCGGGCTCCGAAGATGGTTCATCGCGCAAGGAACCGAAATGGACCGGTGTCGTCACCAAGATAGATCGCGAGAACGGTAACCTTGAGACGAAATTCAGTTGCCTAAGCGAGTTGAAGGCGGCGCTGGCGTAAAGACCCGTTAACGAATCAGCGGGGATAAGCGGAGGGCTTACGGCGGGAGCTGTGAGCCCTCCGTTTCGTTAGGCTCTGTTGTAGTTGGGTGATCATGCGCAGATCCCGCGTCGTCGGCACCATGCTAGACGGAAAGACTGCGCTGATGCTGGTGACCCGCCCGCCTGAAGTAGGTCGTAGAAAGCGAACGGGGCTCCCGCCGCTACCTGGACGTGTCGCTTCTTAAGGAGTAGCCGTACCGGCGGCTAGCTGAAATTGCGCAAAACTATTGACGGCACCATGCCGGACGGAAAGCCTGCGCTGATGCTGGTGACTCGCTCGCGTGAAGTACGTCGCAGAAA
>CAVHXL010000031.1:0-10335 GCA_963639885.1 bacterium | reverse complement strand
GCCTGCCCGCCTGAAGTGCATCGTTGAAAGCGAACGGCTGACCGCGTGCAGTGCGCTGCCGAAAATGCGCGGGACACTCGCCTCTACCTATGCATGTCGATTCTCAGGGACTTGCCGAAGCGGTGGCTAGCCGAAACTACGAAAACCATTGACGGCACCGACGGCACCGGCTCTCAATTGCCGTCACCCTATGACGACGTCTTGTGGCGCAACCTGTTGACGGCGCTGCCGCTCAATCAACGCCACTTTATGACGGTACCGTATGACGGCTCTAGATTGACGTTATCCCATGGCGCCAGCTGTGGCAGCAGCCTATTGCCCCCCTTGCGGCGGTCCCTTGTGACGGCTCTCTATGGCCCCCTGTGGCGGTACCCTATGCCGTCCCCCTATGACGGCGCTCCACGATGGCACCGATCTGTTTGGCAGGGCGTGACGGCATGATGCTTCTCGGTTTGCAAGCGCGTTCGGGCGGCTTGTGAACGATTCGCGAAGAAGACTTGACGTGTTAGGTACACTTAACCGCATGAATACCTTTACAGACATTGTGCTGCCTGTTCTTGCCGACGCGGCGAAGGACACGCTGTATCTCGTGCCGTTTTTGCTGATTACCTATTTGGCCTTGGAGTGGATCGAGCATAAGGCTGGGGAAAAATCCGCCGAATCATTGCAGCATGCAGGTGCTGCCGGACCTGTTGTCGGAGCGATTGCCGGCATCCTTCCGCAATGCGGCTTTTCGGCTGCTGCATCCACGCTCTGGGCTGGTCGCGTGATCACGCTCGGCACCCTGTTCGCGGTGTTTCTCTCCACTTCCGACGAAATGCTGCCTATCTTCCTCGCTGAGGAAGTGGATCCCTTCACGATCGTGAAAATCATGGCAGCCAAGCTGGTCGTCGGCATGTTGACGGGATTCATGGTCGATGCGGGTATGCGTGTGGCCCGTCGAGACAAGGACAAGCTCCGTATTCACGAGCTTTGCGAGCATGATCATTGCCATTGCAACGGTGACTGCCATACGTGCGAGGAGAACCCTGAGCTAGCGTATAACTTCGAGCATGATGGCGACCACGAGCATCATCACGAGCACGGTTCGATTATCGCAAGCGCTGTTAAGCATACCCTGCAAGTCACGGTGTTCATCTTCGTTATCTCGTTGATCTTGGACGGCGTGATAGAAGCCATCGGGGAAGACGTTTTCGTCGCTTTTGTGGGGTCTAATCCGGTGTTGTCGATTTTCGCGAGCGCTCTTGTCGGATTGATACCGAATTGCGCCGCCTCGGTCGTCATCGCGCAGCTGTATGTCGAAGGGGCGCTTGGTGCCGGCGCGATGATGTCGGGCTTGTTGGTATCTGCAGGCGTCGGTATCTTGGTTCTTTGTCGCACAAACAGACGCCCGGCTCAGAACTGTGCGATTCTGGCCGGGCTTTGGGCTATGGGTGTGGTGTGGGGCCTGATATTCTGGGCCTTGGGCGTTACGTTCTAGGATATTTCCCCGGAAGGCGCTGGGGTAATCTGCTCGGTGAAGTCGCTGGGAGGAATCTGGCACATACGCACGCCGTCGCGCAGGCGGATGCGGCCGATGTGCAGTTTGAGGACGCCAGCAGATTCCAGATCTGTGTTGCTGAATCGCGACAGCACCAATCGCTCGTTTGCTTTGCCAGTAAGCGCATATACGCGTCTGACATCTTTCTCGTGCTCGCGTTCTTGCTTGTCAAGGGGCATCTCCGCGCCGTCGAAATACGCGCGGCAGGGGATGAACCCGTTGACGAATCCAGCGATGATCAGCAGTTTCGGCGATAAACCGACGCACTGATCAAAAGGAACGACCTTAACGGCTCCCTCGCTTGCGATGGTGGGCGAGAGCAGATGCGACCGGAAGCGCGCAGCCATGGCGGCAGGGGAGTTGCTGGCGGTCTTGCTTGTGCATGCGGCATCGTGTGCCCCCGCTGACCCATTTGCGCCTGCAGCATCGTACGCGCTCGCGGAGTCATTCGCCCCGGCGCTCGCGTCATCCGCGTGCTCGTCATCCAGGCAAAGGTCGCGAACCACCTGTGGAATCGCAGCGTCTTCTTTTCCGGTAACGATGCGGGTCAGCTCTTTCAGCAGCTGCTCACCCTTAAGATCGCGAGCTGCCGCGATCATGGCCAGTCCTGCTTTGCGGGAGTCTGCGACGCGCTGGGCTCCCACGATCTGCGTCGAATCAGGCGTCTTCGCATGATCGCCTGCCTTGAAAACATGATCCAGAGCCTCAACAAGACCTATACCCTGTTCGTCAGCGTATGCTCGCAGGCTTGCCATCGCTGAGCTGTTCGCGAGCCAATCGCCATACCCGCACCAGCAGCGCCAGGCAAGCGCGCAGGACGGATCGGCAATCAGATCGAGTGCCGTCAGGATGCGGGCTGGGATGCATTTCGCATAGTCGCGAATATCCCCGCGAACGGGTTGACGGTCGGCAAGCACCGCTGCGGGAACGTTGCGGTTTGCAAGCGCTTTGGCGATGTTGCGGCCCCAGACGCCGTTCGGGGTGGCGATAACCACGTCTTCGGGCTTGATATCTTCATCGATCGTATCAGAGACGTAGTCGGCGATGCCAAGAAATTCGTTTTCGGGAAGGTCGAAGGTGAGCACCTTCAGGGAATCAGGAATCTCAGCGTGAACAGACGCGACATCGCTTTGCCCAGCACCCGACGAAGCATCCGAAGCGGATCCCTGCGCCATGGGCGTGTTCTGGTCGTCTTCGGAGCCAAGCGTGGCCAAGGCCGGATCGGCCAAAAGACGCTGCGCGGAGGCGGAGGAGGCCTCGCAGCGATAACACGTGTCAAGACGAACGTCCTTCGCCTCGGGATATGCCGTGCTGAACTCGTCGATGCCGGCGGCGTAAGGGTAGCTGTCGTAAACGGTAACGCAGGCGACGGGGTCGCCGGCGATGGTGAGAGATTGGCTTGCAAGGAGTCCCATCAGCGTCTGGGAGGCCTTGCTGATCATCTGGTAATCGTCAACCAGCACGTGCTGGCGGGTATGCGCGGCTCGCGCGCCATCGTGCGTGCGCAGATAGTTCACGGCAAGGTTGGCGGCCTCGGGCTCGGCGAGAGCCTTGGTGAATGACAGGTTCGCCTTCAGGAGCTCGTGGATGTTGCTCTCCTCGCCGGCAAGCAGCCAGTTCTCATCGTCGTCGGCAAGCTCGGTCCAACTGCGGTAGAAGAACTTCAGCATTTCGCGCAAGCGCTTCGGGCGCAAACCGCTGACCTTCATGTCTTCGAGAAGGAATAGCTCTTCGTATGCGGTGAGGATTCGAGGCTCGCGTCCGCTCCAGCGGCGTGCCTCGGAATCGGACAGCACGTCAAGCGCCGCCGCGCGCGGCGTGGTTGCAACGATATCGCATGCGGCCCCTTCGCCGCATGCTTCGGCAAGCCTTTGCTTGAAAGCCAAGCTTGCCTGCGGCGTTGCGCAGGCGACGAGCACCTGTGCCGGCTCGACTCCGTCCTCCAAGAGCTTGCGAACGTGATCGATGAGCGCTTCCGTTTTTCCGCAGCCGACGCTCCCGATGATGCGCGTGGCCTTGATATCCGTTGTCTGAGCCATATCAACCTCCTGCTCGAATGGCTTTCGTGGTGCGAACAAGCTGAATGCGGTAATCGCGGTCAATGGTAAACGAGGGGGAGCCGACAACCCACCCATAGGGAGGGAGGGGTGGTGAGGGATGGGCTGTCGCTCCCGGGCGGAGGATGGCTTGCCCCAGGTCCCTTGCCAAGCCATCCTCCGCCCGGAAGGCTCCATCTTGCGATTGAGATGAAGCCTCCCCGGGCGAGAGATTCGCGCGTTCGCGGCAAACGCGCGTTACGCCTTGTCGACCGGCTTACCCGAGTCGACGGGTTCGGCGATGCTCACGTTCTTTCCCGCCTTCGCCAAAAACGGCATCGTGATGGCGTGCGTCGGACAGGCGTCAACGCAGGATCGGCACTTGGTGCACTCGCTCCAGGCAGCTTCGGAAAGCTGCGGGTGGCGGGGGTCGATGCCTTCCTCGCAGGCACGTCCGCAGCGGCCGCATTTCGCGCCCTTCGTGGTTTCCAGGCACTTCGCGTCATCGATGGTGGGCTTGAACGTTTTGTTCGCCTTCGCGATGAGGCTCATGAACGCGCTGAGCGGGCAGAGCTTATGGCACCACTTGCGGAAGAACACGACCTCGGCCAGAAGGATTGCGGGCACCACGATGATCGACCAGGTGACATCGCCCTGGGCAAACAGGTTCACCAGCAGCAAGATGGTGGCGAAAGTCAGCCCGATGGGGCAGATCAGGCAGAATACGGGGAACCCGAAGATAACGGTCGAGACTAGCGCTCCGCCAAGGACGAAGTGACGGGCGTCGACGGCATCTCCGCGTTTGCTGGCGCAGCTCGCGCAGCCGGCAAGGCCCTTCGTGTCCTTCGCGCAGCCCGAGGCAAGCGCAGCCTTCTCCTCATCGGTCAAGGGAGCGACGTTCGCGCTCCCGGCCTTCGTGCTTCCGGCGGCGTCCGCCTTGTCATCCGACGTCGAGCGGGAGCTGTTCGCGCTGCCGCTTTTCTCCGGCGACTGCCGCTTGGAGAACAGGGTGCGCAGCTTCGACACGAGCGGAACGGGGCATATCCAGCCGCAGAAGGCTCGGGCGAACACGACGATGAGCAGCACCATGATGACGAGCGAGATAACTGCGCGCGGCACCATCATCTTGCTGGCGAGCATGGTTCCCAAGGCGCCAAGCGGGCATAGGACGGAGATGTCCCAGAAACCCGGCGCCGAAATGGTGCCGATACCCAGGTTCGTCCAAAAGCCGATGAACACGACGAGGATGACCGCGAGCGCGGTCAAGGTGCGCAGCGTTTTCGAGTTCTTCTTCATTGTCGCACCCTACCCTTCAACCTTATCAAGTGGCTGGATCGTGATCGCGCGCGACGTGGCGCCCTCCGATATCGACCCGTTTTGCAGCGACACGCAGACGCTTTCGCAAGCTCCGCATCCCGTGCATCGCTCGTTGGTGACGATGGGGCGGTTGTTGCTGTCGAGCGTCATGGCGTCGAACCCGGTTTCCTTGCAGGCGTCGTAGCAGAACCTGCAGCCGATCAGCTTGTAGGCCAGGCACCAATCCGTGTTGATGACGGCCTTGCCGATGATGGTGTTTTCCTTGGTGGCGCCTGTAGACAGTTCGAGGGCCTTGGTCGGGCAGCTGCTCACGCAGAGCGGATGGCCGCCGTTTTCCTCGGTGCACCAATCGCAGTAGTTCGCGTCGAAATTCAACGTTGGCGTGCGCATGTTCAGGATGCCGGACTCGATGTGCGTCGGCCGGATCACGTCGCGCGGGCAGATCTCGTAGCACTTCTCGCAACGAATGCAGGCGCTGATCAGGCGTTCCTCATCCTGGCCTCCGGGAGGTCGGATTATGGACTGGGGAGCCACGTATTTCAAGCCGCCCAAGCCGAGCATAACCGCGGCGCCGCCGACGCCCAAACATAGCGTCCTGCGGGTCATGCCGCCCTTCGCTGCCTCTTCGCTTGAGTCGCCCTTGCCGGTTTCAGCCGATATTTCTCCCGTCGCATCCATCGTGCGTTCTTCTGCATGGTTTTCGGGCTTGCCCATGCTCTCGTCTTTGCGGTTCATCGCCCCTTCTTTCATCCTTCGGTTGCCCGATGTCTGCACCCCCATGTTGCGGCGCGCCTCCTCGCCGCGGGTCGGTATTCGTTTTGCTGCAGTTCCGCCGCTCCGGCCACCGACCCCAGGCGCGGATAGGCGGGCATGTTATTCGTCCTCGGTGAGCACGTCCTCCAAAAACGCGCGATCGGTCTCGAGGAAGCCGTCGGTTAGGTAGGCGAGCCCTTGGTACAGATCGGTCTGCGCGAAACGCTTCATGTCGGCGGTCATCATGGGAACCCAGCTGATCAGGTGGTCGTTGAGGAAATTCTGCTGCGTGGTGAGCAGCGCCGCGGCCTCCTCCTCGTCCCCGCTCTCGAGGGCCTCGGTGGTGCGGTTCGCCAGGATCTGCTCGAACTCAAGCTCGAGGGCGAGATGGTCCTCGCCCTCCTTCCAGCTGTCCTTCTTGTCAAGCCCCGCGGCGCGGTAGATGGCGAGCACCTCGTCGCGTGCATCCTGCATCAGCAGGCGCTTCTCGGACGTGTACACGCTTTCGAACGGGTAGGCAGCGCTGAAGGCGTCAACGCCGTGCCCGATGAAGGTGCGCACGTAATCGACGGCGAGGTCGGTGAGGGAGTTGTCCCAGGTGTTTGACAGGTATCGGGCGATGCGCAGGTAGCCCTCGTCAACATCGGAGTTGCCGGTGGCGGCAGGGAATCGCATGCCGCGTAGCTGCTCGAGCAGTTCCTCGTCGATCTCAATGCGGAATAGACGCGAGAGCAGGCCGTACGTGGCGGCACGCTGCTTGTTGACCTTGATGAGCTCGTCCATGCTGGCCGCTTCGGCCGCTTGAGTGTTCTCCGTCATCGTTAGTTCTCCTCCGTCTGCTCTTCGGCTGCATCTTCGATATCGGCGAGCTCGGTTAACGCTTGCTGGCCGATTTCAGTGGTGTACCAGGCTTTTCTCCATTCGAGCGCATCGCACTTCTCCAGCAGGTCCACGAAGTGCGGCGCATACAGGCGCGGCTTCTGCACGAGCGGGTCGTCATCGACTGCGCTGTTGATGGAAGGCGTGCTCGCCCCGCCCTCGGCGGCGCACAGCGTGAGAATGCGCTTGTAGATGACGGCGTACTGGGCGTCTTTCTCCAGCAGCTCGTGCAGGCGGTCCATGGGCTTGTCGGAGGCGAGTTTTTCCTGGCCGGCCTCGGTGATCTGCCAGAAGATCTCGACGGGCTCGGCTGCCTCGAGATACTCGACGCCGTCCACGACAACCGTTTTGGGCTCGGTTTCGATCTCGTCAGCGGGTTGCCCGTCGGCCGTGACGCGCTCGATGGCGCCGGCCTTCTCAAGCAGGGTGCACAGGTTGGCTGCGGAATATACGCTGAAGTTATCCTCCTGCATGCGATCGACCGCGGCGTTCACCTCGGCGACCGGTTTGCGACCATCCGAGACGCTCGCAAGGATGCCCAAGAGCACCTTGCGGCGCGGCTCCATCGACTTGAACAGGTCGTCGATGCGCTCCCTCGGCGTGCGGGTGTCGGCCGTTGAAGGCTGCTGCGCGGCTTGGTTGGCCGGCGCATCGGTTGCCGCCGACACGGAGGTGTTCTCGGCGCCCTCGACATCGTCGTCGCCGGTATCCTCCAGCGGATCGAACTCGTCATAGTCGTCGCCAAGCGATAGATCGAATGTTGAATCAGAAGACATGTTCCGCCCCTCTCAGACAGTGCCTGCCACAAACAAATCAAGCGCCTGCCCCTCGGCATGACGCATTCAGTGCCAACCCGCAAGGTTGACTCCGGGAACTTCACCCCTGAAGCTCCGACTTTTGCAAACATTGTCTGCCGCGCATGTGCGCTGGCGGACTCCCCGCTTGTGATGATAGAGGGGCGTCGCGTGAGGTGTCAAGGGGCGATTTCGAGCTGGGCGGGCGGGCCGATAATCTTTCTCCGAAATAATGCAGCTCGATATATTTACAGCGTTGCTCCTGATAGATGGCGTGTTGTGGCGAACTTGCCTGCCTGGCCGACAGGCTGTTTCACCTGATTCGTCGATTGACAATGAGCGAAGGGATGCGCGATACTGCGCCCGGGGTTTGGGGAAGAATGCAAGTGGATCGGCACCTGCCGCGCGGGGGCGCGCCAAGTGCTGTTGCATGCTCAAGGTGAAAGGATGATGAGCAATGACCGCTTTTGTTCGACCCTCTTTGATATTGCGCATGGATTTGGATGAGCGCCTGTTCAATGACGAGACCGTTGCCGGCATCAAACGTTCGTATTCGTATGTGGCGCCGTCGGTGGTTTGCTCGCACGAGCCCGCTGATCCGGATTATGCGGAAAACAACATGCGCTTCATGGTCAAGTTGCATCGCTCGTACTGGGATCGCAACGACGCTGAGGCGCAGCAGCTTTGGGAGGGCGTGATGCCCAAATGGCTGCACAACATGTTCAACAAGGTTTCGAATACCATTACGGCAGCGAACAAGGTGTGTGCCGAGGAAGGCTCGCAGGGCATGGATTTTGCCTGGTTGGAGCTTGAGTTTGGCGAAGATGCGCTGATCGCCATGAGGATGGCGAGCGACTCGTCGCTGCCGGTCGCGGGCGTCGAGATGGTTGAGCGCGTGCGCGATCTCATGTGCGCGGGGGCGTTGGGCGAGGATATCGCCTGCGTGCGCATTCCGTCGCTGTCGAGCTGGAACGCGCAACTCGCTGCCGCAGAGGAAGCTGCGGCTGAGGAGGCGCAGCGGGCGGCCGAGGAAGCGCAGCGAGTCGCAGAGGATGCGCCCGCCGCGCCCGCGGTGGCAGACGATGTCGCAAGCCAGGCGAATGCGCAGGCGGGAGACGCTGCAAACGATGTTTCCCCGGCCAGTGCGCTGACGGGCTCCGCTGACGTTGACGAAGCGGACGGTGGGGTCGAAGAGCCTGCCGAGCCCGTCTTCGTCGCGCCGAAGCTGCCGTCTTTCGATGTTGATTACGGAACTTGGGGAATCGAATACGCTGACGGCACGGTTCGCGAGTTCGACGCTGAATCAGGTTCGTTCAAGTAAGGGGTTTCGCCGGTGCCCGTGATCGGGCGCCGGCGAATGGGCCTTCTTGCGGTGCGCGGTTTCGTCGCGCTCTCTATTCGGTCACGGCCGGTATGCTGGGCGAGGCGAGCGGCGCGGCGTTTCCCCGTTTCGCCCCGGCGATAGCGCAGATGACGCGCGCCGGCGAGATGGCGACGCTTTCGGCAGTTCGCCAAGGGTAACGTTTTCGGCTGAGGGGCGAATCGCGTTGGCTGAACGGTTATACTAGACGGTTGCAGGGGGGTAGACGAGAAAGGGGCAGCAATGCCGAGCGTTCAGAATTTCTTCGGTCTGCTCGAAAAACTTCAGAGTGCGGATATCATGGTTCACCAGAACCGTTGCGCCGTCGTGCGCAACCGCAATGCCAAATGCATGAAGTGCGCCGAAGTGTGCACGTCGGGATGCATTTCCTATGACGATAACGAGCTGATCATCTCTCCGGAAAAATGCATCGGGTGCGGAACATGCGCGACCGTATGTCCGACCTGCGCGCTTGAGGCGCATCGACCCAATGATGCCGAGCTTCTGCATCAGTGCTTGGCGGCCATGCGCGCCTGCGATGGCGAGGTCGTTATCGCGTGCGAGGAGATCACCTCCGCTGCAGAGGGCCTGTTCGATCCTGAGAAAGTGGTCTCGGTTCGTTGCCTGGGTCGCGTCGAGGAGAGCTTGCTCGCCATGCTTGCGGTGGCTGGCGCCAAGCATGTGAGCCTGGTCGAGGGCAAGTGCGGTGTTTGCGAGCATGTCACCGGGTTCCATATGGCCGAGCGCGTGCGCGACACCGCCAACACGCTGCTCGAGACGTGGAACAGCGATCTGCGGATCGACATCGTGCCGAAGTTCCCTGCGCGCGTCCGCGCAACGGGCAAAGCCGCCTTCGACGCCGATAAGCGCAAGTTCTTCTCGGATATGAAAACCGAGACGAAGATTGCCGCGAATGCCACCGCCGACTACGCGATCACCGAGAAGCTCGGCATCGAGGACCAGTCTCAGAAGCGCTTTCAGAAGGTTATGGACGATGGCACGTTGCCGCATTTCGTGCCCGACCGACGCGAGAGGCTGCTGAATGCCTTGGCCGCGCTCGGGGAGCCGCAGGACGTGATGATCGAGACGCGCCTGTGGGGCCATGTGATCATCGACCCGGATAAGTGCTCGAGCTGCCAGATGTGCGCGACGTTCTGCCCGACGGGAGCCATTTCCAAGTTCAACGAGGAGGATGGCACGTTCGGGGTGGAGCATTTCCCCGGGGACTGCGTGAAGTGCCGCTGCTGCACCGACATCTGCCCGAAGGACGCGCTGACGCTGTCCGACGAGGTGTTCGCCGTCGATCTGCTTTCCGGCGCGGTGGAGCGCTACGAGATGAAGCCGCTCGCTCATCCCATCGATGACCCGCATCAGATTTGGTACACCATGAAAGATCTGCTCGGCTGCGACCAGGTTTACGAGCGATAGCGCGTTGCGTTGGTTGAATAGGTAACGGAAAGGGGCGCTGTCCGATGAGGGCGTGCCCCTTCCTTCGTTTTCGCTATGCCTTCTCTTCTTGAATGAGGTCGATCATTTCCTGGCTGGAATGCACGTTGAGCTTTTGGTAGATGTGCTGGCGGTGCGTGCTCACGGTGCTTTTGGACAGGCAGAGGCTTTCCTGGATATAGGCGAGGTTGCGGCCCTTCGCGAACAGCA
>CAVHXL010000030.1:0-14900 GCA_963639885.1 bacterium | reverse complement strand
CGCTCGTGGTCGGCTCGATCATCGGCGCCATCGCCGCCGTCGTGCGCCAGCGCATCTCCAACATCATCATGCGCCTGCTCGACATCATCATGTCGTTCCCGGGCATCGCCCTTGCCGCGACGTTCATCGTCGTGTTCGGCAACAGCGTTCCCTCGCTCATCTTCGCCATCGGCTTTCTGTACATCCCGCAGATCGCCCGCATCGTGCGTGCGAACGTGATGAGCGAGTACAACCAGGACTACGTGCGCGCGGTCATCGTTTCCGGCGCACGCGCCCCTTGGATCCTGTGGAAGCACGTCGTGCGCAACTGCATCGCCCCGGTGCTCGTGTTCACCATCGTGCTGGTGGCTGACGCCATCGTGTTCGAGGCATCGCTGTCCTTCATCTCCGCCGGCATCCCCGAGCCGACGCCTACCTGGGGCAACATCCTAGCTGACGCCCGCAACGGCGTGCTTGCCGGCCGCTGGTGGCAAGCGCTGTACCCGGGCATCATGATCATGCTCACCGTGCTGTGCCTCAACATCGTATCCGAGGGCATCACCGACGCCATCGCCGCGCCGAAGAGCAACGTCAAGGTCGACGAGAACGACCTGAACGCCGAGCGCGAAGCCGACCGCCTGATCACCGATCCGACGCTCGCCTACAAGGCGCAGGCCGAAACGCTCAACCAGCGCCTGGCCGCCCTGAAGGAAGCGGAGCTCTCGCGCAACGATCGCTTCGAAGCCCGAACCGACGTGCCGCCGATTCTCGAGGTCAAGGACCTCTGCATCAAGTTCCCGCGCCATGGTGACGTCAACGTCGTCGACCACGTGAGCTTCGTGGTACGCCCGCGCCAGACCATGGGCCTCGTGGGCGAATCGGGCTGCGGCAAGTCCATCACGAGCCTTGCCATCATGGGCTTGCTCGATAAGAAGGCGAAGATCTCCGGCGAGATCCTCTACGACGGCAAGAACCTGCTCACGCTTTCCGACAAGGAGATGAACGAGCTGCGCGGCCGCGAGATCGCCATGGTTTACCAGGACGCCCTGTCCTCGCTCAACCCCTCGATGCTCATCAAGGCGCAGATGAAGCAGCTGACCAAGCGCGGCGGCACCCGCAGCGCGGAAGAGCTGCTCGAGCTGGTGGGCCTCGACCCGAAGCGCACGCTGGATTCCTACCCGCATGAGCTATCCGGCGGCCAGCGTCAGCGCGTGCTTATCGCCATGGCGCTCACGCGCGACCCGAAGCTCGTCATCGCCGACGAGCCCACCACCGCCCTTGATGTGACGGTCCAGAAGCAGGTAATCGAGCTTCTGAACAAACTGCAGCATGAGCTGGGCTTCGCAATGGTGTTCGTGAGCCACGACCTGGCGCTGGTCGCCGAGGTCGCCAACTCCATCACCGTTATGTACGCCGGTCAGGTTGTCGAGCAAGGCCCGGTCACCGAGCTGCTCACCAACCCCATCCACGAGTACACGCGCGGCCTGCTTGGATCAGTGCTGTCCATCGAGGCCGGCGGTTCGCGCCTGCATCAGGTTCCCGGCTCGGTTCCCTCCCCGCGCGACTTCCCCGAGGGCGACCGCTTCCGGCCGCGCTCGAGCCATCCTGACAAAACCTCCAACGTGCCGCCAATGCTCAAGCGCGTCAAAGGCACCGACCACTACTATGCAGAACTTCCCGATAGCGAGCTTAAGCGCATCGGGGTCGAACCCTATATCACGGGAGGTGAAGCGTAAATGTCCGAAACGAACGCGAACAACGCCGCTTCAAACGCCGAGCAGACGCCGATCATCTTCCTCGACGATATCCATGTCGTGTTCAAGACGCGCACCGGTTCTCTTTTCCGCCCGAACAAGGTGCATGCGGTCAACGGGCTATCCCTCAAACTGATGCCGGGCCAGACGATCGGCATCGTCGGCGAGTCAGGCTGCGGCAAATCGACCACGGCGAACGTGATGTGCGGCCTGCAGTCCCCCACTTCCGGCCATGTGTACTTCAAGGGAACCGACGTGACCAAGCGCACGGCAGCGCAAAGGCGCACCATCGGCCGCGTGATCTCGGTCGTGTTCCAAGACCCGGCAACGGCCCTGAACGCCCGCATGAGCGTGCGCGACCAGCTTGCCGACCCGATGATCGTGCATAAGGTCGGGGACGCGAAATCGCGCGAGAAGCGCGTGCGCGAGCTTATCGAAATGGTCGGCCTGCCCGAAAGCGTACTCGATGCGCTGCCCGGACAGATGTCCGGCGGCCAGCGTCAGCGCGTCGCCATCGCGCGCGCCCTGTCGCTGAAGCCCGACGCCATCATCGCCGACGAGCCCACGAGCGCCCTTGACGTGTCGGTACGCGCGCAGATTCTCAACCTGCTCATGGATCTGAAGAAGGAACTCAACCTCGCCATGGTGTTCATCAGCCATGACATTCAGACCGTGCGCTACATTTCCGACCAGATCATCGTCATGAACCACGGCCAAGCAATCGAGCGCGGCACATCCGAGGAGATCTTCAACAATCCCAAGGACGACTACACACGCCTGCTGCTCGGGGCCGCACCGTCGCTGCTCCATCCCGATTTGGGAAAATAGCAACTGTTGCGTCTTGGCCCCCTTCCACCTGACACCCGCCGTCGCTGCTCCATCCCGATTTGGGAAAATAGCAACCCTCGTCGAATACGGTGAATGCAGGAAAGCCCGCCAGTTATGGCGGGCTTTCCTTTTGCAGTAGCTGATTCGAGGTAATTAAGCGCGCCTGACGGCGCTTTCCAATAGGAGCCGGGCTCTCGCTCGGCTCCTATCGCATCACCGGGCATCGCTCGAGGCAACCCGCCTACGAAGCGGCCTCCACGAACCAGCTGGTGATGCTGGTGGGATGCGTGATCGCGGTTCCCACCACAACCGCCCATGCGCCGGCATCCATCGCGGCTTTCACGTCGGCCGGCGTGTGCACGCGCCCCTCGCAGATGACGGGTTTATCGGGGAATTCCTCAACCGCCTGGCGCACCAGCGCGACATCGGGGCCGTCCGCCATGCCGCAATCGATGGCGGCGCCGGGGTGGGAAAGCGTGGTCGATGCGATGTCGCATCCAAGAGCGAACGCATGGCGAATATCCTCGATGGTGGCGCAATCGGCCATCACAAGCACGCCCTCTTCCTTCAAAGGCAGCACCGTATCCTCAAGGGTCTTGCCATCAGGACGCGGACGGTCCGTGGCGTCGATGGCGACGATATCTGCCCCGGCCATCACGCAGGCGCGCGCATGGCGCAGCGTAGGCGTGATGTAGACGCCCTCGTGCCCTTCCTTCCAAATGCCGATGACCGGCACCTCCGTGCGTCCTTTGATAGCGGCGATATCCGAAAGGCCCTGGCAGCGAATGCCACCGGCTCCTCCCAGCTCACAGGCGCGCGCCATCTGCGCCATGGTCTCGGGATGGCGCAGCGGCTCACCCATATAGGCCTGGCAGCTGACAATCACCTTGCCGCGCAATTGCTCGATAATGGGATCCATTTCCCTATCCTTTCGCTCGTTTCCTATTCCCCGCATTGCAGATAATCAAGCAAGTCCTCCGCCGCGCCCACGAGCGGAGCCGTTGCGCCCAGCTCGGCAACCACGATCGGCATATCCTGCTGCGCTGGGGGAATCTGCCTGAGGAAACCCTGCTGCACCGCGGCGCGCCAGGCGCTTCCCGCCCCCAGCACCGAGCCGCCGATGATCACCTTGTCGGGGTCAAGCAGGTTCGTCACTCCCGCGATCGCCTCGCCAAGCGCGATGCCCGCGTTCATGATCACCTTATGGGCGATATCGTCCCCGGAACATGCACGCTGGGAGATCTCGGCGCCGCTTAGCTTCTCGCCTGCCACCTCGGCGTAGCGCGCCTCGATGCCGCTGCCCGATGCAACCAGCTCAAGATGCCCGCTCCCGCCGCATACGCAGGGGATGCCGGCGGCTTGACTGCAAGGCATGTGCCCGATCTCGCCCGCGAACCCGTTATGACCGCGCACCAGCTTCCCATGGGCGATGACGGCGCCGCCCACGCCGGTGCCAGCGGCGATCATCACGCAGGTTCGAGCGCCACGCGCCGCGCCCCATCGCGCCTCCCCCAATGCATGGGCTTGCACGTCGTTCAAGACGCTCACGGGCAAGCCGCACACCTCAACCAAGCGTTCACGAACCGGTTGGCCCGTCCAGCCAGGCATGATCTCATTCGCATAGGCGATGCCGCCCGTTTCGCAATCGACGCGCCCCGCGGTGCTCACGCCGACTCCCTGCACGTTCTCACCGTGCGCCCGCGCCTCGATGAGCAGATCGCCCGCCATCTCGCACACCCGGTCAAGGACGGCGTCGCCGCCCTGCGCCGCCTCGGTAGGCACTTGCCGCTCGTAAGCGACCGTAGGTTGCTCGCCGACATTTTCGTAGCGCAGGAGCGCGCCGGCGATTTTCGTTCCGCCGATATCGATCGCCGCAACCGTGCATGGATAATCCATACAAGCCCTCCTTCAAATGGAACGGTATTCATTCATGGTACCGTAAGCGCACTCGGATACCAGGCCTTGAAATAACGAAAGCCGGGCAGAACGCTTGCGCGCCCCGACCGGCTTGCGAACAAATTCCCGGGAAAGCTACTGGCGAATCGGTGCGTCCGCATCCATCAAGCCAGCCTTCTTCAGCACGGCGACGATGGATTCCACGTCCTCGCCAACGAGCGGCTGCACGGGTTCGCGCATCTGATTCGTGTTGAACACGCCCATCTGCCACAGCGCCGTTTTGAACGCGCCAACGCCGGCACCGAAACCGACGGTCGCCTTCACAACCCGCGTGAGGAACATGAGGCGAGCCAGATGATCCTGCAGCTCTTTGACGCGAGCCCAATCACCAGCCTGATAAGCGCGCCACTGCTCGACGTAGCTGACCGGATCAAGGTTGGCCAGGCCCGGCACGCTGCCATCGGCGCCGCCGAGATAAGCGCCGTCGACGCACACCTCATGACCGGTGAGCAGCTGCAGCGGATGGCCGGCGTCCTCGTTCTCCAGCACAAGCCAGCGGAAGCTAACATCGTCGCCGGAAGAATCCTTCACGCCCTGCAGAACGCCATCGCGGCCCAGGCGCACGAGCATCGTCGGGTCAAGCTTGGTGTGAACGCAAACAGGCAGATCATAGGCGAACAGCGGCAAGTCAGTATGCTCGCGGATAGCGCGGAAATGGCGCTCCACCTCCTTTGGACCGCCCAGGGCGTAGAACGGGGCCGTCGCGACAATCGCATCGACGCCGTAGCCCTTCGCGCGCTTGGCCTGATCGACCACGCGCATGGTTTCCATATCGATGACGCCCGCAAGCACGGGGACGCGGCCATTGACGATGGCAACGGCCTCCTGCAGCACGTGATAGCGCTGAGCGTCGGTCAAAAACGCGACCTCTCCCGACGAGCCCAGGAAGAACAGGCCGTCGACGCCGGCGTCGATCATGCGGTTGATGGAGCGCTCGAATGCCTCCAGATCAAGCTGCTTCTTCTCGGTCAGCGGGATGACGACCGGGGGAATAACGCCGCGAAACGGTGAATCGCTCATAATGGTTTCCTTGCCTCTTTCGTTTGGTTTGACCTAAGAGCAAAAACGATTTTCAGAATAGACGGGGTTATGGAGTTCCGTCAACAAAACACCCTCCCCTTTCACAAACAAATAACCTACGGGGAAGCTACAAAAGCCGCCCGCGCAAGATCACCTGCTTGACGTTCAGCGAAGCATCGAGCAGCACCGCGTCGGCAATGCAGCCGGGCGCGATGCGTCCGCGCTCCGATAAGACCCCCATTGCGCGCGCCGGGTTCTCGGTAGCAGCCTTGATGGCCGACACGAGCGGTATGCCCATGGCGCGCACCGCGGTCTTCAAGCAGGAGGCGACATCGCTCACGCTGCCGGCCAAGCTACCGTTTTCGATGGTTGCGCGATTCCCCTTGACGGTGAATATCTGGCCGCCCAATTCATATTCCCCGTCGCCCAATCCGCAGGCACGCAGGCTATCGCTGATCAATACCATGCGCTCTTCGCCAAACAGCGAAAACGCCAGACGAACCATGGCAGGATGAACGTGCACCCCATCCGCGATGATCTCCGCAGTTGCACGCTGCGCCTCAACGCCGGCCGCAATGGGGCCAGGTTCGCGATGATGCAGCGGCGGCATGGCGTTGAACAGATGCGTCATATGCTGAGCACCCGCCTGGAATGCCGCAGAGGCCTCATCGAAATTCGCCGACATATGAGCAAGCGAGACGCGCACTTCATCCGAAACCGCCCTGATGAAGTCAATATTGCCTGGTTGCTCGGGGGCGACATCGACGAGCTTTATCAAACCGCGCGCAGCCTTTTGCAGCCGAGCGAACTCTTCCGCATCAGCCGGGCGAACATATGCCGGATTCTGCGCTCCAACCTTGTCTGGAGCGATAAAGGGCCCTTCCATGTTGATGCCGATGATGGCCGCCTCGTCGCACCCTTCCGATTTCGCATGCTCAGCCACCGAAGACATGATCGCAAGCAGGCGCTCCTCGGGCAAGGTCATCGTCGTGGGGCAGATGGCCGTGACTCCACGTGAGGCTTCGTAGCGGGCGATTGCCGCGATGCCCTCCTGCGATGCATCGCAAAAATCGTGGCCGACCGCGCCATGAAAATGCACATCGATCATGCCGGGGATCACATAGCATCCCGAGGCGTCCACATCGCCCGCCTCAAGCGATGACGTCGCGCATCGTGGCTCGCAAACGGATCCGAAGCGCTCCCCCTCAATCTCCACCGCAAGGTTTCGAAAATCGGAGCCATCGAAAACATTGCCGTTGACTATGCGCATCGCGCACTCCTTTCCCCATTCACCCCGAATACCTGCCCCGCTGCGCACCGCAGCCGATTTTAAAAAACGAAACGGCCCCGATGCGAACCGCACGAGGCCGTCTTCAACCTATTTCATCTATTACAGAAGCGAGCCCGCCTCGGCGTCGACCACGACGGTCACGTTCGGGTGCAACTGCAGAACGCTTGCGGGCACCTTCGGCGTCACGGGACCGAAAAATGCGTCATGCACGATTTGCGCCTTGTCAAGACCGCTTGCCACCACCAGGATAGCCCGAGCACGCATGATGGTGCCGACACCCATCGTGTAGGCCTCACGCGGAACATCGTCGGCCGATTCGAACAGGCGGCTGTTCGCATCTATGGTGCTCTGAGCCAGCTTCACCACATGCGTCATGACGGGATAATTATCGGACGGCTCATTGAATCCAATATGCCCGTTGTGGCCCAGCCCCAAAAGCTGCAGGTCGATTCCACCGGCATCGGCGATATCCTCCTCGTAGGCCGCGCATGCGGCCTCGGCGTCGGGGTTGGATCCATCGGGGACGTGCGTCGCTTCAGGGCATACGTCCACATGATCGAACAGATGCTGCTGCATGAAATGCCGATAGCTTTGGTCATGGCTTCCCGATAGCCCACGATACTCATCCAGATTGAACGTCGATGCACCCTCGAAAGAAATACGATCAGCCTCGAAGTCCTCAACCAGGCAGGAGTACAGCCCGATTGGCGTCGATCCGGTTGCGAGGCCAAGCGTCGACGTCGGATCGACTATCAGCTGAGCAGCTATCAGGTCGGCAGCCCTGCGACTCATGTCCTCGTAGGTTTCCTCAATGAACAGTTGCATGAATGCCCTTTCTTTTCCCTTACCCTCTGTGGCGGTTATACACCGCTTTTCGCGGAGTGCGACAAGCGCCTCCAAGGCATCAAATTATGTCCAGAACTGAACCGCTTCAACGATATCCTGATACGACCATGGATAAATATCCGAGAACCACCCGGTCTCGGGGATGAAGCAGATAAGCCAGCTATACGCAACCGATAGCGTCACGGCACCCAGAAGCACTTTCATCAACAGCACATGCGTGGTCGTGCCAGCCTTAAGGTTCTCGTTCACAATGAAGATGAGCAGTACCGCAGCCGCCAGGAACATGAAGCTGAAGTCGGCATAGTATCGCTGCAGGATGCCTGCCATCTCCGCATCGACGATGGCCAGCACAACGCCGCCGGCCAAAAGCGCGATGATGACGCCCGCGATGGTGCGTGTCGAGCGTGTCCGGAAGCGCAAAGCCAATATGCGTTTCGCGAATGGCAGCACCCACAGAACAGGCAAGCACACCAGGATGCCGCCGAAGGTGACCTCTTTGATGGTTTGTCCCAAATACGTCGTGTCGAACTCAGCTGCCTGCAAATAGGGGAACACGCCCGTAACAGTCGGCAACTGCAGGAAATACGAGAACAGAGCCGGCGCCAAACGCCCGATGTTCCAGCCGCGCTTCGTCATATCGTTCACGGTCAGGTTGTAATTAGCCCCGAAGTCGGTGAACGAGCCGAAGCGCGCATGGTTGTAAATCATGAGACCCGCCGCGATGACGACATACGGCGCAATCAAGCAAACGAACTCAACGGCCCCCCGACGAGTCAGGATCTTGCGCTTGGTGATATAGGACCGCCAGAACAACGGAAATGCGACGAGCGAGATCAACAGCAATTGCGGTCTGCAGCCTGCAACAAGCGCCATGCACAGACTGCCAGCCAAATACCAGCCGCAGGGCCTCTCGCAGGCACGTCCGCGCATCCAGAAATACAGGCCCCACACCGAGAAAGCCAGGGCAAGCGAGATGGGAAGCGAGTAAAACGTCGGGAACTTCAGCAGATACAGAATGCCGCAGCACATCACAAGCGGTATCTGCACCAAAAGGTACAAACCGAGCGAGACGCGCTTGAAATGGTAACGCGCAAAGCGATCAAGCAACGCGGAGCAGCCGAGCACGAACATGAGTATCGCGAACAGCACTCCCATTGCAGTCGGGAAATCCGCACCGGTAGTCAGATAGCATGGCAAATAGAACAGAAGAACCGGCACCACGCCGAAATAGACGTAGTAATGCCCATCGTGATACGCAACATCGAAGAGGTATTCCTCGCCCGTTTCCTTCTGGAGCTCATCACGGGCGCCCTTGTCGTAAGGGTCATCCATCTCCTGCAGCCACTCAGGAGGCTGCTGATCCAAATATAGCTGGCCCTTCGCCATGGCGCGCGCAAGCTCGGCGTACTGCTGCGAATTCTCCCCGCCAACCTGATAGGAATTCACCGGGCTCACGCCATCCCACGACCCGGAGTTATAGGTGCTCGTGGCGATACCAACCATGTTCGACCCTAAGAAAAAGTACGAGCAGAGCAAGACCGCCTCAACGAAAACGGTGGTGATAATCGCCGCCCTCGATTTCACCGGATTCGAAACGATGCCGATACGGTAAATAGCGGACCGCGGACGGAAGATGTAGATAAGCGACAAACCGCCCAAGGTCAGAAGGAAGCGCGTCCAGTTGAACGAGAACGGCTCCCGCGCATTGATAGCTACATCCGATAAGAGCACGGGATAAGTGACATCATCGCCCGATATAGTGATCTTCAGGTTCTTTACCAGGCCCGTTGTATTGAGATTGATGAATTCGCTCTCGTCGCACAATGTGTTCACCTCGACATCGGGAACACCAACCGTGTACTCCGTGCTGTCGAAATATGTCTGGTGAGCCTCGTCGGTGAACTGTATTTTCACGGTGAGTTGCTGAGCTGGTTGACGATAATCGAAATTCAACCAAACGTTATGCACTTCGGCATTCAAGTTCGTGAACTCTATGGTGTGATTCACTTCCGTGACGCGATACTGATCGTCGACGGTTTTCGTAAGGGTCAATCGATTGTCAAGATTGGTGGTGTGATACCCACAGGTCCGAAAGTAATTAATGTTGAACAAAAATGTTTCAAGCAAAAGCGCGAGCAAGATAAGCGCGAGAGCACTCTTCAGCACGTGTTTGATCGTGCCACCTTGAAAAATCTTCAAATCGTGCAGCGTGTACTGGATATGTTTGTGCAATCTCGGCATAACGAAAGCAAATTATACGGGAAAACAAGAAGGATGGGGAACGCGAGTGCGACCCCATCCTTGCAAAATTCGATATGCGTCCGAACCTGGTGCAAGCCTGCGCGAATGCGCACGCGCAACTTACAGGCCGAGAGACTTCTTAACGTCAGCGAATACAACGTTCACGTCACGATCACCGTCGATGGAGACGAGTAGATCGCAGCCACGGTAGTAATCGATGAGCGGAGACGTGGACTTCTCGTACACGTCAAGGCGGTTGCGGACCGTCGCCTCGTTGTCGTCATCGCGCTGATACATCTCACCGCCGCAAGAGGGACACTGCGCATCAGCTGCGGTACCGATCTGGCCGCACTCCTTGCACAGACGACGAGAGGTCAGACGTTTGACGATGACCTCGGAGTCAACATCGATGAGCAAAGCCGCATCGAGCGGACGCTCGAGTTCGGTGAGCATGGTATCGAGCGCGACTGCCTGCGTGGTCGTGCGGGGGAATCCGTCGAGAATAACACCCTTCTCGGTATCAGGCTGCTGAATGCGCTCTTTCATCAAGTCGATGATCAGATCATCGGGAACCAGTTCGCCGGCATCCATGAAGCCTTTGGCCTTCACGCCAAGCGGCGTCTGGTTCTTGACAGCCGCACGAAGAATGTCACCAGTGGAAATGTGGCACATACCAAGTTCCTCAACGAGCTTGGCGGCCTGCGTACCCTTGCCGGCGCCGGGAGCGCCCAACAAAACGATATTCATAAGTTGCACCTTTCGAATTGAAGATAATGCTCTGCCATTGTAGCAAAAAGAGAGGGCCCGATAAGGCCCTCTCATAACACAATCGCAACGTTTTGCTTACTTGAAGAATCCGTCGTAATTATGCATCTTCAACTGACTTTCAACCTTGGACATGGTGTCGAGGGCAACGCCGATCATGATGAGGATCGAAGTACCGCCGAACGACTGGATCAGCTGGTTGTTCGTAAAGTAGAAGATAATCGTGGGGACGACTGCGATAACGGCGATGAAAATGCCACCGGGCAGCGTCACGCGATTCAGCACGTTCTTGATGTAGGCGACCGTGGCGGAGCCAGGACGAACGCCGGGGATAAAGCCGCCCTGTTTACGCAGGTTGTCGGCGGTCTCCTCGGGATTGAACACCATGGACGTGTAGAAATACGCGAAGAACACGATAAGGAACACCGTCAAGATCCAGTTCACCCAACCGGTGGAGATCGCATCGGCGAAAGTCGTAAGCCAACCAACGTTGAACAGCGCCGCAAGCTGAGCCGGGAAGTAAATCAGGCAGCTCGCGAAGATGATCGGGATAACGCCGGCAGCATTGACCTTCAACGGGATGTAGGTCGACTGACCTCCCATCATCTTACGGCCCTGAACGCGCTTGGCATAGTTGACCGGGATACGACGCTGAGCACGCTCAACGAAGATGATGGCCGGGATGCACACCAGCACGACAACCAGGATGAGCAGCGTGATCGCAAGGCCCATACCAAAGTCGGACTGCAGATTGATCGAGCTGTAGATGGCGGAAGGGACACGCGACACGATGCTCACGAAGATGATGAGCGACATGCCGTTGCCGACGCCACGCTGCGTGATGAGCTCGCCCATCCACATGATGAAAGCAGTGCCCGCCACTAGGGTGAAGACCACCAAGATGTCGGTGACGATCTCGGGAACCTGATCCGTGAAGACCACGCCATATTGGGCCGACTTGAACAGCAGCAGGTAACCAACCGCGTTGATCAAACCCAAGCCAAGCGTCAGATAACGCGTAACCTGCGTGATCTTGCGACGACCGGTCTCGCCTTCCTTCGCCCAGCGCCCAACCGCCGGGATAACGCCCTGCATCAGCTGCATGATGATGGATGCAGTGATGTAGGGCATGATGCCGAGCGAGAACACCGAGAAGTTCGAAAGCGCGCCACCGGTGAACAGGTCGAGCATGGTCATGGAAACGCCGGAGTTCTGGAAACTTTCAGCGAACTCATGGAACGGGATGCCCGGGACCGGCACGTATGCACCGAAACGATAGAGCGCAAGGATAGCGAGCGTGAAGAGAATCTTCTTACGCAGCTCGGGAACCTTGAACGCTTCGACGATGGAGCTTAGCAAGGCTCTTCGACCTTTCCTCCAGCCGCCTCGATCTTAGCCTTGGCGGAAGCAGACACCTTATCAACCTTCACCGTGAGGGCCTTGGTCAACTCGCCATCGCCGAGAACCTTCACCAGCGCATCCTCGTGCTTGATGATGCCCTTGGCCTTCAGCGAAGCGCCGTCGACGACGTCGCCAGCCTCGAACTTGGCATCAAGACGGGAAACGTTGACCGGCAGGTACTCAACACGGTTGATGTTGCGGAAGCCGGGCAGCTTCGGCAGACGACGAGCCAGCGGAGTCTGACCGCCCTCGAAGCCGGCACCCTTGCCGCCACCGGAGCGGGACTTCTGGCCGTTCATACCACGACCAGCGGTCTTGCCCTTGCCGGAAGCGGGGCCGCGACCAACACGCTTACGATTCTTGCGCGAACCCTCAGCAGGCTTGAGATCCTTCAATTCCATTTTTCTTCTCCTTGAAGACGCTTACCGGGAACCTTCCCGGCGCCGACAGCTCGCCGCCGGCTAACTTCCAATACGCTGATTGGCGCACCAGCAAGCTAGCGCGCCAATCACTTATTCTATCTTAGCAAGAATAGTCTGCCAAGATTGAATTTTAGTTCAAGAACTTTAGAGCTCTTCGACCTTGATCAGATGCTTGACCTTGAAGATCATGCCGCGAACGGACTCGTTGTCGACCTGGTCGACGCTGCGGCCGATCTTGCCGAGACCAAGGGCTTTCAGCGTAGCCAGCTGATCCTTCTTGTAGCCGATGGAGCTTTTAACCTGCGTCAGGCGCAGCGTTTTCTTGGCTTCTGCCATGATTGGTTACTCCTTCCAGCCATAGATCTTGGCGACGGACAGGCCACGACGCTCGGAGACGGCCTCGGGGCTCTGCATTTCCTTCAGGCCCTCAGCGGTCGCCTTGACGACGTTCATGACGTTGTCGGTGCCCAGAGACTTGCACAGGACGTTCTCAACGCCAGCAAGCTCGAGAACGGCACGGGCGGCACCGCCGGCGATAACGCCGGTACCAGGAGCAGCAGGCTTGATCAGCACGCGGCCGGCGCCGAACTCGCCAATGATCTCGTGCGGGAGGGTGGCACCCTCGGCAGTCAGCGGCACAGAGAACATGTTCTTCTTCGCGTCCTCAACGCCCTTCTTGATGGCGATCGGCACTTCCTGGGACTTGCCCATGCCAACGCCGACATTGCCCTTGTGATCGCCGACGACGACCAGCGCGGTCAGGCCGAAGCGGCGACCGCCCTTGACGACCTTCGACACGCGATTGATGTAGACGACGCGCTCCTCCAGCTCGGGAACGGCGGCGTCTTGCTTATTGTTGCGAGCCATAGACTAAACCCCTTCTAGAATTTCAAACCGGCTTCGCGGGCAGCCTCGGCGAGAGCCTTGACGCGCCCGTGGTACAGGTTGCCACCACGATCGAACACGACCTCGGTGATGCCGCATTCCTGAGCCTTCTTGCCAGCGATTTCGCCGAGAGCGGTAGCGCCCTCGACGTTGGCGCCGTTCTTGCCCGTGGCCTCGAAGTCAGGGCCGAGGGTGGAAACGCCGCACAGGGTCTTGCCTGCAACGTCGTCAACGAACTGCACATAGATGTTGCTGTTGCTGCGAGTCACGCAAAGACGGGGACGCTCCGGGGTACCGGAGATCTTACCGCGCACGCGACGATGGCGACGAGCCAGCGCAGCTTGCTTTTTCTGATTCTTATTCATGGTAATCCCTTCGATCAGTTACGCTTGCGCGCTAGTCCTTGCCAGCCTTGCCGACCTTGCGACGCACATGCTCGCCCTCATAGCGGATACCCTTGCCCTTGTACGGTTCGGGCTTGCGCCATGCGCGAACGTTGGCAGCCACCTGGCCGACCTGTTCCTTGCTGATGCCGTTGACGACGATCTCGGTCTGGCTCGGAACCTCGAAGGTGATCCCTTCAGGGCACTCCATAAGCACCGGGTGGGAGAAGCCGAGCTGCATCTCAAGGTCCTTGCCCTTCAACGCGGCACGATAGCCGACGCCGACAAGCTGCAGCTTCTTCTGATAACCGGCGCTGACGCCCTCAACCATGTTGTGGATAAGGGTGCGGGTCAAGCCGTGGAGGCTCTTGGCCTCGCGGGAGTCGTCCGGACGGGACACGATAACCTCGGTGCCCTCGACCGCGATGTTCATGATGGGGCTGAATTCGCGAGTCAGCTCGCCCTTCGGGCCCTTGACCGTCACAACGCTGCCGTCGATGTTAACCTCAACACCGGCAGGAATGGTAACGGGCTGTTTGCCGATACGAGACATACCTTATACCTTCCTTTCCTACCAGATGTACGCGATAACCTCGCCGCCGATGCCCTTCTTGCGAGCATCGCGGTCGGCCATCACGCCGTTAGAAGTCGAAATGATAGCGGTGCCGAGACCACCGAGCACGCGAGGCAGCTCGTCCTTGCCAGCGTAGATACGCAGGCCAGGCTTGGAGATGCGCTTAATGCCGCGGATGGTCTTGGACTTCTTCTCGCCGTACTTCAGCGTGATCTCGAGGGTGGCACGAGGATCGCCTGCGACGACCTCGAAGCCGGCAATGTAGCCCTCTTCCTGCATGATACGGGCGATCTCGACGAGCTTCTTGCTCGACGGCATCGAGACCGAAGCCTTGCCAGCAGAGTTTGCGTTACGCACGCGCGTAAGCATATCTGCGATAGGGTCAGTCATGGTCATAGTGAGTTTCTCCTTTGGTTCTAGATGAGCCGATCGGTTCGGTTCGGAAAGGCGCCCTTAGCGTCTCCGCCTGAACCGTGGCACACCCGTACGTACCTACTTGGGGTTTACCAAGAAGCCTTGGTCACGCCGGGCAGCTCGCCTTTGTTGGCCAGCTCG
>CAVHXL010000029.1:7849-14947 GCA_963639885.1 bacterium | reverse complement strand
TGCGACGTGACATGGTTAGCTGTGCCATGAATTCACCTTTCCTTTCTAAACGGTTCTCGTTTCAAACTCGGATTCGAGGAATCCTCGGGCTTTCCCCTGTGCGGCGGCCCCTCGTGTCGACCCTCCTCCAGTAATCGATCCGCCGGCCCGGTTCCTCGATTGCAACCTTACGAGCGCGTGGGGGAGCCGTTTTCATAGGGTTGTTATTATTTCGGCGCGAACCAGGTTGAAAGCAGTGGCGGGATGGCATCATATGTGCTCTATGATTTTTCGCAAAATGCCTGGTCAGCGTTTTACTATATGATGCTAAACCGAGAGATTCCCCTTGATTGGGAACCATTGTGCTATCATCGAATCAAGCGTTGCCGGAGGGGGTGCGCGCTCGCGGCTTGAGGGCTTGTTCGGGCGCAATGTTTGGGGGAATCTTGAGGCTACCGCACGTTACCATCGAATATCGGGACGAGGAATCTGCCGGCGTGGGAAAGGTCTCTTTCCCGCTTATCCTGGGCTTCGGCCTTCACTGGGCATGGATATTCTCGGCCGTCTTCAGCATCGACATCCTGTTTCCGTTTCGCGTCGATGCGGCCGCGGACGCATCGACCACGGTTTCGATGCTGTTCATGTCCTTGACGCTGCTTTCCTATACGCTGTTTTTCAAGAAGATACGGCCTTGCTTCGCCTCGATGACCGATCGCAGGCGCGTGCGCCTCATCGGCGCCGTGCTGACCTCGGCCGGCGTTCTGGTTGCCTGCGTTGCGAGCGTCTCCGCCGCGCAGGTTCTCGCATACGGCCTGGGCGTCGTGGCGGGCGTTCTCACGGGCGTCGGTTCGGCGGCCCTGCTCATGAGCTATGGCGTCTCCTTCAGCATCTGCGATACGGCTGCCGCGGCAATGCAGTTCGCGCTTGGGTGCGTTATCGCCTGCCTGGGGTATGGCGTGATCCTCGTCATCGACTCGTATGTGCATATGTTCGGCATGGTGGTATCGGTCATCTTGCCCTGGCTTGAGCTCGTTTGCCTGAACGCATGCTCGAAGCAGCTGGTCGACCGGACGGAATTCGTCAGCATGATGATGCCGATTAATCAGCGAAAATTCGCCTTTCATCTGGGTCCAAGCGCTTTTTCCTTCGGTCTGTTGTTCGGTTTTCTGGGCCAGCATGCCTTTCGGGATATCGCCGATTTGAGCGTGCTTGGCGGGCGCTTCGTCTATGCGGTGTTCGTTGCCGGTATCGTGACGTGCCTGCTTGTCGTCGGCGTCATGCTCACGCAGCGTCAGCAGGCGAACTATGCCTTCCGGACGCTCAACCCCATCATCGCGGTCGTGATCGCGATCCTGTCGTTTTTGGTGCCGGCGGGCATCACGACCACGAGCGCGCATTGCCTGTTTCTGGTGTCCTATCTGCTCATCGAGGCGTGCATGTGGATCTCGTTCTCGGATATGTCCCAGAAGTTCCGCATCAGCCCCTTTCACGTGTTCGGCGTTGGACGAGGCTTTTTGGCTCTCGGCGCGGTCGTTTCGACCATTTTCATGTTGCCCGCCTCTCCGCTTGCGGACTTCTTGAATTCCACCGACGCCATCCTGCCCGTCGCCATCGTTTTGCTGATGTTCGGGGCAAGCTCCTACCCGCGCGATGCCGAGGTCGTTCGCGTGCTCGAGCGCGGTAACCTCTGCCCGGCGTTCTTCGACCCCTTCGATGTGGCCAACGAGCCGCGCCAGGCGCTTGCCCATGCCCGCGAGGCTGCCTCTGCGGCCGATGCGGGCAGCGTTGGCGAAACGGTTGACGCTTGCGCGGGCGCCGATGCGCCCACGGGAGGCTTTGCGCCATCTTCCGCCGGCATCGATCATGCCGGCGAGGAACCCTCGGCAACCCTTGGGACTCTCGAGGGGTCTTGCGATGGCGCCCCAAGCGGCGATTCCTCGGATGATCGGGATACGTCGATCGCATGCCCGGATGCCTCCGGAGCTTCCGCATCCGACGAGCAGCATCTTTCCTCCGGGGCGTCGCGGGCGATGGAGGCCATGAAGCATGCCGGCTCCGCCGGGCCCGATGGCGCCGTGTCCGACGAGGAGCGCATCGGGCGCTACAAGCGTCGTTGCCTGGCGCTTGCCAATATGTGCTTGCTTTCCCGTCGGGAAACCGAGGTACTCTTCCTGTTGGCGAAGGGTTACAACACCAAGATGATCCAAGAGCAGCTCTATATCTCAGCAGGCACGGCCAACACCCATATGCGGCACGTGTATCGCAAGCTCGATGTCCATTCGCAGCAAGATCTTATCCGCATGGTCGATTCCATGCAGGTTGAGGACGAGGACTGGTAAGTCGCGAGGCTGATCGGGATATTCGCGCCGCGCGACGCGGCCCTGACCGGCTTCGTCGATCAGGGCCGCTCGCTTCCATGGCTGACCTAGGGTGATGAGTTTCGGGATTATTCGATAACCGCTGTTCGCACGAGCCACTGGTGCGCCTTGAGACGGCGCGCCAGGTTTCGCACCAGATACCAGGCATCGTTGTCCGCGATGTTCTTGCGGGCGGTCTCCTCCGCACCGGGGGCAAGCTCTGCGAGCGCCGCCTTCTCGTCCGCGTCGTCGATCTCCATGCCATGATGCGCGAACAGCGCCTCGAGTGCGAACCCCTGTCGCAGCGATTCGCGTGCTTGGCGCATCACATTCATGGCGAACTGCTGCTCGTCAGCACCCTGCGCTTGCGCGAACTGCGCGATCGTCATTCCCTGTGCCTCTGCGTTTTGCCTGATCGATTCCATGATCCCCTGCGCCGTGCGTTCGATAAGCTCGTCGGGAATGCTTCCCTGCAGCCTTTTGGAGAGCTCCTCGTCAAGGCGGGCCTCAAGCTGCGGGTCCTTTGCCGGATCGGCTCGCTTCTCGAGGTACCCGCGCACCGCATCCTTGAACTCGGCCACGGTTTTCGCGCTTTCGGAGAGCCTTGTCGCGACGAACTCGTCGGTGAGCTCAGGTGTGATGCGGTGCTTCTTGTCGATGAGGTCGACGGCGCAGCGGTAATGGACGATTCCTCCGTCGCTTTCAAGGTTATCGAACTCGAATTCCCTGTGATCGCCCGTGTTCATGCCGACAACCGCTTCGACGAAGCCGAGCGGCATGACGTCGCGCGAAAGCGCGATGGCCAGCCCATCGCCGGATAATCCCATGTCAGGGGCACCGTTTGCCATGGTGGATAGGTTGACCTGCAGGCAGTCCCCCTCCGCGGCGGGCCCGGGGGCGTCCTTGTAGGTTGCGAATCGGTTCATCTCGCGCATGATCTGGGCATTTACTTGCTCTTCGGTAATGCGGCCCCTGGCTCCTTTGAGATAGACCGGCTCGTAGGAGGAAAGCTTAACGGCGGGCATCACGAAGATATCGACGTCGAAGGCAAGGTCGGTTTTATCGAAGATGCCCTCTATCACCGGTTTTACCGGCTCGGGATTGAAAAGCGGCGCAAGTTTATGCTCCCTCACGTAGGGAAGCGCGCAGCGCAGCGCCACATAGGAGGTTGCCCGCTTGGCCGGCGCCTCTTCGCCGAGCTTGTCCTCAAGCGTCGCGCGAGCATCTTCGGCCTGGGGGCTCAGGCCGTGCTCCTTCGCGAGGGCCGCGAGCGCCTCTTTGGCCAAAGACGCCTTGTGGGCGCCGGTGATGGAGAACCTCACGCGCTTCTTGATGCCGCCGAGCGATTCGGTCTCGGTGATGATGGTGATTGACATCTGCTTGCTCCTTGTCCGCGTTCGCGGTTGCCGCCGCTAACGTTCGTATACTTGATCGGTCATGGTGAGAGATTTCTGGATGTTCCAGATGGTGTGCGCCTGACCTCGCTTGATGGCTATCGGCTTCATTTCGTAAGCGTCGGTCGCGCCGGCGAACATCTCGCGCGCGAACACCTCGTCGGATATGGTGATCGCCCCCGCCGGGCATATCTTCTCGCACGAACGGCATTTCACGCAGTCGCCCGGATAATGCTCCACGCCGAAGGGTTGCCCCGAGTCGTCATCCTCGCCGTATTTCCTCAGGGCCCCGGTCGGGCAGAAAACCGCGCACATGCGGCACGATTGGCAGGCATCGGTGTCGATGATCACATGCCCCCACAGGCGCGTGTCGATCATGACGTCGTCCGGCTCGCCGAAGGTCGCCAGCGCGTCGAGCAGGCGCTCGCGCCGGTCGGGCAGGAAATGGGGGAGCGTGCCGTCCGCCATCACCTTGACGTAGTTCTTCGTTTTCTGCGGGCTGAACTGCTCGCCGGTGATCTCGCAGGCGGCGAATCCCGCCACGACGCCGCCGACGCGCGCGGCCTCCTTGCCGCCTTCCTCGAAGGCGTAGCGCTTCGACTTGTCGAAGGACTCGCGCTCCTGCTTCTTGGTGCAGCTGGGGAATTTGCCGGTGACGCGAACGTTCATCGGCTGGCCCCAGGCCTCAAGCAGGGTTTTCTCGGTTGCAAGGACGTCTTGCAGCATGTTCCAGCCGCAGATGTGCTCGCATTCGGCGCAGGTTCCGTGCACGAGCGTGCATGCGTTGCCCTCGCTTTGCATGAGCGTGAGAGTGGATTCCTCGACGCGCCCGAGGCATTCGACGCGCACCACGGCATCCTCGTCGAACAGGCCCGAGGCCTGCGCGGCGATGTTCGAGCAGGCGATGGTGACGACCCCTCCCGTCGTTTCGGCGGCCCCTCGGCAGCGGTCGATGAGCTCCGTGTCGTTGGGGTGGTGCGCCTCGAGACAGCAGGTTGGGCAGACGGTGGCGCACGTTCCGCAGCCGATGCACTTCTCCGGCGAGATGATGAGTTGCTCAGCCTGCTCGTCGTAATGGATGCATCCCGAGGTGCACACCTGCGAGCAGCGAAGGCAGTCGGCGTGTCTGTTCCGCACGAGCGCGCAGCGGTCCTGATGGACGGTGATGTAGGGGCTGTCGACCTTCTCGATCAGCCCGAGCATGTTGGCGATACTTGGCATGGCCCCCTCCTTGAAACGTCCGCGGTATGACCCTTGAACTGCGGATATGCTCATCATAGCGTCGATATCGTCGACAAAATCATAGGGCTGATATTATTGTCCGCCCATGTGCGCTCATATACTTCGATCAGTGCTAGGGGAGAGAAGAGAAAGGGGAAATCCATGGCATTGATCAGACCATCTCTGACATTGGTTCTCGATCTTGATGACCGCTTGTGGTCGCATGAGACCGAGCTTGAGCTGAAGCGCTGCTTCTCGTATGTCGGCGCACCGCTCGTGCGTCATCATGAGCCTGCGTCCGATGAGGACCCGGTCAACAACATCGCGCGCACCATCATCTCGTTCGGCGCGCGCAAGTACCTGCATTCGTCCGACGAGGGGGCGGACGAGCTGTGGGATGGCGTGATGGAGCAGTGGATCGGCAACATCTTGCACAAGGTCGGCTCCACCATGAAGGCGTTCAACCGTCGCCAGCGCCTTATCGGGCTGCCGGAGGTCATCTTCGACAACTTCGACGTCGAACTCCAGGGCGGGGAATTCACCGTGAGCCTTCACCCCGATCTGCTCGGGTTCGTGCCCGCAGAATTGAATGCGGCCATCACCATGGCGCGCTCGCTGCTCAATGACGGCACCTTCGCCGGCGCGAGACGTGTTCGCATCCCGGCCGACGATTCCTACGCAGCGCAGCAGGGGCGCGCATGGGAGGCTTGGCAGCTTGAGCATCCCACGTCCGAGCCCGCCGGCGACGAAGCGGGCGGCGCGCAGGCGGTTGCCGACGGCGCGGCGGCGGAGAAGGCCGCGAAGCCGGAGAAGATCGATTACGAGGATGATGAATGGCTCGCCGCGGATCGTGAGCGCAAGAGCTACGAGAACACGGCGGTGCCCATCACCGATTCCGATGAGCTGCCGCCGATCGAGCGCGTCGAAGAGGTCGAGCCGCCCGAGCCGTTCTCTTTCGAGGTCGATTATTCCATCTGGACGGTCGTGTTCGCCGACGGCACCGTTCGTCGTTTCGATTCGTCCGCGCTCGCGTTCGCGGAGTAGCGTCATGGATCCGGCTCCGCGCGATATGCGATTTCCCGCCACATGCGAGACCATGTACGTGAAGTGGGATGAACCAGAAAGCGAGCTTTCGGGGGTTGCTCGCCTGCTTGAGGCGTTCGTGCATCGGCGCGTTGATTGCGCGAACGATTTGGCCATCGTGGTGCCGAGCATGGCATGGGCGCTGCAGGCTCGTCGGGCATGCGACGCGGCCGGCGTTCAGGCGTCGATCCGCGCCGGTTCCGTGCACCTTTCGGCCGCGGCGAGAAGCCGCCTCGCGCTGCTCGACGTGATCGCCCATGCGGACGATCCTCGAACTATGGAGAAATGGCGCGCGTCGGGGCATGGCGAGGAAGAGCTTGCCGATCTGCTTGCGCGCTACGGCGCCGCTCGTGCGGCCGCGCTCGTGCGGCTTTGCGACCTCGCGAGCTGCCCTGAGCTTTCCCATGGGCTTCTGCATGTGTGCGGGGACGAGTCGGCGCAGGCGCTCCTCGACATCTTGAATGCCCAGCTTGCGCATCCGACATCCCCCGATGGGCTTGAAGTGGTCTCCATCGTCCCGCTCACGCACCTGTCCCAGGTTTACGCGCAGGTGTTCGTCATCGGGTGCGTCGACGGGCTGCTTCCCGCAGGGGATGCCGCCGGCACCCCCGATGCGGCGAAGCAGGCCGATGCGAGGGGGATTGCAGGCGATTCGGGCGCCGATACGGCGTATGCGAGCGCGGAAGAGGCGTTTCTCGCCGCGCCGCGTCACGCATCGAAGCGCCTGTATTACTCCGGTTTCGCGAAGGCGGAAGTCGAATTCGCCCGCCGCGCCCATCTGCGCTTCTCGCGCGTTAAGCGCGAAGGGGACCGGGAGCTGGCGATGTGCCGCATCAGCCCGTGCTTCGCGGATTTTGGCGCAGCGAGGCCCTCGACGCTCGGTGGCCAGGCGCTTCTGCGCAAGTACCAATTGAACTAACGAACCCGCAAGGAGGACATCATGGCGGATTTCGATTTGAAGAATTTCTCGTTCGACGTCGATGGAGGGGCGTTTAAATTCGGCGGTCCCGAGACGATGGACGAAGGGGATGCCGATCCGGGCATCTTCCTGCCCAACACCGAGG
>CAVHXL010000029.1:3562-7747 GCA_963639885.1 bacterium | reverse complement strand
CGGGTGCCCCAGATTCCCGATATCGTCGACCGGGAGGCCCCCGAGTATGCCGAACGTCCGGCTGAGGAGCGCACGGCCGAGCTGTTCGCCAACATGAACCCGCATCGCCGTGTTCTCTATGGCGTGCTGCGCGCGATGGACGCCCCGATATCCGATACGCGCGCGGCCGAGGTTATCGAGGCGCTGCGCGCGCATAAGTTCTCGGTGTATTCACCTGCGAACATCTGCACCATGCTTGAGACCGCGGGCGCCATCACCCGCGTGCTCGAGGATGGGACGCCGTATGCCGACTATGAGCCCGAGCCGAGGATCGTGGTCATCGATGGCGTCGAATACTGGGAGCCGACCGATCCGCCCGAGCATTACTGGCAGATCACCGAAGCCGGGCGCGGCCAACTCGCCTCGTACAGCCCGGCTGACAAGCTCGCCGAGCAATTCGCGCGCGAGCCGGAGTATCTCAAGCTTTACAAACGCATTTTGATATTGGGAAGCGATGCGGCCGGCAAGACCATGAAGCAGTTCTCGGCCGCCGTTGACAACGACCCGCTGGTGGCCACCGAGCCGCGCAGCTTCTTCGTGCAGCACTTCGTAGAGGCGCTGGAGCGTTGCGAGGCCGTCGCTTGGTTCGGGTCGACGTGGAAGACCACCGAGGTCGGCTCCGAGGCTTTGCGCACCATGCTCGCCGACGTCGTCGATGATTACGTGCCCGACGAGTCGGCGCAGCCCGCAGAAACCGAGACCGACGGCGTGAACTGGTAGGAGGGGAAGAACATGACGGACATGAACACCGCGCCGGCAAGCGGCGCCGAAGACCTGATCGCCATCAACGAGGGTCGCGCGAAGACGTATGGCTTCCTGGCGCAGCTGTATCGCGAGGAAGCGTCGCAGGAGCTTATCGACGAGCTGCACAGCCTGCATTACCGCGTTTCGACCGGCAATGCCGATCTTGATCGCGGCCATAAGCTCATCGCGACGTGGCTTTCGGGCCTCTGGAAGGACTCGGCGACCGAGCTTTCGGCCGATTACCTGCGCACGTTTTTCGGGCACGGATACTCCGGCCACGCGGCGGCCTATCCCTTCGAAAGCGTTTACGCCTCGGAGAAGCGCCTGCTCATGCAGGGCGCTCGCGACGAGATCCTGGCGCTTTACCGCTCGGCGGGCTTGGATAAGCAGGATTCCTGGAAAGAGGGCGAGGACCATATAGCGCTCGAGCTGGAATATATGCAGGTCCTTATCCTGCGCACGGTCGACGCCTTGCGCGATGGTCGTGAAGACGATGCGTTTCACCTGGTGAAAAGCCAGTACAACTTTATGCAGGACCATCTGGGCGCTTGGGCGCCTCTTCTGACCGAGCAGATGCGCGGCTTCTGCCTGACCAAATTCTACGAGGGCCTGGCGTACATGACCGACGGCTTTTTGCAGGTGGATACCGAGCTTATGGAGGACATGCTCTCCGTCGGAGAGGATGAGCCTGCAGCTGGAGAGGGCAAGGTCGCATCCGAGGAGGGCGAGACGAGCTAGGCATTCGGCGCTTCGCGCGCCGCGCGCACGTGCGCGCGAGGGCATTTTGGCGAGGAGCGCTGGGGTATAGGAGGTACGCGGGCGGAAAGGTGTCCCGCGGCGATGAGCAAGGGGGATGGATAGTCCATGGAGATGGAGGCTAAAACGTATGCGGGCATGTCGCGTCGCGCGTTCGCCTTGGGCTCGGGGGGCGCGGTCGTGCTTTTGGCCCTGGGCGGCTTGAAGGCGGTGCCCGCGCAAGCGCAGGTGCGCCCGCCGGGTGGTCAGGACGAGGCCCATGTGGTGAGCGCTTGCGTTCGTTGCGAGCGCTGCGTCGAGGCATGCCCGCGCGGGGCCTTGCGCCCGTCGCATTTGGAGGAAGGCGTTTTGGGCACGCGGCTTCCCGCTGCCAACTTCGACGTCGCCTATTGCGACTTCTGCACCGAGGAAAACGGCGGGGTCCCGCTGTGCGTCGAGGCGTGCCCCACGCAGGCGTTGAGCCTTGACGGCGCGGCGACGCCCCAGAACACCATCATCGGCAAAGCGGTGCTTAAGGGCGATTGGTGCCTGGCGTGGAACCGCTACAACGGATGCCGTTTCTGCTACGATGCCTGCCCCTACGAGGCCATCACGCTCGATGAGTACCAACGTCCCGTGGTTCAGCTGGGTAAATGCAATGGATGCGGCGCGTGCCAGGCGGCGTGCGTATCGTTGCAGGAGGGGTCTATCGTCGAGGGCGCCACGGCGCGCGCCATCACGGTGCATCCGCTTGACGAGGTCGAGGGATAGGGGGTAATCATGAATTTGAAGACGCTTCGCACGCTCATCCCCTTGGTCTTGCTTGCGCTTGCCGGCGTGGGGTTCGTGTTCCATACGGGGTTCGGCGACCTGTCCGCGGTGGGCTGGTCATCCATTTCGGTTCTGTGCCCCTTAGGCGCGCTCGGGACGATGCTCGCCAGCAAGACGGTCGTTCCGCACGCGATCATATCGCTGGTCATCGCCTTGGTCGCCATCGTGCTGATCGGGCGTGCGTTCTGCGGGTGGATCTGCCCGGTGCCGGTGATCTCGAAGCTGCGTCATGCGTTCTCGCGTCCCGACAACGCCAAGGGCAAGAAGGCCGACGATGCCGCGATTCCCGACGGGGCCGACGGGGCGGCAAAGCCTCTTTCGGATAGGGAGAAGGAGCTGCTCAAGGGGTCATGCTCACGCCATGCGTGCAAGCCTGGCTGCGCCCCGAGCAATTCGCGCAACCTGGTGCTCGGAAGCGCGCTGCTCTCCGCCGCGATCTTCGGCTTCCCGGTGTTTTGCCTGATCTGCCCGATCGGACTCACGTTCGCTTTCGTGTTCGTGCTGATCGCGCTGTTCGGGTCCGGTGATGTGACGTGGTCGGTCATCGCGATTCCCGTGCTGCTTGCCGTCGAGGTCGTCTTCTTCCGCAAATGGTGCAGCCATATCTGCCCGCTTTCAGCGCTTATGAGCCTGCTCGGCAAGTTGAACCGAACGTTTCGCCCGGAGGTTGATGACGCCAAGTGCGTCGAGACGAAGTCGGGGCACGCATGCGGTCGCTGCGCGCAGGTGTGCGAGCAGGGGATCGACCCGCGCCATCCCGAGCTGGGGTCTGCGTGGAACGAATGCACGCGATGCGGCGAGTGCATCAAGGCATGTCCGGGAGATGCGATCAAGCTTGCCGTGCTGGTGGGAAAAAACACACCCAAGAATGCCGAGATCGAGCTGTCGGTCGCGCCGGCAGATACCTCTCGGGATGATGCGGGCGGCAAATCCTCCTGATGAATAAGCAAGGGCGCGTTGCGTCGGCCACGTCATTGCGTCGCCGACGCAACCGCCTGGGGTGGCCCTCCCCGCCATGCGCGATTCGCGCGTCTGGCTGGGGAGGGCCGCCTCAGGCGACCCGGGCCCTCTCCCCTAAGCAAAGACCCTGCATCTTTCGCCTGGGCCGCCTCCCCCTCATGTGCGGAAAGGAGCTGACGAGATGGACGATCGTCGCTACGATATGGATAGCCGTTTCGCCCCGATGGATGTTCGTTGCCTTTTCGGCGAGATGCACTCCGGGCGAACGAGTGCGCTTATCGAGCATGCGCGTGCTCGGGTAGCCTCGGGCGAGCGCGTCCTGTTCGTCTGCACGAGCGATCCTGCCTTCGAGCGCGCATATGCCGCTCTTTCGACGAGCGATGCTGGCCGGGACATGCCATGCGGGCTGGTGCGCGTATGCCGACCTGCCGACGTGGCGCTTGACGTGCTGGCCACGCCGCAGGCCCGCGCGATGTTCGGCCGCTCCCCACGCATTCTCGCTGAATATGAGCAGGACATCCTGATGGAGGATATGAAGGTTTCCCAGATGAGGAATCGGCGTCTGCGGGCGTTGTCCGGCTACCTGTTCTCGGGTTGGGAAAACCTTTTCGATGATCGATGGGAGCAGACATACGAGGAAGACCTGTTCATAGAACGTCTTCGTTCGAACCTGCGCTTCATCGGGGGCGTTTTGCCCTGCGAGGCATCGAACCTGGCGCTGAAGGTGTTGCGTGAGCACGAGGATGTGCGTCGCGCTTTGTCCTGCGACTGGGTCATCGTCGACGACTTCGAGCTTGCGAGCCGCGCTTCCCAGCACATGCTGCGCGCTTTGGCGCGCACGGGCTTTCTGGTCTCATCGGCCGTGCTCCCGGGGCC
>CAVHXL010000029.1:0-3466 GCA_963639885.1 bacterium | reverse complement strand
GGGCCTGCCGCCACAGGCGAGTCCTGCCCGTGCTATAGGGGGGCCGCCGAGCTTGTCGAGGCCGTTCCCTCCGCTGTGGTGAGCGTTTTGCCTGCCGCCGGACGCCCTCCTGAACTGGCGTCGGCGATCGCGCGTTTGGGGTGCGACGAAGATCTGCCCTCACTCATGCCCGATGGAATGGCCGCCGGCGTCGGGGCTGCCGGGTTGGCTGGGGATTCGGGAGCTGCCGTCGACACGGCGGCGAACGCCTGCGGGCAAGAGGCGGGCTTCGCGGATCGCGGCGAAGGCTCCCCGCATGTAGCGCCTGTGGAAGCGGAGTCGGGCTCGGGCGTTTCGGACGAATCGCTTGTCGTCAGCATGGGCGAAAGCCCGGAAGAGGAGATGCTTGCCATGGCGCGCGCGGCGGCGGACGCCATCTCCTCGGGTGAGAGCGTTTTGATCGTCGGCTCAAGCGCGCTGTGGCGTCGCAACGTCGCGATGAATTTCGCACGCGTGGGCCTTGAGGTGGACGACGTCGCGAAAGGGCGCCTTAAGGGGAAGAACCTCGAGAACCCGAAGGTCGCCGGTCGGATTGAGCGCGTGGCGCTCGAGCGTCTTGCGCGCGATCCCGCCGATGGGGTTTCCTGGAGGGCGCTGCTCGCCGTGGGGGACCATGTGGCGCGAAGTGCGGCCGTCGACAAGTTGCGAGCGGCCGTGTCCGAGCGCGCTGATGGCTCCGATGCGGTGCGTTTGCTTGATGCGCTCGAGATGCTGCGCGCAGGCGAGTTCGACGTCGCCGACATCGATCGCCCGATCATGGATGACTTGCTGGCCGCCTATGCGCGTGCCCGCGATTTGCTCAAGGGAGCGGGCAGCGGGTCGCGGGAATCTCGCTTTGCTGGGCTTTCGGCTTCCGATGGCGTCTCGTCTTGCGCTTCGGGTGGCCTTGACGAAGGCGGGATATCCCTTTGCTCTCTCGACGATGTCGCAGGGCGCAGTGCCGATGTGGTCATACTCGGAGGTTTCGTCAACGGCGCCGTACCATGTCGTGCCTATTTCGATCCCGCGGGCCTTGCCGGGCATGCGCGCGAACGTGAGCGCGCGCGGTGCGTCCGAGGCCTTCACGGTGCCGCCGGGGCTGCTCGATCGCGCCTTGTCGTGACCGGTTTCACGCAGGCGAATTTGCAGATCGCCGAAACGATGGACTTGCATATCGCTTCGATCAAGCTGAAAGACGGGGTGCGCACGGCCATTCTCGAGCCGAGCGCGTTTCTCGATTTGCTGCAAAAGGGCTAGCGGCCGGCTTTGCCGGGTCTCTTCGCTGCGAACTTTTGTGTAGGCGATATGCAGAAGCTTTGTGCAAACGGCCCTGTTACGATGCTTTAGCTCGCATAAACCCAGTTGACGTAAGCTCGCATGAGACAGATGTGCTCGATGAAGCTATAATCTTGCAAGTTTTGTCATCCCGCGATCACGCACCGTAATCGAACCCGTTTCACCGATGCGGAATGACAGGGGCCCAAACTCGCGCGCGGGCTTTTATAGCACGCCGAGGAGCGTGCGACCGGTGCGGCCTGCATGCGTGCGGCCCGTAAAAGGAGACAAGGTGCTAGATCAGTTCTTCTCGCAGATCTCGTTCGTCGACATTTTCAATTTCTGCGTGTTCATCACGTTCACCGTTTGCTATACCTATCAGCTTTACTATGTGTTCGTGGTGCTGACGCGCAAGCCCAAGGCTCTCGTCGCCAAGCGCAATCATAAGTATGCCGCGGTTATCAGCGCGCGCAACGAATCGGCCGTTATCGCCCAGCTCATCCACTCCATCAAGGTGCAGAATTACCCCTCCGAGCTCATCGACGTCTTCGTCATCGCGGACAATTGCACCGATGACACGGCGAAAGTGGCGGCCGATGCGGGCGCCATAGTGTTCACGCGCAAGAATACCGAGCTTATCGGCAAGGGCTATGCGCTCGATTACGGATTCTCGATCATCCGCAGCCAGTATGCCGACCGCGGTTACGAGGCGTTCTTCGTTTTCGACGCGGATAACGTGCTCGACGTGAATTACTTCCGGGAGATGAACAAGACCTTCGATAACGGAGCGGTGGCCTCCACGAGCTACCGTAACTCGAAGAATTATGATTCCAACTGGATTTCCGCCGGCTATGCCGTCTGGTTCCTGCGCGAGGCGAAGTTCTTGAATCAGGCGCGCTTGACGCTGAACACCTCCTGCGCTGTTTCCGGTACCGGTTTTTTCATCTCGGCGAAAGTGATCGAAGCCGCCGGCGGTTGGAAGTGGCATCTGCTGACCGAGGATATCGAGTTCTCCACGAACGCCATTTTGGAAGGCGAGCGCATCAGCTACACGCCGACGGCCGTTCTCTACGACGAGCAGCCGATCACCTTCCGCGATTCCTGGAATCAGCGCTTCCGCTGGGCTAAAGGTTTCTACCAGGTGTTCTGGCATTATGGAGCGCGTCTTTTCAAGGGCATCGCCACCAACCCGAAGGGTAGCCGCTTCGCGTGTTACGACATGCTGATGACCATCGCGCCGGGCATGCTGCTCACCATCGTGAGCGTGCTGTTCAACACCATCATCATCGCGCTTGCGGCCGCGGGCTTGATGTCGACGGGCATCGCGATCGCCTCGTCGGTTTCGTCTATCTGCTTCTGCCTGATCAACTACTTTGTGTTCATGTTCATGTTCGGCGTGCTCACGACGTTCGTCGAGTGGGATTCCATCCGATCCACGACAGGCAAGAAGATCCTGTATATGTTCACCTTCCCTCTGTTCATGCTGACCTATATCCCCATTGCGCTGGTAGCCTTGGTCAAGAAGGGCAGCTGGAAGCCCATCAAGCACTCCATCAATGTCGATGTTCGCGAGTTCAGCGAGAGCGAGTCGCGCCTGCGCGAGCGTGCGTAGGGCGGTTGCGGGAGCAATCTACGGGAACAATCGCATAACGGCTTTCGGGGCGGCCCGCTATGCGGGTCGCTTTCTTATTCACACGCGTGCGAACGTGATGCAGTGGACGGTTTTGACGCCGGCGCGCTTCAGGGCGAGGGAGGCGGCGCAGGAGGTCGCCCCGGTCGTGCAGACGTCGTCGACGAGTAAGGCGTGAACGGGCGGGCGCACGTGGTCAAGCGCGTGAAATGCGTCGGCGAGGTTTCTTGCGCGGCCGCTTCTGCCGAGGCTTCGCTGGTCTTTTGTGCGCGGTCGCGCGAGCAGGTCGCCTTGGCGAAGCCCGAGAGATCTTGCAAGCTCGGTGGACAGCTCGCCTGCATGGTCGAATCCGCGTCGCTGCTTGGCGGCGAGCGTCGCGGGAACGTAGGTGACAAGGGGCTTGTCCCAGGTCCATTCCGGCGGTACCTGCGCTGCCATGATGCGCGCCATCTCGCGGGCCAATCGGCGTTCCCCCGCATCTTTCCAGGTTCTCACGATCGTCGATGCCCCGTCGTTGAAGCTGACCGCCGAGGCCATGCCGTC
>CAVHXL010000028.1:5945-15003 GCA_963639885.1 bacterium | reverse complement strand
ATGCCCTGGCGGCGCTCCCTAAGCGGCCGGGCCTCGCCCGTTTTCGCGAGATCTTGTCGCGAGGAACCTCGCCGGTGCGAGCAAAAGCTCGCACCGTTTTGAGGAACGTGTCGGCGCGAACGCCTGTTTACAGCAGTTGAACTGCGGCTTCCCTTACCATCTCGGACACGGTGGGATGCGGATGGATGGTTCCCACGAGGTCTGCGGCCGTGAGGTTGTTGCGAATGGCGAGCGCGAGCTCGGCGATCATGTCGGTGGCGTGCGGGCAGACGAGCTGCGCGCCGATGATGCGACCGGTTCCCTTTTCGGCCACGATCTTCGCCATGCCGCCCTCCACGCCCTCGATGAGGCACTTGCCGTTGGCGCTCGCGAGTGCCTTGGCGCGCACGACCTCGATGCCGGCTTCCTTCGCCTCGGCTTCGCTTATGCCGGCCTGAGCGATCTCGGGGAAGGAGTAGACGCAGCTCGGGACCAAGCCCTCGTCGACCGGGCGGATATCGCCGCAGATGGTTGCCACGACGTTCTCGGCCTGCGCCGAGGCGGCATGCGCGAGCTGGATGCCGTGGTAGCGCACGTCGCCGATGGCGTAGATGCCGCTCTCGCTGGTTTGCCCCATCTCGTCAACCATGATGGCGCCCCGCTCGGTCTGGACGGAGATGCCTTCGGCGAACAGGCTCGCCGTCTGAGGGGTGCGCCCGACGGCCACCAGCACGCCTTCGGCCGAAAGCGTGTGCGGCTCACCCTTCTTGTCCTCGAAGGTGACCTGCATTGACCCGGGTTCGCCGGCAAACGACATGACGCGGCAGCGGGTGTTGATCTCAACGCCGCGCTTTTTGAGCGTGGTCGCCATGCGCTGCGCGATTTCCTTATCGAAAGGCGGCAGGATGCGCTCGGCCGCCTCCACGACGGTGACGGCGACGCCGAGCGCGCTGTACATGCTGGCGAACTCGATGCCGATGACGCCGCCGCCGACGATGATGATGCTTGAAAGCTCGGGCGCCCCGTCGCCGAGCAGGTCATCGGAGTTGTAGACGCCGGGGGTTCGGATGCCCTCGATGGGCGGCATCGCCGGGGCGGATCCGGTCGCGATGATGATGCTCTCGGCGCTGTACGTCTCACCTTGCGCCTCCAGGGTCCCCGGAGCGGTGATGGTTGCGCGCGCGGCGACGACGGTCACGCCCGCCTTGTCCATGAGCGCCTGTATGCCATCGCGCAAGGTGGTGACGACCTGGCTTTTGCGTGCGTGCGCGACGGAGTGGTCAAACGTGACGTCGGATGCCGAAACGCCCAGGTCGACCGAGCTTGTCGCGCTATGGTAGGCCTCGGCCGAGCGCAGGAGCGCCTTGGTGGGGATGCATCCGCGGTTCAGGCACGTGCCTCCCAAATCGCGCTCTTCGAACAGCACGACCGATTTGCCGGCGGCCGCAGCCCTCTCGGCCGCGGTGTAGCCGCCTGGACCTGCGCCGACGACGGCGATGTCAAAGGTGTTCATGGTTACCTTCCTTGCGTGATGAGTTTCGAGATGTCGCGGGCGCAAGCTTGCTTGTGCTGCTTCGGTGATTCGGGGGTGTCGGTTGCCAGGGAGCCGAGAGCGGCGGCGATGGCGTCTTGCGAGAGGGGGCAGCCGTCAAGCGCGCGGGGCATGGCGTCGAGGAAGTCGGCGTCAAGCCCGTCGGAATATAGCGCGGCGCGGGTGATGGCGCCGTCTTCCTCGTCCCAGTCGACGCGCACGCAACCCCATTCGAAGCGAGCTTCGCGGGAATGCCCGCAAGGCTGCTCGTCTTTTAAGATCCAGCGGTCGGAGGCGAACTCGGCGCGGTAGTCTTCGATGGTCGCCTGGGCGCTTGCGGGAATGGCAAGCGGTTTGGCGGAGGCTTTGTACACCTCGTCGAATGCCGCAGCCATTGCGCGGGCGGCCTCGGCGATGGAAAGACCCGGCTTCAGGTCGGTGAGATTGCATACGCGCGATTTGACCGACTTGACGCCCTTCGCCGCCAGCTTGAGCGGGGAGGGGTTGAGATAGGCGGCCATCTTATCGGCATCGGCGCTGATAAGCAGCGTTCCGTGATGGTAGCTTTGCCCGCGACGGTGGTAGTAGGCGTGCCCGGAGAACTTGCCGCCCTCGGTCACGAGGTCGTTGCGCCCGGTGCGCTGGGCCGCGATGCCGAGCCTCCGCACCGCGCGCAGCACGACCTCGGTTTGCTTTTCCTCGTCGAAGAGGTCCGTCGGGGCCAAAAACGTGAAGTTCAGGTTGCCGAGGTCGTGGTAGACCGCGCCGCCGCCGGACAGCCGCCGGGCAAGATGCCCGCCGGCTGCCGTCAGCTCCTGGATGCGGCACTCGGCAAGCGCCGATTGGTTGCGCCCGATGACCACCGTGTTGCTGTTCTGCCATAGGTATAAGATCACCTGATCGGCTTGAACGCTTTCGAGCAGATAGCGTTCAAGCGCCAGGTTCCCGTAGGGGTTCGTGCATGCGGTTTCAACGAGATTCAGGCGCATGGGTTAGCCTTCTGCGCTTTCCGTATCCGCGGTGGTGCTGCTTGAGAACTCGTAGCGCAGGATCGGGCTGCGCGCCGCCGTCACCTCGTCGGGACGCTTGATCGCGCAGGAGACGGGCGCGTTGTGCAGCGCCTCGGGCCTCGTCGCGGCCTCTTCCATGATGTTCGCGAACACCTTGGCGGCCTCGTCGAGCGTCTCGCGGCTCTCGGTCTCGGTCGGTTCGACCATCAGCGCCTCGTGCACGATGAGCGGGAAGTACATCGTCGGTGGGTGGATTCCGAAGTCGAGCAGGCGTTTGGCCACGTCAAGCGCCGATACGCCCTTGTCGTGGTGCAAACCCTCGAGCGTCATGACGAACTCGTGCATGCAGGGCGCGGGGTAGGCCATCTCGTAGATGTCGGCCAGCTTGTGCATGAGGTAGTTGGCGTTGAGCACGGCGGTCTCGCTTGCCTGCGAGATGCCCTCCGCGCCGAGCATGGTGATGTAGGCGAGGGCGCGCACGACGACGGTGAAGTTGCCGTGGAAGCTGCGCACCCGCCCGATGCTGCGCTCGGGCGTGAACAGCTCGAAGGTGCCGGCATCGGTTTTGCGAACGCGCTCGCCGGGCAGGAACTGGGCGAGGGCGGCCTTGCATCCGACGGGGCCGGCGCCCGGGCCGCCTCCGCCATGGGGCGTGGCGAAGGTCTTGTGCAGGTTGACGTGCACGCAGTCGAAGCCCATGTCGCCGGGGCGCACATGGCCCATGATGGCGTTGAGGTTCGCGCCGTCGTAGTAGCACAGGCCGCCTGCTTCGTGGATGATCTCGCAGATCTCAAGGATGTTGGGGTCGAACACGCCGACGGTGTTGGGGTTGGTGAGCATGAGGCCCGCGGTCTTGGGACCCACCGCGGCGCGCAGGGCGTCAAGATCGATGCCGCCCGCCTCGTTCGACGCCACGTTGACCACCTCGAAGCCGGCCATGACGGCCGATGCCGGGTTGGTCCCGTGCGCGCTGTCGGGCACGATGATCTGAGTGCGCTCGGTCGAGCCGTTCGCCTTATGGTAGGCGCGGATGAGCAGGAGTCCCGTGTACTCGCCATGCGCGCCGGCTGCGGGCTGAAGCGTCGTGGCGTCCATGCCGCATATCTCGGCGAGCAGCTGGTCGGTGCGCCAGATGACCTCAAGGCTGCCCTGCGCTGTGGCGGCGGGCTGCAGCGGGTGGATGTCCGTGAAGCCCGTAAGCGCGGCGAACTCCTCGTTCATGTAGGGGTTGTATTTCATGGTGCACGAGCCGAGCGGGTAGAAGCCGTCGTTGACGCCGTGGGCCTGCTTGGCAAGCTCGGTGTAGTGGCGGCTCACGTCGATCTCGGAGAGCTCGGGCAGCTTCGGGGCGCTCTCGCGCATGAGAGCCTCGTCGAAGGCGACTTCCTCAACGTCGCAGGCGGGCAGGACGGATTGGGCCCGCCCGGCGCGGCTCCTTTCGAGCAGCAGTTTCATTAGGACAGCACCTCCTCGATGGCGTTGATCAGCGAATCGATATCTTGCTTGGAGTTCAGCTCCGTGGCGCACCACAGCATGCCGTCTTCGAGGGGGAGTCCCGAAAGGATGCCCCGCTCGGCGAGCTTTGACTCGAGGAGGCGCGCATCGATGGGGCAGCCGGTTGCGAACTCATGGAAGAACGGCTTGTCGAATTTGGGCGCAAACCCGATATCGGCAAGGCGCTTTGCCAGGTAATGGGCATGAGCGGCGCTGCTCTTCGCCGCCTGCGAGAGACCTTGGGGTCCAAGGCAGGCGAGGTAGACCGAGGCCGTCATGGCGCACAGCGCCTCGTTCGAGCAAATGTTCGACGACGCCTTCTCGCGGCGAATGTGCTGCTCGCGTGCCTGCAGGGTGAGCACGAAGCAGCGATCCCCGGCGGCGTCGACGGTTTGCCCGACGATACGGCCCGGCAGCTTGCGCATGAGCTTCTTCGTCGCCGCCATGTAGCCGAGGTAGGGTCCGCCGAACGAGAGGGGCATGCCGAGCGGCTGACCCTCGCCGACGGCGATGTCGGCGCCGACATCGCCCGGGGTTTTCAGGATGCCGAGCGAAATGGGGTTCGCCGACATGATGACGCGCGCCTTGCCGGCGTGCGCCGCATCGACGATGGCCTGGGCATCCTCGATGACGCCATAGTAGTTGGGGCTTTGGAACAGGACGCTTGCGACCGAGCTGGCGATGTCGGCTATGGCCTGGGCGGGCGTGGCGCCGTCCTCAAGGTCGACGACGGTGACCTTCACGTCGCGCGATTCGCAATAGGTGCGGATAACCTCGATGGTTTGCGGGTCGACGCCGGCCGACACGGCCACCCCTGAGCGCTTGCGCTCCTCGCACATGAACACGGCTTCAGCCGCGGCGGTCGCGCCGTCGTAGACCGAGGCGTTGGAAACGTCCATGCCGGTCAGCTCGCAGATCTGCGTCTGATATTCGAAGATGGACTGCAGGATGCCCTGGCTGATCTCGGCCTGATAGGGCGTGTAGGCGGTCACGAACTCCTCTTTGGCGCAGACGGCGCGCACGGCGGCCGGGATGAAGTGGCGGTAGGCGCCCGCACCGCGAAAGCAGCTGGCGAAGCGGGTGTTCTTGTTCGCCAGGCCGCTCATGAGCGCGCTTACCTCAAGTTCCGAGGCGCCGGGGGCGATGTCGACCTGCTCGCGATATACCGAGTCGGGCACGTTCGCGTACAGGTCGCGCACGCTGGCGTATCCCATCTCGGCGAGCATTTCCGCCTGCTCGCCGGGGGCGTGGGGGATGAAGGTTCCCATGAGCTATTCCTCGCTGTCGCAAACTGCCTGGTAGGCATCAGCATCGAGCAGGGCATCCACGCCTTCGAAGCCCTCGACCTTCACGAACCATGCGCCGTAGGGGTCCTGGTTGACGGCCGCCGGGTCATCGAGCAGGTCCTCGTTGATCTCGGCGACGGTGCCGGAGATGGGGGAGTAGACATCGGAGACGGCCTTGACGGATTCAACGTCGGCGAACGTCTCGCCGGCGGTCAGCTCGTCGCCCTCCTCGGGCAGGTTCACGAAAACGATGTCGCCGAGCGCGTTCTGGGCGAAGTCGCTCAGGCCGATGAGCGCGGTGTCGCCCTCGATCTTGACCCACTCGTGGGACTCGGTGTACTTCAGCTCTGCGGGGATGTTGATGTCTGCCATGATGCTTCTCCTTTTCGTTCGGGGCGCCTTCGCGCCCGTTGCCGGTGATTATGGGTACTGGGGTTCGAGGTTGGCCGGTGGCTCTATTTCTTACGCGAGTAGAACGGCATCTCGACGACCTTCGCCGCCACGCGCCTGCCGCGGACGTCCACCTCGACCTCGCAGCCGAGCTCCGCATGCGCGCGGTCGACATATGCCATGGCGAGCGCCTTGCCGACGAAGGGGCACATGGTTCCCGAGGTGGTGAAGCCTACCTGCTCATCGCCTGCGAACACGTCCTGGTGCTCGCGGATGATGCCGCGGCCGGTGACTTCGAGACCGACGCGCACCTGGTCGGGCTCGCCTTCGGCCGCAAGCGCATCGCGACCGATGAAGTCGTGGTCGAGCTTGATGGCGAAGTTGAGGCCCGCCTTCACCGGCGAGATGTCGTCGGTGAGCTCGTGGCCGTACAGCGGCATGGATGCCTCCAGGCGCAGCGTGTCGCGCGCGCCGAGGCCGCAGGGCACAAGGCCCTCCTCGGCGCCCGCTTCGCGCAGCTTGCGCCATAGGGCAGGACCGTTTTCCGCTGCCGTGTAGAGCTCGTATCCACCCGATCCGGTATAGCCGGTGCAGGAGACCATGCAGTCGATTCCGTCGACGTCGACGTGCGCGACGGCGGTGTAGTAGCCGGTCGGGAGCGTGGCGGCGTCGGTGAGCTTCGAGAGGATCTGCGTGGCGGCGGGTCCTTGCAGCGCGAGCTGGGCGATGGTGTCGGAGATGTCCTCGATCCGGGTATCCGCCAGCAGGTTCTTCTGCATATGTGCGAAGTCCTTTTCCCGGTTCGCCGCGTTGACGACCACGAAATAGGATTCCTCGCCGAACTTGTAGACGATCAGGTCGTCGACGGCGCCGCCGTTTTCATGGCACATGACGCTGTAGCGCACCCGACCGGGCTTCATGTTGGTGAAATCGTTCGTGAGCAGGTGGTTTAGGCTGGCGAGCGCGCCTGGTCCGGTGAAGAGCACCTCGCCCATGTGCGAAACGTCGAACAGCCCGCAGGCGTTGCGGACGGCGTTGTGCTCGGCGATGACGCCCTCATATTGGACGGGCAGCAGGTAGCCGGCGAAGGGAACGATCTTGCCGCCCTCCTCGACATGCACGTCGTACAGGGGTGTTTTCTTCTCCATGGAATCCTCCATCCAACGATGCGCACAGGTATCTCTCGATTTCCTGTGCCTCTGTCATTGGCCTGAAAGATTCTTCGCGGCGGTTCTGATGCGAATTGCTTCTTCGGCGCACGGGTGTGCGTTTCCAGAGTTTCGTCCGGAATCGGTTCTTTTGCCTGAGAGTTTTTGCCTCCCCTTCGGCGCCGCATCGAGCGATCTCTCCCGATTCCATCATCCGAGGTATACGGTTGACAAGCCGCTTGCGTGCCGCATGCGCTCTCTTGCCTTCGCGCTCGCGCCTCGCTTGCGGTGACCTCATTCTATGGGTGGGCGTATTTCCGAACGGTTTCGATTGGGATAAATCGGTTTTCGCGTGCGAACTTGCGGGCGAGCGGTGCCGCATGGCATCAGTTGCGAAACTTTCGCCTGTTTTCGCTTCGGTATAATGCGGGAAATTGTTTTGCGAGGAAAGGATTCCCATGAAGAAGGCGTTTGCCGCCGCCGTTGTCGCGCTTGTCCTTGCCGCAACGATGGCCCTTGCGGGTTGCCAAGCGGACACCGCGGCCGACCAAGGGGCGATCAAGAGCGATCTGGCCGGCAAGCTCGATGCGGCGAAGGACGGCAACGTCCCCGGTCTTGATGAGCTGCTGAAGGGAAATGAGCTGGTCAAGGATCTCGGCCTTGATGTTTCGAAGCTCGTTGACGCTTACACCAACGGCTTCTCGTACGAGATCGGCAACATCAAGGTGGACGAGTCCGCCGGCACCGCCACCGCCGAGGTGAAGCTCACCATCAAGTCCCCCGACGAGATCGCCGCCACATGGGCGTCAAGCTTGGGAAGCGATGCTGCTTCCTTGAGCATCTCCAGCCTATCTTCCTCCGAGATGGCGAGCACCCTTGGCGATAGCTTGCTTGAGGCTATCGAAACCGCCGCCCCCGTCAATGTGCAAACCGTCAGCTTTTCCTACACCAAGGCCAGCGACGGCACTTGGCAGATGGATGATCCCGCTAAGCAGGTGTACCAGGCGCTCGGCCTTGATTCGTTCGGGAATATCGCCAACTTGCTGTGCAAGCAGCTCGGCTTGAGCGATGTCACCGATTTGGGCGCGCAGGTTTTGCGGTCGTTGCTGTAGGAGCGTTGGCCTGCGCTTATTCGTCCCTGCCGCGCGCGGCGTCGTAGAAGTCCATGACTTTTTGCCCATGGGTCACGGTGCCGCCGCTATGTATATATTGGTAAGCGGCGGAAGCATCGTAGGTCCAGGTCGTTATTCCGTTTTGCTCACAGTAGCTCGACCAGGCCGCGAATCCGTAGTTGTAACCTTGGGCGATAAGGCCGATCTTCCCCGTGTCGCCCGCATCGATGGTGCCCAGCCAGCTTTCAAGCGCCTGGACGGTTTGCCGCACCTCAAGCGTGCCGGCGTAAATGGAGGCCGTGGAGCTGTTCGCGGGCACGGCGATGGATGGTTTCACATCCCATGCGGCAAGCCCCGCCGCTCCAAGGTTGATGACGCTTTTGTCCCCGGCGAAAATGCCCGCGCATCCCTCGCTTGACTGCATGACGTCCTCGCTTGAGCCGACGACCGAGCTTACGGTGTCGTCTCCACCTGATTCGGCCTGCATGATTGCAAGGATGGTGTCTTCCCACTTCGTGCCCAAGCCCGTGTCTTTGCAGGCGGCTTCGACGGTGGGGCGCCATTGCTCGATCTCGTCGGGGAATTGGCTTGCCTGCTTGCCGGCGGTGCGTGATACCAGGAGCGAGACGATTATGATGGCGACGGCGATTCCTGCCGCGATGTAGTAGTACGGCCTTTTGGGGGTGAGCTCGTTGATGACGTTGAGTACCGCGGGAATCCCCGTCATCTTTTGAGCTTCACTGTCGCAGCGCCTGCGAGGTGGACGCCGGGCCTGCCGTACCGATTTTCGATCTCCGGCAGCGGCTGCGCTTGCGGGGGCGGGCTTGGCTTTGGCTGTCTGCCGGCTTTCGGTGCTCGTTTTGGCGTTACGGGAATTGCCGGCGCCTTGCCGTGCGCCTTGCGCGACGGCCGTCGATTTTCTTTTCGTTGGCTTGCGTCGGGCGGCGTGCGTGCGTCGGGGCGATCCGGCTTTCCTGCTGTCGGTGTCGCTTGAGCGCATGCTTGTGACCTGCTCCTGTTCCGTGACGTTTCGCTATTCAACGGCTAACTGTAGCATGCAGGTAATTCCTGTGCTTGCAATAGACTGGAACCGCCATGTAACCCCCGT
>CAVHXL010000028.1:0-5935 GCA_963639885.1 bacterium | reverse complement strand
CTCTTGCGATGGCGGTTCTGACGACGACCCTTGGAGATATGGCCTCGGCTTCAGTCCCCTTCCCGATGAATTGTCCATTTCTCGGCTCGGCGGATGCTTTCGGATCCACTCGGATGGCCGTCTTCTTCTTTCGGGTTGCCCGTTTGCACCGGGCTTTTCCCTATAGTTTTGCGTATCTTAAGCCAAGGTTTTCAGGCTGGCGCCTTGTTGGCGGTATCGTGTCCTAGCTAAAGAGGAAAGGACATGCCGTGCTCCCGTTTATACCGCAAGTGATTCCCAACATATTGCAAGCGCTCGTCTTCGCGGGGGCTTTCTCGCTCGCGTTCGCTCCCGTGTTGCGCAAGCATCCCGTCCCGTTTTGCCTGCTGTTCATCGTCTCATGCGTGATTTCCTTTGTCCCTGCGATCGTTTTCATGCCCTCGCTTTACTACGTCGATCAGCTTTTCTCGAGTTGCTATACCGGCGTTGCGTTCTATTTGCTCGTCATGTTCGCCGGAGCGCTGCCGAAGTCATGGGCGCTGACCAAACGACTGCTGTCGATTCGTTCCGAGTTGTCCATCTTGGGCGGCTTCGTCATCGTCTTCCATGTGTTGAAGGTGCTTCCCATGGTGCCGCTCGCTTTCACCTCCTACTACTCGAGGATTTGGGGTGATGCGCTGCCTTGGATGTTTCTCGCGACGGTCGTGGTCGGGGTGCCGCTTCTTGTTTGCTTCCTGGTGCCTTGGATCACGTCGTTTAAATTCTTGCGCAACCGTATGGTGCATAGGAAATGGAAGCGCCTTCAGCGCTTGGCGTATCCGTTTATGGCGTTGTTGGTGGCTCAGGGTATGCTCTTGGCCATTGGGCATGCGGTTTACGTTGGCTCCGGCGATGCGCGTTTCATAGGTTATTTGGCGACCGCGGTTACCTATGGTGCGATAGGGGCCGTATATCTGTTGCTGAAGCTCGCGCTTGCTCATAAGAAGCGACACCGCTGATTGCGGTTGAGGCCTATCCGAGGCCTGTGCTCATCGGGTGGCTTTCGGCCTCGCCGCCTCTATCGTATGCGGTTGAGCTTCTTTTCCACCAGCAGGATGAGCAGGATGCTTGTCGTTGCGTTTGATTGCGTCGGCGATAGGTCGCCTGTCGTTGTGGACGTAGCCGACGACGAAGAAGAAGAACAGCATGTAAACCGATGGGTTGTTCCAGAACGGTGCGCCGACATGGTTGATCGCTACCTCGAAGATGATGATGGCTTTTCCGTAATCGATGAAGCGATCACGTGTCTTCCTGGTCGGGCGTTCGTTGTTCGTCATGGATGACCTTTTGTCTCGGGTTGCTTGCTTTATGTATCGTTGCATCTTGCCGTCGTCGGTTCGTCCTTGCGGGCTGGGTGCTTTCGTCGCTTCCGCTGTTTCGAGCGCGACACGGTATAGTTCATTCGCCTTGCAGCTTGTTTTCCGCGATGTCTCTTTGCTTGCTGCGGATGCGGACTCCGGCGGGTCGGCGGGTTTTTCTTCCCTCGTTTATTTCGACTGCTTCCTGATAACTTTCCTTTAAAAGGGTTGTTCTATCTGCATAAATAGGATGCTCCGATAACACAGATAACCAAATCGGAAAACCCTATATAAAGAGGTGAGAGAAGGGTCTAGCAGTAACTGATGATGCGCTTGATGTTTTTAATGGAAAGAGTGCCGAAGGGCACGGCGGCGGTTTTAGAAGCGGTTGTGGGAGAGGGCGGCGAACCTGGTGACGCCTTTGACCTGGTGACGCCTTTGACCCGGTGACGTCTTTGGCCTGGTGACGCCTTTGAACTTGGAAGTGCCCTTTACGGAAGAGACGATGAATCGCCGTCTATCGAGTGGCGAGCGCTCGTGCGATCGCGTCCTTCACCTTCGACATGTCGAGCGGCTTGGCGAGATGGTCGTTCATGCCTGCGGCGAAGCATGAGACGCGGTCTTCATCGAACGCGTTGGCCGTCATGGCCAGGATGGGGATCGACCTCGCGTCGGGCCGTTTAAGGGCGCGGATAGCGCGCGTCGCGGCGTAGCCGTCCATGATCGGCATCATGATGTCCATGAGGATGACATCAAAGGTGCCCGCCGATTCTTCCTCGAAGATTTCGAGGGCTATCTTCCCGTTTCGGGCCACGGTGACGGTGGCGCCCGCATCCTCAAGCAGCGTCTGGGCAATCTCGGCGTTAAGCTTGTTGTCCTCAGCCATGAGAATGCGCACACCGTCGATGTTCTGGGCGTTGGCCTCGTCGTGGCAAGGTTGCTTGGCGGGCGCGGGCGCGATGTCAAAGGGAATGGTGACGGTGAACGTCGACCCTTCGCCGAGCACGCTTCGCACCTCGATGGTGCCGCCCATCAGGTCGACGAGCTTTTTGACGATGGACATGCCGAGCCCTGTGCCCTCGTAGTCGCTGCGAGCTCCCGGCATCTCCTGCGTGAACGGCTCGAAGATATGACGCACGAAATCCTCGCTCATGCCGATGCCCGTGTCGCTGATGGTCCAGCGATAGACGCCGCGCCCGTCTTCATCCTTCCAGCTATCAATGGAGGTCGTTATCTTGCCGCCCTGCTGGTTGTATTTGATACAGTTACCGTAGATGTTCAGCAGCACCTGGCGCAGGTGGAGCTCGCTGCCGTAGGCGTAAGGAAACGGGATAGCCGACATGTTGCGCACGTATTCCCACGTGATGCCTTTTTCAATGGCCTTGTCGATGATGATGCAGACGATATCCTCGGTCATCTCCAAAAGGTCTATGGGCTCGTGCGCGAGCTCAAGCGACCCGTCTTCCAGGCGGCTTGATTGCAGAACATCGTTGATCAGGCTCAGCAGATGCTTGGCGGCGACTTCCATCTTCTTGCGGTTCGCCTGAGCGAGCTCGATGTCGTCGGGATGCGCATTTGAAATGCTGATCAGTCCAAGGATACCGTTGAGCGGCGTGCGCATATCGTGACTCATGCGATGGAGGAACTCGGTTTTGGCTTTATTCGCCAAATCGGCTTTGATGAATGCCTGCTCGAGCAATTCCTGATGGCTGTGCTCGGCGACGATCGCATCGTTGATGTCGACGAAAACCCCGATGGCTGAGGTTGGACGCCCCTCGTCGTCTCGTCGGAACACGCAGGCGTCGCGCACCCAAATGAAGCTGCCGTCCTTGGTTTGGATGCGGTAGTTGGTGTCATATGCCGTTTGGTCCGTACGATCGAGCGCGGCGGCGTAGTACGCTTCCCACATGCGATCGCGGTCGTCGGGATGGATGCGCGAGCTGAAGAATTCGACTCCGTCGGGGAAGTCGTCGTGGTCGGTGAAGCCGAAAATCTGGCGAAAGGAATCGGAGAAGCGCAGGTCAACAAGGTCGCCATTCTCAGCGACGGGAGAGGCCCAGCGGGCCGCGCGCATGAGCTCGCGGACTTCCTCCATTTCCTGATCGAAGGACTCGGTCAGAAGTTCGCGATGCTTCCGCGCGCGTTTTCCGTTTTCCGCGGAAACTTCCGCTTCATGCCCGCTGATGCTGGCTTGGTTCTGATCCACGTTACGCTCCTTCGCGTTTAAATACGAAGGGAGATTCTATTGTTATCGCCAGGCGCGCGCAATGTTCGCCGACGTATTTTCCGGGTGCCGGTTGACGCAACGGGATGCATCGCAACGTGCTTACCCGTTGATCTGCTCAAGCACCGCTTCGGTGGTGGTTACGCGGCTGTCGTAACAGCGCGTGAAGTATTCCAGCGCCGCCTCTTGCGAGCCGATGAGAAACGTGGCCGTCGCGTCGGCGGGAACGATGGTTTTGTATCCGCGGAAATATGCGCCGGCGAGCGTCTGCAGAACGCAGATGTTCGTGTCGCAGCCGATAGCGATGAGGGTGTCGACGCCCAGCTCGCGCAGCGTCAAGTCGAGATCGGTTTGGAAGAACCCGTCATAGCGGCGTTTCGGCAGCACGTAATCGCTCGATTCAACCTTGAATGCAGCCAGGGGCTTTGCCGCCTCGCTTCCCGCAATGCCGTGCTCGCCCCACAGTTCGAGCTCGCGATCGATGCCGGGCAGGTGCGCGTCGCAGGTGAACACGGCGGGCATGCCCGCCGCGCGTGCGGCCTTCACCAGAGCTACGCTGTTGCTCGCCATGTCCTCCAGGCCCGGCGTGCATCCATCGCTTCCGCCGAGCACGTCGATGACGAGCACCGCGGTCTTGCTCTTGTCGAAATCGGTTGATTGCTGCCAGGGCGTGTTTTGCGCCACGGGAAGATACGACATGGATTCCTCTTTCTCTCGCTGATGTCGGATGATTGTAAGCCGTTGGGTTCGGCTTGCATTGGAGGCCGGGCTACTATTCATCGAACTATTACGTCACAGGCTGGCACGTTGCGGGCTGGTGACGTTTTCGCGCTCGGCGCGACGCTCGCCGCGGGGTTGCCGCCGCACCCGCGCGAGGTTGCCGCGGCGGCTGGTCGCCGCCAGTTTACGCGATACGAACACCTGTCCGATGTTTTTGCCGTGAGTTCCTCCAAGGGGCTGAACGCGATGTGATAGAGTCTCGATTCCGGACATTGAGCTCTCCGCCTTCGCCAAACGACTTCAAGTCCACCGCGCATAGGCGAGGGCGACGGAGGGCTTTCGCGCCCGTGAACGCGCAATGCGGGCGCCCTGCGAAACACGACCACTGAAAGAGCGAGCATGGCAAAAAACACCGCCGCCTACGGCAACGACAGCATCCGCCAGCTAAAGGACGAGGAACGCGTCCGCCTGCGCCCCGCGGTCATCTTCGGCTCCGACGGGCTGGACGGCTGCGCGCACGCGGCCTTCGAGATCCTGTCGAACGCGGTGGACGAGGCGCGCCAGGGCTTCGGCAGCCTCATCACGCTCACCGCGTTTGCCGACGGCTCCATTCAGGTGGAGGACAACGGCCGCGGCTGCCCGCTTGACTGGAACTCCGCGGAGAAGCGCTTCAACTGGGAGCTGGTCTTCTGCGAGCTGTACGCCGGCGGCAAGTACGACAACAACGAGGGCGGCGACTACGACTTCTCTCTCGGCACGAACGGCCTGGGCTCGTGCGCCACGCAGTACGCCTCCGAGTACATGGACGTCACCGTTTGGCGCGACGGCAACAAGTACCAGCTGCACTTCAAGAAGGGCAAGGTCATCGGCGCCAAGAAGAAGGCGCTGCAAATAGAGCCCGCCGAGGGCAGCCGCACCGGCACTACCATCAAGTGGCGCCCCGACCTCGAGGTGTTCACGTCCATCGACATCCCCGACGAGTGGTATCGCGAAACCATGCGTCGCCAGGCCGTGGTCAACGCCAACGTCACCTTCCGCCTGCGCATCGAGGGCGAGGGCGGCGTCTTTTCCGAAGAGGACTTCTGCTACCCGAAGGGCATCGAGGACTACGTGCTGGAGAAGGTGGGCGCCGAATACTTAACCGAGCCCTTCTTCATCGAGGCAGACCGCCGCGGCCGCGATCGCGACGACCTGCCCGATTACAACGTGAAGATCACCGCCTGCCTGTGCTTCTCGCGCACGTTCCAAATGCAGGAGTACTACCACAACTCGTCGTGGCTGGAGAACGGCGGCTCGCCGGAAAAGGCGGCGCGCAGTGCGCTGACCAGCGCGATCGACGCCTACATCAAAGGCCAGGGCAAGTACACCAAAAACGAGAGCTCCATCAAGTGGCAGGACGTGCAGGACTGCCTGGTGCTGGTGACCAACTGCTTCTCGACGCAAACGTCCTACGAGAACCAGACGAAGAAGGCCATCAACAACCGCTTCATCCAGCAGGCCATGACGGCGTTCTTCAAGGAGCGTCTGGAAACCTATCTCATCGAGAACAAGGCCGCCGCCGACAAGATCATGGAGCAGGTGCTCATCAACAAGCGCTCGCGCGAGAACGCGGAGAAGACGCGCCAGAGCATCAAGACCAACCTGCAGCAGAAGACCGACATGGCCAACCGCGTGC
>CAVHXL010000027.1:0-15313 GCA_963639885.1 bacterium | reverse complement strand
GCACCAACCAATGCAGCAGCAATCGCCACCGATACCGAACTTGCTACTATGATTCTGTTTCTTCTTCTCGCCTTTTTCCTTCGTTTGATTTCATCCTCTACCGAAGCCCTTGGTATTGCGGCCCTGGTATTACTCGCTTGATGCCCAGCTCTTGACGGCGTATCCTGCCAAAGTTTACGTTTGGTCTCTCGCCTTAAACCAATAACCTTAGCTTTTTGATCGCTATTATCATTTCGGCGGGCACCATAGGATCGCATCACCTCATTGGAGCTCGACCGTTTGCTCCTTTTGGGTTTTGATGTTTCACGTGAAACATCAAAACCCAATTCAGCTTTATCGGTCTCTTTACCACGCTTTCTTTTCAGAAATCCACTACCGTGATTTCCGCTTCCCAAAGCATTGACGCCTTGGCTCGCCGCACCCAACACGCTAAGCGATATCTCATTAGACGTTCCTTCAGTTCGCGGCTTTATATGAGCCGCACGAGCAATTTTGTCATTCCTGTTTCTCATTCTTTTGGTTACAGTCCCGAATTCGCTTTTGCTATATCGTCAACGATCTGCTTCTGCGTCATCACTCTAATGTTCTTACTCGGCAGTGAATTAAGGAAAACTTTGCCGTAGCTTTTAGAGACCAATCGATGGTCCGCAAGAATCAGCACTCCCCTGTCATCAGCCTTTCTGATCAATCTTCCAGCTGCCTGCTTCACCTCAAGCACCGCGGCCGGAAGCACGAAATGCCTCCACGCTTGATCATCCCTCGCCGAACGTTCGCACGACAAAGGATCGGATGGTTTTGCGAACGGCAACTTCGGTATCACCACGCCTCGCAGCGTTGAACCAGGAGCATCGAACCCCTCCCAAAAGCTCTTCAAAGCAAACAGTGACAGGGATTCATCTTTCAGGAAATCATCCCGCAGCCCCTTTACCGATACCCCCCATTTCTGACACACGACGCGTAAATCGCTACTCTTGAGCTCCGGCTGAACGTAGTCGAAACACTGTTCCATTTCCCTGCGGTTGGTGAACAACGAAAGCATTGATCCATTTTGGGCTTTATGAACATCAACCAAGAACTTCTGCAGCGCCGCAACATATCCGGGTGAATTCGGATCCGGTATATCGCTCGGAATATAGACGATCATGTTCTTATCGAAATCGTAGCTTGAGTTAAGCTGCAGACTTTCATATTCCGAAAACTCGCTATCTCCAAGGCCTAAAGCATTTGCGAAAGTGTCAAATTTATCATTGACCGACAAAGTGGCGGATGCAAATACCATTGAGTGCGTTCTTGCATACAAGGTCTCATTAAGCCTTCCCCCAACGTTTATCGGGAGAGCCTCAAGCTTGTCTACGAAACGGTCTTTCTTTTTGTGTAATGTAGCGGCATAAGCATACGCATCATCTTTTCTATGCAGAATTAGATCGATTGCGTTAGTCTGCTCTTTGAGCGAAATCGCAATGGATGCGATTTCGTTTTGTATCGCAGCTAGCCCTTCAATATCTTCCAAATAAGCAACGAGATTCTGGCAAGCCGAGATCAGCTTCTCTGCCGCCTCCCTGAGAGCTAGCCCCTTCTGTTTGACATCTGCGAATGTAGCTGACTGACGAATATCGTCGTTCAGCCACAATTCAACAACCTCGTATCCCTTGCCCTTGCGAGAGGCATCAAAGAAAAGAAGACCTTTGACGCTTGAGCAATACTCTTCCGCACATTGCGCATACACCGCACCGGCGCTCTTCGCTTTAGCGCTTAACGCAAAGAACAGTTTCTCGTTCTCCTGCGCACCAGACTCAAAGGATGCCTGACGCTCCGCCCTCTCAAACACGTTCCTCCGCGCATCGCCGGCTGCGACTTTACGAGCATCTCGCAGTACTTCACTTGAATCAATGCTTGTCGACAACGCCTTTCGCGCTTCTTGCTCGGCTCCATGGGCCTCATCAACAGCCCAATAGCGAATTGGTGGGAGCAAGCCTCCATCTGCAGCAACGTCGCAAAACAGAAGACTGTGGTTGGTGACAAGAATATCGGCAGACTCCGCACGTTTCCTTGCACCATGCGCGAAACATGTTCCTCCAAAATACGGGCATTTCCTCCTCAGACACTCTTTACTTGATGTTGTGATCATCTTTCGAGGAAGCAATCTGTAGTCGATTTTCAATCCATCTATATCGTCATACTCTGTTTGCTCGATAAACGACAGAAGTGCAGCCATAGCTGCTGCCTGCGACTGTTTTTTCCCTTGGATCTCAACTAGCTGCGCACCATCCTCTACAATGTTCGCAATGCGTCGCAAGCATGGATAATGCGCAAACCCCTTCAAGGGCGCACAAGTTATTTCATCTACCTCAGGGAACTTATCCCGCAACGCTTTTGATAACGCAGGAATCTCCTTGTATACGAGTTGATCAAGAAGGGCGTTCGTTTTCGTCGCGACACCTACCGTAATCTTATTCCTATTCGCGGTAAGAGCCATCGGCAGTAAATATGCCATCGACTTTCCGACACCGGTCCCTGCTTCAACAACGAGGTTCTTACCACCTCTGAATGACCGCGAAATCGCGCGACTCATCGTTCGCTGTTCTTTACGGGGTTCGTAATCTGAATACAACCTGCCCACTACGCCGTCTTGGGAGAATGCATCTGAGATCATTTCATCCGACGGGAACAAGAGCTCGCGTGCTGGATCTGAAGCAATTGTCTCAGCATCTATTTTCGTTCGATTCTCGACTTTCCTCAGCCTATCTCTCCGAAGAAGCCGCATCGAGAACAGATCGAGCGGATTTGTTGCCCACCCGAGCTGCCCTTGTTGTTCATATATTGTTACCGAACTATTTTCATCTGAAGCGTCCGCTGGCATGGATGTTTCACGTGAAACACTTGAGGTAGGACTTGATAGGTATTCAAAAACAATCTGCGTTTGCCATTCTTCAGGAGTCGTGAGCGATGCGATCTTGGCAATCAACGGCTTAGGCATGGCATCCACTGCCGCAAGCAAAATACGATAAATCGCACATGTTGCCGCAACGTCATCGTCTGCCCTATGCGTTGATACCGGCGCCCCGAAAGCATGAACCAAGTCGATAAGGCGATGCGATCTCAGACGGGGGAGAGCTATTCTCGCCAAATCGAGGGAGTCTATCCAAACGTTATCGAGCAAGGGGTATCCCGAAGGATGCCTTGTCGTAAACGTTCTATCGAAACCAACATTATGCGCAACCAATTTTGAATCGCCGACGAACTCCGCCAAACCTTTTAATGCGTCGTCCGGGCTCGGAGCGTCGCAAACGTCTTCGTCATGAATGTTCGTAAGATGCGCGACTTCGTCGGGAATTTCCTTTCCTGGGTTTACGAATGTTACGTACCAGTCGGTGATCTCACCTTTTTCAATCCTGGCCGCAGCAATCTGAGTCAATTCATCATGGTTAAAGGAAAAGCCCGTTGTTTCCGTATCAATGACGACAACATCACGATCAAGATCACCAAAATCCGATTCATGGGCCACCTGCGGGAGCCTTGCATAGCGATCGATAATCGCCTGCGGCGTTCCTTCGCAAATATATGAAAGCAATTCGTCGCTCACGCGCATTCCAATCTCATCAATCAGGTTTATAGGATTCCGCATCCACTCTTTTGCAACTGTATTATTTTATGACACTGCGGCTCTTTCAAAGATACGGCCATGCCAATTCCGTTTGTGCTACGCTTTCGCACAATACATTGGAAAGGATGCATATGATCGATGATCATTGTTTCGGAACCTATGCTAGGTTCGAGACTAATAATAAAAAAGATGCTGCTGTTCTTTTGGGATCCGACTGCATCGTTGGCGATTTATTCAGCATCGACTTACGACCTTCTAAAGGTATCACGCAAGCATGGATTCAGAATCCTTTTGGCGCTGATATAGGCTACCTGGACCCTAAGGTTTCCCATAAGCTCGAAATACTCACAGCTCGGGGATGGAAAACGAACGTCGTCTTTTCCTTTGTCGCGTTTAGCGATTCAGCCGATGGGGGATCTTATTGGGGTGAAGTGGCGCTTATCTCTTTCGAACCCTCCCTTGCATCCGAGTTCGACACCTTTACAGCCACCGTTGCAAAGCTGATCAGCAAGGGCATACGACCTAAAATCGATCTAGGCCCTCAAGCGCTTGAAAATATCATCGAATCTCATGGCTCCTGGGAACCCTCTCAGCGAACCCCGTTTCCCGAAACCGATAAGCATACAGCTATACTTAAAAAAACATGCAGTCTGATGGACACCATGGTCAAAGAAGGCCGTAAAGGCAACAAAGGTTGCTATCTTGTTAGTTGGGCGTTTCTCTTGGCGATGGTTGCCGCGATGGTTTTTGGCTTGAAGTCCTGTGGGGTGCTCTAACCAAGTTAAGCCCGCGCGCACCGCTTTACTCGGGGCGTGTGGACTTAACTTGCTTTACCTGACAGGCTTTTCGAGAGCGAGCTCAATCAACTTCTTGCAAAGTTCGGGGAACGACATCCCCGCCGCTTTCGCAGCGTCCGGTAAGAGGGATGTCGCAGTCATTCCTGGAATAGTATTCGTTTCCAAACACCAGCAAGACCCATCTTCTTCCAATATAAAATCACTGCGAGAGGTTCCCCGGCACGACAGGGCCTTATGGGCTTTAACTGCTTCTTTTTGAACCTTCTCCGCTACTTCCAAAGGCAATCGCGCAGGGCAAATATGCTGAGATCCATCAGCAGCATATTTTGACTCGAAGTCATAGAAAGCGCTCTTCGGGATGATTTCGATGATAGGCAATGCAACAGGATCATCGTTCCCTAAAACAGCAACCGTAAGCTCGGTCCCGCTGATATAACGCTCAACAAGCACCTCGTCATCAATTTCGAGAGCTTTTTGAAGGGCTCCCTTTATGGAATCTTTACCCTCAACAATGAAGACGCCGATAGCGCTACCTTCATTGCCAGGTTTCACAACTACATGTTCGCCAAGTTGAGCAACGATCGACGACACATCTACGGACTGACCCTTGCAAACCGTAACTGAAGGGGGAGTAGGCACGCCCGACTTTTCGTAGAATACCTTTGCTTTCGGCTTGTCCATCGCCAATGCACTCGACCACACACCAGAGCAAGTGTAGGGAATGCCGATGATATCGAGCAGCCCTTGCACAGTGCCATCCTCACCGTACTTACCATGAAGGCAGAGAAACGCAACATCAAAATGCTCCTCGATCAACCGCTTAAGGTCGTTCGAATTTGCGGGGTCTATATCCACAACGGAAAAATCTGCAGCAAGCAATGCTTCCCGGGCACCATCGCCAGAAGCAAGCGAAATCTCACGCTCGTTGCTTTTACCACCAGCAAGTAACGCGACACGGCATGAACGGGGATCGACTCCTGACATGCTTCCTTCTTTCTCTATACATCCAATATCATCAGTATAGCAAAGCCCCCTTATAGCTCTTATCTTATCCTGGTCGAAGAGAAGTGTTTCACGTGAAACACGCTATAATGACGCCCATGAATACTCCAATCAAAACATACTCATATGACCAACTCATTTCCATTCTCAAAGATATGGGACAACCGGCATTCCGTGGGAAGCAACTCTTCGAATGGCTCTATCAAAAAGGGGTTTGCAGCTACGATGAGATGACGAATATCCCCGCCTCCTTGAGACAGGATCTCGCACTTACACACCCCTTACACGTGCCAAATGTTCTTGAAGAGGCCATATCGACGGATGGAACAAGGAAGTATCTTCTTGAGCTGCATGACCACGTTATTGTTGAAACAGTAGCCATTCCTTCACGTGATGGAAGTCGTCTCACCGTTTGCTTCTCCACACAGGCTGGTTGTCCTATGGCGTGCTCATTTTGCGCAACAGGAAAGGAAGGATTCACACGAAACCTCACCCCTGGGGAAATCATCGATCAAATTTTAACCGTCCAACATCGCATGGGACGACGCGTGACAAATGTTGTAGGAATGGGGCAAGGGGAACCGTTCTTAAACTACAGCAACGTTCTCTCCGCTTTACGTATCATGAATCATGAAAAGGGTTTGGGCATTGGTGCTCGACATATATGCATATCGACCTGCGGGATACCCTCAGGTATCGAGCGTTTTTCAAACGAACCAGAGCAATTCACCCTGGCAATTTCCCTCCATGCAGCTCAGCAACAGGTACGGACATCGTTAATGCCCAAAACAGCCTCGCATCCCCTAACCGAACTCAGAGAAAAACTTAACGCTTATATCGAGAAGACCAACCGTCGTATTACCTTCGAGTACATCATGATAAATGGCGTTAACGATACGAAAGCTGACCTTAACGCGCTTCTTGAGTACTGCGAAGGCATGCTTTGCCACATTAATTTCATCCCTATCAACGCGATTGAAGGCTCACCTTACCAACCGAGCACAAGTCAAACTGTTGAATTATGGCTTTCGAAAGTCAACAATGCTGGAATCGAAGCAACCTTACGTGATTCCAGAGGGTCTGATATCGATGGGGCTTGCGGTCAGCTGAAGAACTCCTATAGAGGAAGAAAGAGTAAGTAAATTCTTTCAGGTACATCCTGAATGGGGTTGAGACCTCGCTCAACCCCATGAATTCTTTTCTGAGAAGTTAAGGCTTCCGCTAAAACTCTTAAGGAGCGCATGATGCTCCTAATGGCGTTTGGGCGAGAATGGTAATTACAACCCAGACTCCACGCCAGACATTACTCCTTCAGATTCGAGGCAAGGATGCCACGGAACAGCCTCTCGAGATCAGATTCATCCTTGAACTCGATCTCAATCTTGTTCTTTCCATTGGAAGACTTCACACGAACATTGGTGTCAAGCACATCCTTAAGCGTTCTCGCAACCTTTTTATATTCCTTAGGAACGGGAACTCGAGGCTTAGATGTATCCGATTTCTTACCCGAAAACAAACGAGCCAGGGACTCAGCCTCACGAACCGTCAGTTTTTCCTCGATGAGCTTTTTCGTTAAACGCTCACGACCTTCTTTCGTTGGAATCGACAAAATCGCACGAGCATGCCCCGCTGTAATCTTCTCCTCGAAAAGAAGCTGCTGCGCCTCTTCGGGAAGCTCCAGCAGACGGAGAGCGTTTGCAACTGTTGAACGGCCTTTCGACATCGCCTGAGCAACTTCCGCCTGCGTCATATTCAGGCGCTCCATCATGCGACGATACCCATAAGCCTCTTCAATAGGATTCAGGTCGGAACGTTGAATGTTCTCGATGAGAGCGAGCTCAAGCGCCTTGTCATCATCAGCATCTTTGATGCGAATAGGCACTTTTTCGAGACCCGCAAGTTTTGATGCCTGCCAACGACGTTCGCCAGCGATGATCTGATAAGATCCATCCGGAATGACTCTAACAAGAATCGGCTGCAAAAGGCCATCTTTTTGAATGGATTGAGCCAACTCCTCCAGTTCTTCGCGCTTAAAATTCGTGCGGGGCTGATCGGGATTAGGGGCAATCTTATCAATAGATACCTCATCCGTCGCTTTATCGATCCCCGCAACAACCTCTTCGACATCCTTCGGAGCGGGTGCTGGAGCAGGGCGTGCTTCACGCTCCACAACACCCTTTATGGTCACCATTTCGCCATTGTCGGCAATAGACTCTGGCTTTTGATCTTCTAGAGGAACAGTGGTTCGAGCTTCGCTCGGATGCGAATAAGCTTGATGCGCAATATCGCGAACAGGTTTCTGCTCACGATTCTGCTCGATATTAACCGTCACCCTTTCAGGCACGCTATCGTCGGGAATAGCCTCATCGTAGGAACCATTCAGAAGGGAATTAAGACCTCTTCCAAGGCCACCTCTTCCATTTCTAGCCACGAGCAATCACTTCCTTAGCTAACTCCATGTAGGACTGCGCGCCTTTTCCCGTAGGATCATATTGATTGATAGGCTGCCCGAAACTTGGAGCCTCCGATAATTTAACTGTTCTTGGTATTTGGGTTTTGAAGACTACATTTCCAAAATATCCGCGAACCTCTTCAACAACCTGTCGAGAAAGCGTTGTTCGGCCGTCATACATGGTCATCAGAACACCGTAGATATCCAACGTTGGATTCAACCTGGTTTTGACACGTTTCATTGAATCAAGAAGTTTTGTCACACCTTCCAGCGCATAGAACTCACACTGGATGGGAATAAGGAGCTTATCAGCAGCAACCAACGCATTGATGGTCAGTAATCCAAGCGAAGGTGGACAATCGATGAACACGAAGTCATATTTCCCACGAAGGCTTCCAACAGCATCCTTTAAGCGATTTTCCCGCGCCATCTCAGAGACGAGCTCAACCTCAGCACCTGCAAGATTAATAGTGGCAGGAACCAAGTCGAGTCCCGGAAACACATCAGGAATGATGACGTCGGTTATAGGCACATCGTTAAGTAGAACATCGTAGATGCAATTATTGACACGATTCTTCTCAATTCCCAAGCCGCTTGAGGAATTACCCTGCGGATCAAGATCAACAAGCAGTACTTGCTTACCTAACTCCCCAAGAGCTGCAGCGAGGTTGATCGCGGTTGTCGACTTGCCAACACCGCCTTTTTGATTGATGATGGCGATTATCTTGGTCTGACCGACGACATGAGTTACAGGCTGTTTGTCCTTGTAGGATTTAATGGGCCGAGACTCTATCTCAAAAGAAGCATCTTCTGCAGGAGCAGGGGCAACAGGCTCGGGATCACGTTCGACCACCTCGATATGGTCAATAGCAATTTCGTCATCCACCTCTTCAATTCGATGCTGTTCCTGGATAACCGGCTCATTCTTCTTTTTATCTCTTTTCAGGCCGTCAAAGAATCCCACAGGAACCCCCTTTCATGTCATCCAACCTAGTATAACGTCTTTAGGCTCGAAAAATTCGACGTCATTTACCCGAGTTTTTAACTGGCACGATTCAGATAAATCGATTGCAAAAACCTTGCAGAAGTGAATTTACCTAAACAAACGAGGTAGGATCATAGAGGTTTTTTCTGAGCCAGCCCGACACGACGGGGGAGCTTGATGCTCGGTATTCCAACCTTTTCAAAGCTGACAATCCTACGCTGATAATCCCCGAGCTGAAACGTCTTATCGTAAACAAGCTTCATTGATAGCCGCTTGGCAACGACTAAAGCATGGTCATATTCCTCTTGATCCACCTTCGCCTTGAAGCAAATCAAACGGCCACCTTTTTTAAGAAGGGGGCAGGCGAGCTCCATAAGCACGGATAGCTTTGATAAGGCCCTGGCAGTCACTGCTGAAAATTGACCAGCCTGTTCACGACCTAAATCCTCAATCCGCCCTGCATAGGTTGAAACATTGGTTAAGCCAAGCTCTTCAATGAAACCATCTACGATACGGATCTTCTTTGCAACCGAGTCCACAAGCAGGGTCTCTCTACCGGATTCAATCGCAAGAGGGATCCCAGGGTAGCCAGCCCCTGTACCAATATCGACATAACGGCCATCAGGACACAGTTCGAGAGCCTCCATACCTAAAAGTGAGTCTTCTACATGTAACAACACACCGTCTTCCCAAGAAGAGATTCTGGTGATGTTGGTGGTCTTGTTTGCCTCAATAACGAGGGAAAGATGCTTTTCGAGAAGATCCTGGTGCACGATAACCCTTCATAGCAATGTTTCACGTGAAACATACCTTATCGTTCAAACCTCATCATGGAAAGAAGGGGACGGGTGCCTTCAAGAAAAAAGCCGTGCTCAAAGGAGCACGGCTTTCAATTGACAAGAGAAATCGAGCTTTACAGCGGAAGCACCACAACGTGGCGAGCTGACCCCTCACCTTCAGAAGCGGTATCAACACGCTCGTCCCCACGCAGTGCAATATGAACAATTCGACGCTCATAAGGAGTCATAGGACGAAGCTTGACGCTCTTATTTTGGCGAGCGGCCTTGTTAGCCGCATTGTGCGCAATTGACTCAAGCTTCTCACGCTGCCTAGCCTTATAACCCTCAACATCAACGACAACAGGATACCTAAACCCTATGGTGCGAACGGTGATAGCCGAGACAATGAACTGAAGGGCGTCAAGCGTCTTACCATGCCGCCCAATGAGCACCGCCAGGTCGTCACCGGTGATGTCAAGAATAAGCTCCCCTTCATCACCTTCATATTCATCAATGGTGACTTCCCCAACATCAAAATGCTTCAAGATGTCCTGAAGCGTCTCGATGGCCACATCAGCAATGCGATCAAGATCCTCATCGCTCAAACCATCTTGCGAGGAAGATTTGTCAGCCTCGGCCTGCGCAACTTCCTCTCCGGAAGCTGCCGCTTCATCAGCATCGACTACCTCATCAACAACTTCTTCTTCAGCCATAACTGCTCCTTTACGGGTATGACGATAAAGAGCGGCGCTCCGCTGAGAACGCCGCTCAAATAAAACTACTTACGCTTCGTGGTGTCCTTTTTCTTGGGACGGGGTTTCTTCGCCTTGCGCGTGACCTCAACCTCGATAGGCTTAATATCGATAGTGTCTTCCTGCTCAGCATCCCTGCTCTTCATGATCCTCATGGATATCTGCTGCTGGGCAACACCGATCAAAGAGGAAGCACCCCAGAAGAGCAAAACACCTGCGGGAGAACCCCAGCTGATCCAAAGCATGAACAAGCTCATGAATCCGGACATCATCAAGGTTTGACGACGCTGCTGGCTATCCTTCTGTCCTTTCTGCATGAGAATCATCGGCAGGAAGGTTGCTCCAGCAAAGATGATCATCAGAATCAGATACGGGATAAAAGGCCCGAAACCCTCTCCGAAGGCGTCAGACGGGGTAGTAACCAGACTAGGAACCAAATTGAAGAATTGATAACCCTTATCAGTACCCAGATAATTGGGCATCTCTCGCAGAACCTGAAACAGAGCGATGAAAATAGGCATCTGCAGGAGCATGGGCAGGCAACCGGCAAGGGGATTGAATTTCGCATCAGCGTAAAGCTTTTGCATCTCTTCCTGCATGCGAGTCGGATCGTCAGCGTATTTCTGCTGAATCTCCTGCATGCGAGGCTGCACCTTCTGCATCTGATACGAAGACTTGGTCTGCTTATGCATCAGAGGGGAGATAATGATACGGAAGATCACCGTGACGACGATAATCGCAAGACCCCAGTCTTGGCAGAACCCGTAGAAGAATTGAATGACGTCAAATATCCAATTCTTGAAAACGTCCCACATAGTTGATTAAATCCTTCCTTATGCCAAGGAGGGTGCAAAGCCATTGCGTCCTTTAAGGAACAGGATCATAGCCATGCGGACCTCCAGGTCTGCATTTCAATATACGCTTCACCGTCAATTTCAGACCTTTGATGAAGCCATACCGCTCAAACGCAACAAGCCCGTATTCGGAACACGTTGGGACGAACCGGCAGCATGAAGGGAACAGAGGGGATATAGCCGCCCTGTAAAACGTTATAAGCAGCATCGCGATTTTGCATGGAATGCCCTTCACAACGCTTCACCCCAGTCAAACATTACCGAATTCCGGCACGTTTCAACGCCTCGTCGCATGTAGCGAGAACTTTACTATACCTGGCGTTGGAAATACCGGACTTCGCGAGAAATATTACATCGAAGCCCTGATAGGGGCCTTCAAGCTCCCGACAAACAGCCCTCATTCGACGTTTTGCGCTATTTCGCCACACAGCATTGCCGGATTTCTTCCCTGCAATAAAAGCAACACGACCAAGATGGTCGTGCTGCTTCGTTGGTAACACTATGAGCGTAACGTACGGTGTACGCAAACGTTTTCCGTTTGAGAACAGATCGGAGATATCCTCGCGGGATTTGATGGTCTCCAACCGAGAACTCTTTAGACGCAAAGACGCTTGCGGCCCTTAGCACGACGAGCAGCCAGAACTTTGCGACCGCCCTTGGTTGCCATACGAGCACGGAAGCCGTGGCACTTAGCACGCTTGCGAGTGTTAGGTTGATAGGTGCGCTTCATATCTATTCCCTTTCATGGTTCAGAGCAACCCGTTGAGTATATATCCGTCAAACCATTTTTTCAAAGCATAAATAAGTGAAACAACTGTATTAACGGCCTTGAGCACAAGATTCCCACATTTCCGCAGGTCGCTACACAAGAAAAAGGGTATGGGCAAGCAGTAACCACAAGGTATAGGAAGCGCGAAAAAAGCTCAGGGGAGGGGAGCATTTAAACGACCGGGGATCAAGAACTCACCATTCCGCAGGTCTTAAATTGTGGAAAATGTTGAAAACCTCGAATTCCCTTCGTGATCACGGTTGAAAAAGTTAAAAAACGCGCGTTGTCAAGCACTCCAAACCAAGATGAACACGCCATCTCATCAGGTGCATTAGAGTAAGCAATTAAGAAATATGACGTTTTATCTGGGGATACTCGACCAGAAACTTTTAGAGAAAAAATTACGAGCGCCAAATATCGTCAAGACCTGGTGATTCATCGCAACGCGCAGAAATGCGTCAACAAAGAAAAGGAAACCGAGACCCCCTTTCGTTTTCCACCAGGGATATTAACAAGAGCCCTGAATCAGCGACGTTCAATAAAAGTGAAAACATTCAACTGAATTCATTGTTTTCAACAATTCCTGAATATAAAGTGGAAAACCGTGAAAATACGAATGAAACAGGACTGAAAAATACGGAAATCAATTGATTTATCCACAATGGTTCATGGAATTCAGCCTAATAAATAGACGTTGAATTCAAAACAAGGTACACTTTCAATGAATTTTCCGGAAATTGTTGAAAACTGTTCATTCAACAATTAGAGCAAAAGAAGAAGTCGCAGATGAGCACAGAAAAAAAGCCTGAAGAAGAAGTGATTCCGAAGAGTGAAAAACCAGAAGCCAGCTACGACTTCGATCACGTGAACTCGGTTGCGCGCATAGCTCTCTACGACGATCTTCTCAGCGCTCCACGAGTAACCGAAGTTGAACCGGCCCCAACGGGGGAATTCATCGATAAACTCTCGACCACCGTGTACGAGCAAGCGAAAGCATCCGGAGGAACAATCCCCTACACGGTAATAAGAGAGGTATCCGAAAACTTCATCCACGCGCGTTTCAACGAGGCAACCGTCTCGATCCTAAATGGCGGGAATACTATTCGCTTCTCGGATCAAGGCCCAGGAATACCATGTAAAGACAGGGCGCAGCTTCCGGGATTCTCGTCCGCAATAGAACCAATGAAACGCTATATAAGGGGAGTAGGTTCAGGCCTGCCAATCGTGAGGGAGTACCTCGACTTTACCGGAGGAACGATATCCATAGAAGATAACCTTGGAACCGGATCCGTTGTCACTATAAGCGCCAACGGGAACAACGGTGAAGCGGAGGCTGAAGAGGATAACAGCAGCGAACCCCTCTACCATGTAGCAGACGAGGACGATATCGCATACCCGTACCAGCAAAACCAATTGACGCCGCAAGCTCAATACTATCAAGGGGCGCACGTTGCGCAGAACCCCTATGCGGGGGCCCAAGCTCAGGGCCTGGTTGCAAGTCAGATACCGGGGCAGATATACCAGCAGCCAGTCGGAGTGAACCAGATGCCCTACCCGGGACAAAGCATCTACCCACCAACAGCTCAACAGGCGCCCCTATATGCGATGCCCATTCAGAACGAGCCCATATCAACGGCTTCCCAATCGGCACAGAACGCAAGCGTTCTGCCCATAATCTCGTCGCTATCCCAGCGCGAGAGGGACGTTTTGAAGATATTCAAAAACGAGAAAATGCTCGGAGTGAAAGAGCTGAACCAACTAACCAACATACCGAACTCAAGCGCCTCGGTAACGCTCAAGAAGCTTGAAGAGATGGGTTTACTGGTTAAAACCGCAGGCAAGAAGCGCATTTTAAGCGATATCGGAGCTCAGGTGGTTAACCTCCTCTAGCGTTTTCCACCAAAGAGCGGCACAATAAAGCCAACATTGTGGAAAACATCCCTCAGCCCACACTCACCAAGCCTGTAAATGCAAGAACGAACGCGAACTAAAGGAGCTCAGAAAATGAATAGCGAAGAGCTCGATCGGATATGGTCCGATGTCTGCCAAAAGATAAAGGGCTACGACAATATAGACCCGGCGCAAATCGACGCCTTCTTTTCACGACTGCATCCGCAAGCGGCAAGCGACGGGTTCATCATGCTCACCGCGGACAATGACTTCATCAAAACATGGATCGAGCGTCACTATGCTTCGTATATCAAAATGGCGCTTGAGGATATTCACGGTATCGAGTTCACGGTCATCATCGAGGTCGACGCCGGCACACCCGCCCCAGCACCGGCAGCACCAACGGCACCGGCGACCCCGGCGCCCGCGCCAATCCAGAAACCCCAGGCAAGCATGGTTCAGGCCGACACGGTCCAGGCCGGTGCGATGAATTCTGCGAGCACGACGCCGAATATGCCGAGTTCGCCCGCAAGATCATCCATGGCACAAGACGGATACCTGGCTCCGCAAACGGAGCATCTCAATCTTCAAGCGCAGTACCAACAACAGGAAGCCGGTGAAGACACACCGTCCCCGGACAGCTTCCACATCACCGAAAAGCCCCAAACCCCGAACGCAACCATAAAGAGCGCAGACGAGAGCGCCGGTCAGGCGAAAACCTCATCGGAAACCGACAGTAAAACAAAACCAAGCACAATGAACCAGGGCATGGGAACCGCAGCCGCATACTCGTTCGAGAATTTCGTGATAGGCGACTCGAACCGAATGGCTTATTCCATGGCCTTATCGGTTGCAGAGATGCCGGGCAACCCGCACCTGAACCCACTTTTCATCTACGGAAAATCAGGCTTGGGGAAGACGCATCTCCTCAGGTCCATCCAGAATTACATAATACAAAATATCCCGGACCTAAAAGTTGTCTACGCTGACTCGGCAGAGCTTTACAACGACTACTCCGATGCAGTAGCCGCACACGACAGGGACAAGGAAAGCTACCGAACATTCAAGACCAGATACGAAGAAGCCGATGTCTTGCTGATCGACGACGTGCAGCAACTGCAGGGGAAGAAAGCAACGCTCGACATCCTGTTCCAAATATTCAACAAGCTGACAAGCCAAGGCAGACAGGTTGTGTTGTCCGCCGACAGGGCCCCAAAAAACATCGATATCGATGAACGATATAAAACAAGATTCAACTCGGGCGGCACGATGGACATTCAACCTCCCGAGGTTGAGACGAAACTGGGTATCGTGAAGGGGTTCATCGAGGAGTATCGGAATTCCGAAGGATCGGTAGACATAGAGATCCCGGCTGATGTCCAGATGTACATCGCAGAAAATTCAAGCTCGAATATCAGGGAGCTGAAAA